>DATDBB010000279.1:0-23846 GCA_036525085.1 Allobosea sp.
CAATTGCTGCGCCACGCTCGACAGGCTGGTCGCGCTCGACATCTCCTTGTTGGAGACGTCGGCATAGCTCAGCGCGTTGATGCCGGTGAATTGCAGCGAGCGGAAGCAGCCGCCGATCAGCAGCACGCACAGCATCAGCCAGTGCGGCGTCAGCGGCGTGAACAGGCCCGATGCCGCAAGAAAAGCTGCGCCGACCACGGCGTTGAAGGTCAGCACCCGCCGGAAGCCGAAGCGCGCCAGGATGGTCTTCGCCGCCGTCTTCATCAGGAGTGCGCCCGCTGCCGAAACGAAGGTGATCAGCCCCGACTGCAGCGCGTCGAGCCCGAAGCCGAGTTGCAGCATCAGCGGCAGCAGGAACGGGATCGCGCCGATGCCGGTGCGGAAGATCGAGCCGCCGATCACGCCGATCCGGTAGGTCGGGATCCGCAGCAGCGACAGGTACAGCACCGGATGGGCGACGCGGCGCGAATGGAACCAGTAGGCGACGAGCGCCGCAATCCCGGCCGCGACGCAGGCATAGGACACCGCTTCCGGCACGAGATGGCGCCCGCCGGTCGCGAGCCCCAGCATCAGGCTGGCGAAGCCGAAGGCCGACAGGACGAAGCCCTTGATGTCGAGCGGGGCGACGTCCTCCTCGCGCACATCCTCGAAGAACAGGCTCGCCAGCACGATGCCGACGATCCCGATCGGGATGTTGATGAAGAAGATCCAGCGCCAGTCGAAATAGGTCGTGATGAAGCCGCCGAGCGGCGGACCGACGACAGGGCCGACCAGCGCCGGCACGGTCAGATAGGCGAGCGCGCCGACCAGCTCGGATTTGCTGACGCTGCGCAGGATGACGAGCCGTCCGACCGGCACCATCATCGCCCCGCCCATGCCCTGCACGAAGCGCGCGCCGACGAAGGCGCCGAGCGAATTCGACAATGCGCAGAGGACCGAGCCGAGCATGAACACGCCTAGCGCGGCCCGGAAGATCGTGCGGGCGCCATAGCGATCCGCCATCCAGCCCGAGATCGGGATGAACACCGCGAGGCTGACGAGATAGGAGGTCAGCGCGAGCTTCAGCGCGATCGGATCCTCGCCGAGCGACTGCGCGATCACCGGCAGCGACGTCGCGATCACCGTCGAATCGGTGTTCTCCATGAACAGCGCGCAGGCGACGATCAGGGGCAGGAGTTTGGCGCGCTGCAAGATTATCGGCCCTCGCGTGAACGACGCTCTGCCTTAGCCGCACGAATCGGACGTGACGAGGACAAGTCGGTCCCGCAGGCCTCGCCTCGCGCATTACCGCCATGCGCTGAGCATCTCGACTACCGTCAAAGGCAGCCCCGTCATGCGCCACGCACAGTGTCCGCGGCGATCACCGCCTCCCATGTGATGGGAAGTCCGTCATGGCCCGGACATCGAAGGGGCGCTTGTTTTTGCCAACGATCTGGAGACGTCCGATGCTCGACCGACCTCACCTCCCCGCCCTCCGCAACGGCTGGCGGGCAGTCGCCCTCGCCCTTTGCGCCGGCGCAGCCATGTTGGCCGCGCCCTCTCCCGCAAGAGCGATGGATACCGACTGGCATCAGACTTGCACCTTCAAGACCTCCCCCCAGGGCTATGGCGACATGGCGCGAGAGCGCGCCTGCATCCGCCAGAACGACTGCACCGCCATGGCCGACGCACGCGGCGGCATGATGATGGGCATGGGCTGCGTCGGCGTCGCGCCCGACGCGCCGGCGGCCGCGACCAGAGCGGCGCAGCCGAGGCAGCGCCACTAGCTCCGCCGCGCCCGCCGCCGCGCATCGCCGCATTGCAAAATATTCGCTGCGGCGCTCTAGCGGCGGCGGCGGGCGCATGCTAACGGGCCTCGTCAACCCGGTCGCGGGCGCCCTCCGCGAGACCGCAACAGAGCCGGCCAGAGCCGGTGTCGGAGTTGACGATGACGCTTTCCCTAGACGGCCTGATTCGCGACGGTTTCACCTTCGACGACGTGCTCCTCGAGCCCGGCCCGTCCGAGGTGATGCCGGCCGATGTCGACATCCGCACCCAGCTCACCAAGACGATCTCGCTGAACCTGCCGATCATCGCCTCGGCGATGGACACGGTGACGGAAGCCAAGATGGCGATCGCCATGGCGCAGGCCGGCGGCCTCGGCGTCGTGCACCGCAATCTCGAGGCCGACCAGCAGGCCGCTCAGGTCCGCCTCGTCAAGAAGTTCGAATCGGGCATGGTCGCCAACCCGATCACGATCTTCCCCGACGAGACGCTGGGCGATGCGCTGGCTATCATGAAGCACAATTCGATCTCCGGCATCCCGGTGGTCGAGCGTGGTCCGCAGGGCCACAAGGGCAAGCTCGTCGGCATCCTCACCAACCGCGACGTCCGCTTCGCCGCCAACCCCGAACAGCCCGTCTCGGAGATCATGACCAAGGACCGGCTGATTACCGTGCGCGAGGGCGTCACCCAGGACGAGGCGCGCCGGCTGCTGCACCAGTTCCGCATCGAGAAGCTGCTCGTCGTCGACGACCACTACCGCTGCATCGGCCTGATCACCGTCAAGGACATGGAAAAGCAGGTCGCCCATCCCAGCGCCGCCAAGGACGCCAAGGGCCGCCTGCTGGTGGCGGCCGCGACCACCACCGGCGATCTCGGCTATGAGCGCTCGGAAATGCTGGTCGATGCCGGCGTCGACCTGATCGTCGTCGACACCGCCCATGGCCATTCGTCCAAGGTGCTCGAGGCCGTGGCCCGGGTGAAGAAACTCTCCAACGCCGTCCAGATCATCGCCGGCAATGTCGCCACCGCCGGCGGCGCCCAGGCGCTGATCGACGCCGGCGCGGACGCCATCAAGGTCGGCATCGGCCCGGGCTCGATCTGCACCACCCGCATCGTCGCCGGCGTCGGCGTGCCCCAGCTCACCGCCGTGATGGATGCAGCCAACGCTGCAGCCAAGGCCGGCATCCCGGTCATCGCCGATGGCGGAATCAAATATTCGGGCGATCTCGCCAAGGCCCTGGCGGCAGGGGCTTCCTGCGCAATGGTCGGCTCGCTTCTGGCCGGCACCGACGAGACCCCGGGCGAAACCTTCCTCTACCAGGGCCGCTCCTACAAATCCTATCGCGGCATGGGCTCGGTCGGGGCGATGGCGCGCGGTTCCGCCGATCGCTACTTCCAGCAGGACATCAAGGATGCGCTCAAGCTGGTGCCGGAAGGCATCGAGGGCCAGGTCGCCTATAAGGGCCCGGTCTCCGGCGTGCTGCACCAGCTCGCCGGCGGACTTCGCGCCGCGATGGGCTATGTCGGCGGCAAGGATTTGAAGGACTACCAGGCCAAGGCGCGCTTCATCCGCATCACCAGCGCGGGCCTCCGCGAGAGCCATGTCCACGACGTGACGATCGTGCGCGAGAGCCCGAACTATCCGACGCGCTCCTGACAGCGCAGCTATCCACTGTCATCTTCGGCGCGGCGGGTCCATTCGGGCCCGCCGCGCTTGCATTCGGCGGGCATCTTGGCTTCGCTCCCGATCACGCAGCGTCGGCCTGACGCCACGCTGCGCGACGATCGGGGACGCTGATGTCGCTCAAGCTGGTCTATCCTTCGCTGGCCCTGATCCTCTGGATCTTCATCGTCCTCGTCATCATGTTCCTGCGGCGCAAGACGGCCTTCGCCACCAAGCAGGTCAGCATAGCCGATGTCGCGATCTCGACGGCGGCTTATCCCGAGCCCGCCAGGCTCGCGGCGGCGAATTTCTCGAACCAGTTCGAGACGCCTCTCATCTTCTTCGCGCTGATCATGCTGGCGATGGAGGTCGGGGCCACCAACTACATCATGGCGGCCCTCGCCTGGGCCTATGTCGCGACCCGCGTGGCGCATACGCTGGTGCATGTCGGCTCGAACGACCTTCGCGTCCGCTCGACGATCTTCGCGATCGGCGTCGCCGTCCTGTTCGGCATGTGGGTGGGCGTCGTTCTCGCCGTGCTGTAGGCGGCGCAAGCCCCGCGCAAGCATCGCCGTGGATCATCGCAGACCGGGCCAGTACGAGAGCGCCGGCGCGGCGCGTTAAGCATCGCAGCCTGTTTTGCCGGCTGCGGCCCGTGCCGACGTTGAAGCTTAACGGAAAGTAAACTACACCCTGCAGGCGGCGGACGGGTAGACAAGCGTAGGGTGGAGTCGACGCGATGTTGCGTGTCCGTGAAGTTCCGGCGCGGGCTCCAGCCCGCGACGAAAGCAGTGTCGCCCCAGGCGCTTGCACCGAAAAAATTGGCAGTGGAACTCAGCCGCGCGCCGGCAAGCCCGCGCGCCTTGCCGCCATGGCTGCGCTGGGTCTGGCGCTGGGCGCCGGCGGCGCGGTTTTCACCGTCTCGCTGGTCCAGGCCGAGGACGATGCCGGCATCCGCGCCTTCCATCGCCAGGAATTCGCCAACCGCCAGGAATTCGCCAACCGTCAGGCTCTCCAGCAGAGCGGTCACGTCGCGGGCCAGCCACGCGCCTCGGCCTATGCCCCCGCCCGCTCCGGCTGGCAGATCCCGCTGTTCCGGACCGAGCCCGACGGCCGGATCGCGCATCCGCCGGTTGGGCTCAACCCCTTCCGGCAACGCACCGCGGCCGACGCCCCCAAGCGGCAGGCCAAACGCACGACCCAGGCCCGGCTCGACACCGTCTCCGGCGCGGCCGATGTCGCGCGCACCATCTGCGTGCGCCTCTGCGACGGCTTCCACGCCCCGATCGGCTATCTGCGCGCCGCCTCGGACATGAAGGCGCATGAGGCGCTCTGCCAGGCGATGAACCCCGGCATCCCGGTGAAGGTCTTCCGCGTCGCCGCCGGCTCCGCCAATATCGGCGACGCACAGGCCGCCGACGGCAAGCGCTACGACGCCCTGCCCATGGCCTGGAGCCACGAGACCACGAAGGATGCCGCAGCCTGCCGTCCAGCCATCGTCCAGGCTGGCGAGCGCCGTGTCTCGCTGCTGCGCGACTTCACCCTGCGTCCCGGCGACAGCGTCGTGCTCGACGGCAAGGTCAGGACCTTCGTCGGTGGCTCGAACTGGCCCTACAGCACGCGCGACTTCCGCGATTTCCGCAGCGCCCCGGAACTGAGCAGCGGCCAGCGCAAGCAGATCGACGAGCGCGTCGGCATCTCCCGCATGGAGGCCGACGCCCGCGGCCTGCGCCGGCAGATGCGCCTGCGCGAGGCGAGCCTCCACGACGACAGCGTCGCCAGCGATGCGAATGAGGGCTTCACGCTCCGCGGCTCGCTCGACCCCACCCGGCGCCACGCCGTCCGCGTCATCTCGCTCACGAACACGTCACAATAAGGAGCGACCAAAGTCGCCCGACAGAACTCCTACGCCCCGACCCCGCCGAAAATGTCGAAATGTTTCCGAAGGATGGCTCCGTTATTCGAATTATTCTAATGAATAACTAGAGCATCGACGTTTTAACGCTTTGATTTAAAAGGATTATCGCATTGACGCCCCGGCCGGGGGGCTCTATCGCTCCGCAAAAGCGCACTTGGCGCTTTGATCCGAGGGAGCGAAGCATGATCGCAAAAAGCCATCTCCACGCCCTGGCGCTGGGCGCCAGCCTGCTGGCCACGCCCGCCCTGGCCCAGAGCGTCAACCTCTATACGACGCGCGAGCCCGCTCTTCTCAATCCGGTGCTCGAGGCCTTCACCAAGGACACCGGGATCAAGGTCAACGCCGTGTTCCTGAAGGACGGCCTGCAGGAGCGCGTCGCGGCCGAGGGCGCCAACAGCCCCGCCGACGTCATGCTGATGGTCGATGTCGGCCAGATCAACGCGCTCGCCGATGCCGGCATCACCCAGCCGATCAAGTCGGCGATGATCGAAAAGACCGTTCCCGCGGCCCTGCGCGGCCCGGGCGACAACTGGATCACCCTGACCCAGCGCGCCCGCATCGTCGTCGTCTCCAAGGACCGCGTGAAGCAGGACGCGATCACCTACGAGGACCTCGCCGACCCGAAGTGGAAGGGCAAGTTCTGCATCCGCGCCGGCCAGCACCCCTACAACAACGCCTTCTTCGCGGCCTATCTGGCCCGTAACGGCGCCGAGAAGACGGAAAGCTACCTCAAAGCGCTCAAGGCCAACGTCGCCCGCAAGCCCGGCGGCGGCGATCGCGAGGTGGCGCGCGACATCCTTTCGGGCCAGTGCGACATCGCCATCATCAACACCTACTATATCGGGCTGATGAGCAAGGCGACGAACGAGCAGAAGGGCTGGTACGACGCGATCAAGCCGCTGAAGACGACCTTCGCCAATGGCGGCACCCATGTGAACGTCTCGGCGGCAGCCATCGCCAAGAACGCGCCCAACAAGGACAATGCCGTCAAGCTGCTGGAATACATGCTCGGCGAGAAGGCGCAGACCCTCTATGCCGACGGCAATTTCGAGTTCCCGGTCAATCCGGACGTCAAGGAAAGCGCCGCCGTGAAGCTGCTCGGCGCCGTGACGCCGGATACGACGCCGCTCGGCGACGTCGCCAAGAACCGCAAGGCTGCCGCTGACCTCGTCGACAAGGTCGGCTTCGACAATTGAGCCTGAGCGCTCCCTTCGCCAACAAACGACGGTCGCCACTCGCGTGGCGGCCGTCGACGCGTTTCGTCTGGGCATCGCTGCTCGGCGCGGCCCTCGTCGCACTCCCGATCCTGTCTCTCGCCTTTACCGCGCTGTCCTCGCAGGCAGCGTCGATCTGGCCGCATCTGGCGGCGAACGTCATTCCCGCCGCCCTGGCTGACACCGGGATGCTCCTCCTCGGCGTCGGCCTGCTTTGCGGCGTCATCGGCGTCGGCACCGCCTGGCTGGTGACGCAGTTCGATTTTCCCGGCCGGCGCTCGCTCGAATGGCTGTTGGTGCTGCCGCTGGCCCTGCCGACCTACATCACGGCTTACGTCTATGTGGAGTTTCTCGGCTTCCAGGGGCCGCTCCAGGGCGCATTGCGGGAGCTGACCGGCTGGCGTTCGCTGCGCGACTACTGGTTTCCCGATCCGCGCAGCCTGCCCGGCGCGATCTTCGTCATGGCGATCGTGCTCTATCCTTACGTCTATCTCAGCGTGCGGGCGCTCTTCGGCCTGCAGGCGGCGACGATCGTCGAATCGGCCCGCACGCTCGGCGCCTCCCGCGGGCGGCTGTTCTGGCGCATCGGCCTGCCGATGGCGCGCCCCGCCCTCGCTGCCGGCATGACGCTGGCGCTGCTGGAGACGCTGAACGACATCGGGGCGAGCGAATATCTCGGCGTGCGCTCGCTGACGCTGTCGATCTACACGACCTGGGTCAATCGCAACTCGCTCGCGGGCGCCGCCCAGATCGCCTGCGTCATGCTGCTGCTCGTGGTGACCATGATTGTGATCGAGGGAAAACTGCGCGGCCAGCGCCGCTTCGCCCTGCCGGTGCGCCAGCCGCGCGCCGTCGGTCGCGTCCCGCTGGCCGGCCGCGCCGCCGTCGCCGCGAGCCTCGCCTGCGCCCTGCCGGTGCTCCTCGGCGCCGTGCTGCCGATCGCCTTTCTGGCCGGCGAGGTGCTCCGGCGCGATCTCTGGCAACAGGCCGACGCGGCGCTTCTGCGCAGCCTCGCCAATGCCGTCATCCTGTCGGGGCTCGCTGCCGGCATCGTCGTGGCGCTCGGCATCGGCATCGGCGCAGCCCGCAGGCAGGGGCGCGAATCCTGGCTGCCGACACTCTCGCGCCTCGCCACGCTTGGCTACGCCGTGCCCGGCACCGTGCTCGCGCTGGGCCTGCTCGTGCCGCTGGCCGGCTTCGACAACATCCTCGCCAATGCGGCGGTGCGCTGGTTCGGCTTCAACCCCGGCCTGTTGCTGATGGGCTCCGGCGCCGCGCTGGTGCTTGCCTATGTCGTGCGCTTCCTGGCGATCGCCGTCTCCGGCGTCGAGAGCGGCCTGTCGCGGATATCGCCCCGCATCGACGACGCCGCGCGCACGCTGGGCGCCAGCGCGCCCGAGGTGATGCGCAAGATGCATTGGCCGCTCGCTCGGCCGGCCATTGCCGCCGCCGCCCTGCTCGTCTTCGTCGATGGCCTGAAGGAACTGCCGGCGACGCTGCTGCTGCGACCGCTGAACGTCGATACGCTCGCCACCACCGTCTACGGCCACGCCTCGCGCGGCTCGTTCGAGGACGGCGCGCTGGCGGGGCTCCTGATCGTCCTCGCAGGCCTCTATCCGGCCATCAGACTGGCACGCGCCAGTGGACGGCCGAGCTAGCCGGCTCGACAAATCGAGGGGATCGGCCTAAACCGGCAACGCTACAGGACATGATGCTGCAAGGTGGGCGCCGTATTTCGGGCTGCTTCATGTCCCCTCCTTGTTGGGTAAGCGGCGGGTAACTGCCTCGGGCTGCATCGCATCGCGATACCGTCCGGGGGCATTCCAACTCCGCGGGTCGGCGCGAGCCGGCCCGGAAGTCCGTGACGTCCTGAAGGTCCAGACAGTCCGAAAGTTTATGACGCGACGCGCCTCGATTCTCGCCTATTGCCTCGTCATCGTGCTCGGATTGCTCGGCTTGCAATCCTGGAGCATCGCTGTCGCGCGCGTCGAGAAGCACGTCATCGCGGCGATCGAGGCGCGCACCGGGCTCGTCGTGACCGGGATGGACCGCGCCGAGATCGCGCTGTTGCCGCTGCCGCGAATCAGCCTGTCCCATGTCGGCTTCAGCCAGCGTGACGGCCAGGTCTCGGGCCGCGCCCTGCGCATCAAGGCGCACGCGAGGCTCCTGCCCCTGTTCGCGGGGCGCATCGATTTCGACAGGATCGATCTCGTCGCCCCGCAGATCGACGTCGCCGTCGCCGCCGAAAGCGACGGCCTCTTCGACCGGCTCGCGGCGCCGCTCGACTATCTCCAGGGCCTGCGCGGCCAGAGCCGCATCGTCGTCACCGGCGGCTCGATCTTCATACGGGCGCAGGGCGCGATCCGGACGATCCTGCGCGACGTCAACCTGACCCTCGACGAGCGCGGGGCGCAGGATTCGCTCGCCGTCGCCGGTTCGCTGAACTGGCGCGGCGTTCCGACTGAGATCAGCCTGCTCTGGCCGCTCGCCGGCGGACGCGGCCGGACGACGCTCAGCGTCAACGCGCCACTGCTGAAGCTGCAGTTCGACGGCACCAGGAGCAGTTCGCCGGAGCCCACCACCAACGGGCAATTGAGCCTGACCACGCACTCCCTGCCGGAACTGCTCGGCTGGTTCGGCGAAGCTCCCCGGCTGGCCTCGTCGGTCGGCGCGCTCAGCCTCACCGCCAATGCGCGGATCAGGCCGCACGACACCGCCTTGAGCAATGTCGTCGCAAGGCTCGACGACGACCGGCTGGACGGCGCGCTGAACCTCACCATGGCGGCGGGACGCCCATCGCTCTCGGGGACGCTGGCCGGCGCCGAGCTCGATCTCGGGCGCGTGATCGCGCGCCTGGACGCGGCGATGCCGGAGACCGCCGGCGGCGCGCCCCTGCCCTTCGAGGCCTGGACGGCCGAGGATATCGACCTGCGCATCTCGGCCGACACTATCCGCCTCAACGGTGCGAAGCTGAACGATGTCGCGACCTATCTTCTGGTCAAGAAGGGGCGCTTCGAGACCGGAATCCTGCGCGCCAATGCCTATGGCGGCAGCGCCAAGGGCCGTTTCCTCGCCGTAACGACGCCGGGCGGCATCGACGTCAAGCTCGTCGCCGGGCTGGACAAGGTCAATTTCGGCCAGGCCGGCGCCGACCTGTCCCGGTTCGCCCGTCTCAGCGGCACCGGCCATCTCCAGTTCAGCCTCGACGGGCTGGGGCGCTCGCTGCCCGAGATTCTCGGCTCGCTCAGCGGCAAGGCGACGATCGGCCTGCGCCAGGGCGAACTCGCCGGCTTCGCCTTCGGCGATCTGATGCGCCGCGCCGAGCGCAATCCGGGCCTCGCCATGCGCGACTGGCGCCAGGGCAGGACAGCCTTCGAGACCGCCAGCGCCAACGCCACCATCATGAATGGCATCCTGACCCTGAGCGACACGCAGATGGCAGGCAGCGGCTATCGGCTGACGCTGTTCGGCACCGCCTCGCTGCCGGAGCGCGAGCTCGACATGGCCGCCCTGCTCCAACCCGCGGCCGGCGCGCTGCGGCTGCCCTTCAGCCTCCGCGGCCCGATCGATGCGCCGACGCTCGAAATCGAGTCGGAGGCGATGCTGCGCCCGGCGGGAGCGATCGGCGGCGCGCCGCTGCCGCTGCGCTGAGTTTCACCTTCCCGCTTCCTCTGCCCACCGAATTCCGCTTGGATGCGGACAAGGCCGCTCGACGGCCGTTCAGGGCCAGGAAATCGAAACGGGGGAACCAGCGCATGAAACACTGGATCGCGGCCACGGCCGGCGTCGTGGGATGGATGGCGATGACGATGATCGAGGCGCAGCCGGCCGCTGCCCAGGGAACCACGGCCCAGACGGCCCAGGAACTGATGACCGAGAAGAAGGTCTTCACGCTGCCGAGCTACACGACGCAGGGCGGCCGCACCCTGAAGGACGTCAAGGTCGGCTGGGAAAGCTACGGCACGCTCAACGCCGACAAGTCCAACGCCGTCCTGATCTGCCACTTCTTCTCCGCCAACTCGCATGCCGCCGGCAAATACGACGCGAAGGATGCGGCTGCCGGCTACTGGGACGCGATCATCGGCCCGGGCAAGGTGATCGATACGGACAAGTATTTCGTCTTGTCCTCGGACACGCTGGTGAACCTGAACACCGGCGATCCGAAGACCACGACCACGGGCCCGGCCTCGATCAACCCCGACACCGGCAGGCCCTATGCGCTCGACTTCCCCGTCGTGACCATCGGCGACTTCGTCAACGTCCAGAAGGCGCTGGTCGAAAGCCTCGGCATCAGGAAGCTGGCCCTGGTCGCCGGCCCCTCGATGGGTTCGCTCCAGACCTTCGAATGGGCGGCGAGCCATCCCGAAATGGTCGCGAAGGCGATGCCGGTCATCGGCGCGGGCGAGGCCGACGCCCAACTCATCGCCTGGCTCGACGTCTGGGCGGCGCCGATCCTGGTCGATCCGAACTGGAACAAGGGCGACTATTACGGCAAGACCCCACCCAGCGCCGGCCTCGCCAAGGCGCTGACGGCGGTGACGCTGCAGGCCAACCATGCCGACTGGGCCAACGCCACCTTCGGCCGCCGCCCGGCCAAGGAGGGTGAACCACCGGCCGCGGCGCTCGCCAACCGCTTCCAGGTCCAGAGCGTTCTCGACAATGCCGGCGAGGCCCGCGCCAAGGTCTCGGACGCCAATCACTTCCTCTACCTGGTCAAGGCGAACCAGCTCTTCGCCGCCGGCGGCACCTCGCTCGCGGACGCCGCGACGAAGATCAAGGCGCCGGTGCTGCTGATCACCCAGCCCAGGGACCTCGTCTTCACGGCGGACGCTGTCGACCACACCGCCGACACCCTGAAGAAGGGCGGCGTCGACGTCACGCAAGTCTTCATCAAGGGCGCGCGCGGCCATCTCGACGGCGTCATCTCGATGAAGCAGGCGGAAGGCGCCATCAGGGCCTTCTTGGAGAAGTGAGGGGGATGGCGCTGCATGCCCTCCACCCTGCGGGGCTGCCTGCCCGTGCTACATGATCGCCTCCTGTTCGCCGGGCCGGAGCGTCGGTGCCGCGTCTCCGCCGTCGTCATGTCTGGACCGTGACGACTTCTCGTGGACAAAAGCAGCATGGTACGGAGCAAGGCGCTGACGCCGGAAGAGAAGGCTGGGATCGCGACCCTCTGCGAGCGCTTGATCGCAGACTCCCTCAAGCCGCGATTTCTGCCCGAAATCCACCCCACGGAGTTCAATTACCCCGTCGACATGACCGGCCGGTGGCGCGGAGCGAAATACTGTTTCATCACGCGCTACCGCTCCGGTTTCGCCGACAATCTCGGTGAAGAATTCGATGTGGCCTTCGCTCGGCTGGATCACCTGGAGGCGCGCATGGGCGAGAGGCGCTTCGATGTCATGTGGCACCGGCACACGGGCCAATGGTTTCGTCGCCATGAGGCCGTGACGCTGGAGAAGGCGCTTCGCCTCATCGCAACCGACGAATTGCTGCGACCGCCGATATGACATCGAAACGCCGCCCCCGATTTGACGTGCGTACACTCAAGGAACGCGCGGGCGACAAGGTCTTCACACGCGGGGAGGCTTATGCTCGGGAGGGCAAGGTCGAAATCCTCGACAGCCGCCCGGACCGCGTGCTGGCCCGGGTCGCCGGCATGGACGACTACCGCACTGTGATCACCGGCCAGGGAACGGCAATCACCGGCGAATGTTCCTGCCCGGCTTTCGCCCGCGACGGCGCCTGCAAGCACATGGTGGCGGCGGCCCTGGCGGCGAACGCGGCGGCAGCCTCGGGCGAGGCCGGCAGCGGCAGCGTGCTGCAACGGATTCGCGCGCATCTCGAGACGAGGAATACCGATGAGCTGATTGCGATGATCATCGATAGTGCGGAGCGCGATCCAGCTCTGCTCGACAGGCTCGATATCGCCGCAGCGGCGGCCGACCCCGACGCCACGGCGCTCGAAACGCGCTTGCGGACGGCAATCCGTGCCGCGACGCGCACGCGCGGCTTCGTCGATTATGACGATGCGCGGCGGTGGGCCGCAGCCGTCGACGGCGTCCTCGACATGCTGGCTGCAGCGACGTCCGGCCGGCACGCCGCGCGGGTGCTCGAGCTTGCCGGCTTCGCGATTTCGCAGATCGAGGACGCGATCGAGAGCATCGACGATTCCGATGGCCATGGCAGCATGCTGCTGGCGAAGGCGCAGCAAATCCATCTCGAAGCCTGCCGCGGCGCGAGGCCGGATCCGGTGGCGCTCGCCCGCGACCTGTTCCGGCGCGAGACCGAAGGCGAATACGACACCTTCCACGCTGCGGCGGCGCAATATGCGGAGGTCCTGGGCAAGGAGGGACTTGCCGAGTACCGCCGGCTGGCACAGGCGGCCTGGGACAGGCTGCCCGCCCGGATAGGCCCCAGCCGCGACGGAGGATTTCAGGCGGACGGCTACAGGCTGGCCTCGATTTTGGATTTCTTTGCCGAGCGCGACGGTGACGTGGCGCTGCGCATCGCGCTGCGCGCCAAGAACCTGTCGTCACCCTGGGCGGTTCTGCAACTCGCCGCATTCTGCCGCGACCACGGCCGCGAGGAGGAAGCCTTGCGCCATGCGCAGGAAGGGCTGTGCCTGTTCGAGGACGGCAGACCCGATGAGCGGCTCGTGTGCTTCGTCGTCGATCTGTTGCTGGCGGCGGGCCAGACGGCGCAGGCCGAAACGCATCTGTGGCGCGCCTTCGAGAAGGTGCCGAGCCTGAACCTCTACGGCCGACTGCAGGCGCTCGGCGGCGAGGGTGCGGCCGAGCGCGCCATCGGCCGCCTGCAGCGCGATCTCGACGTGGCTTCACCGGCAGCATGGCATCACCCGGCCGATCTCCTCGTTCGCGTCCTCGTCGAGGCAAAGCGGCACGATGCCGCCTGGGACAGCGTACGCGCCCACGGCGCCTCGCAGGCGGTGAGGGAGGCGCTCGCCAGGGCCAGCGAGTCGACGCATCCGAACCAGGCGCTGGCGGTCTATGCCGAGCGCGTGGAGGAGCTCGCGCGAGCCGGCGGCGGTCCGGCCTATGAGGACGCCGCCGCGCTGATCGGCCGGATGCGGCCCTTGCGAGATGCAGCCGAGCAGGCCGCCTATCTTTCGGATATCAAGGCGCGACATGGGCGCAAGCGCAACTTCATGAAGCTGCTGGGGTGAGGCCGATGCGGCGCTCGCTGATCTCGGAGCAGAACCGCTTGATGCTGAGGCGGCGGCACGATCTGCGCATGGCTGCCGATGTGGTGACGGACGCCTTGTCGAGGTTCGAGGACGTCGAGGCCATCGCCTTGATCGGCTCGCTGGCCAAGCCGCTATGGAAGGAGGTTCCACGCTTCCGGGAGTTCCGCCGGGCGGGCGTCGAGATCTGGCACGAATGCAAGGACGCCGATCTCGCAGTGTGGCTGTCGAAGCTGGACCGGCTGGGCGACTTGCGCCGGGCGCGCGACCATGCCCTGCGCGACGCCTATGCGGCGGGCGTCGGTCCGAGCGTCGCGGGCCACCAGGTCGAGATCTTCCTCTTCGAGCCGGGAAGCGATCGCTATATCGGCCGGCTTTGCAACTACAGCGCCTGCCCCAAGGGCAAGCCCGATTGCTCCGTCCCCCGCCGCGGCTCGGTTGCGTTCAACAAGGTGGTCGCGGGGTTCGAGCCGCATGCCGATCTGCTGGCGCCTGCGGCTCATGCGACGCTGTATCGGCGCGGCATGGGTCGGCTCAACTCGGCTGCGGATTTGCCTTCGCCCGAAGCGGGAGAGCTGTAGCGTTTCGTCTACGTCAAAGCGTAGGAGCGCTGCGGCGGTTGCGCGGATGGACAGCTCCCGCCCCCTTCGCTATCGACGGAGCGGGGAGCCGGTCCTTGAGCGCAGCCAAGTCCATCAGTGCAAGATTCTGCGGTGCAAGATCCTGGGTCGCGGTCATCGCGGCCTATGTGCTCGTACTGCAGGGGCTGTTCGGCGCTGCCCTCTCCGGACAGAGCCTCGGGCCTGCGCTGCTCGACCGCGCCGCCCATCTGACGCTCTGTGCGCCGGGCGCCGAGAGCGTCCCGCTGCCGGGCGATCCGTCGCCTCCGCATCAGCCGGCCTGCTGCCAGACCGGCTGCAGCGCGCTCGGCCTGGCCTATGCCCCGCCGCCTGCGCGGACGGTGCTGCTGAGCCCGCCCGTCCCGCCCGGCGCAGCCCTCGCCTTCGACGCCCCCACCCATCCGCGCCTGCCCGGCCACGACCGGCTCGCCAGTCGCCCGCGCGGACCGCCCTCCCTCGCCTGACGCCGCGGGCGGCTCTCGCAGCCGCCTCCGTTACTGTTCGTGCGCCGTCGTCGCCAGAAAGGCGCGCGGCCTCGTCGGCTCTGTCCAGACCCGTCGATCGAGGATCATCCATGACCGCTCATGCGGATTTCGAGGCGCGCGCCGAAGCCGGCCGCGCCATCGGACTGTCGTCCGAATTCAAGGCGTTCGTCGCCAGGCTTCACTTCTATGCCGGGCTGTTCGTCGGCCCCTTCATCCTGGTCGCGGCACTCACCGGCACGCTCTACGTGCTGACGCCGCAACTGGAAGCGTTGCTCTATCGGGAGCAGTTGACCGCGAGCACCGCCGGCGAGCCCGCGGCGCTCACAGCCCAGATCGCCGCCGCGCGGAGCCACATCGGCGAAGGGCCGCGGCTCTTCGCCGTCCGGCCGGCGCCGGGCCCGGGCCAGACCACCCGCGTGATGTTCGCCCAGCCTGGCCTCGGTGATTCGGAAAGCCGCGCCATCTTCATCGACCCTGTCACGCTGGCGGTCAGGGGCGATCTCGTCGTCTACGGCACGAGCGGCATCCTGCCCTTCCGCACGACGCTCGACTACCTCCACCGCAATCTCCTGCTCGGCGAATTCGGGCGCAACTACAGCGAACTTGCCGCCTCCTGGCTCTGGGCGGTGGCGCTCGGCGGCGTGCTGCTCTGGTTCTGGCGGCGGCATCCGCAGGCGGCGCAGCGCGCCCGCGGCAACCCCGTGCTGCGGCTGCGGCGCTGGCACGGCCTGGTCGGGCTGACATTGTCGCTCGGCCTCGTCTTCGTCTCGGTTACCGGGCTGACCTGGTCGAAATATGCCGGCGACCGGATCGACGCGCTGCGCGCCACGCTCGGCTGGGTCACGCCCTCGGTCTCGCTCAAGCTCGGCGCGGCGCCCTCGGTAGAGGGCGACCATGCCCATCACGGCGCCGCCGCCTCGGTCGCCCCTTCCGCACAGCCGGGCAGCGTCGCGCAGTTCGACGCCGTCCTCGCGGCGGCCCGGACGGCGGGCATCAATTCGCCCCATCTCGAGATCAGGCCGCCGCGCGCCGAGGGCCAGGCTTGGCTCGTCAGGGAATATGATCGCAGCTGGCCGACCCAGGTCGATACCGTCGCGCTCGATCCCCGCGACCTCGCCGTGGTCAGCCGCGCCGATTTCGAGACCTTCCCGCTGATCGCGAAACTGATCCGCTGGGGCATCGACCTGCATATGGGCATCCTGTTCGGCTGGCCGAACCAGCTCGCCATGGCCGGCCTCGGCCTCGCCCTGATCGTCATGACCCTGCTGGGCTACCGGATCTGGTGGCGCCAGCGCCCTCCGGCCGGCGCCCTGCCGCGAACGGTGCTGCAGGCCTGGCTGCGGCTCGGCTGGCCGACGCGGGCCGCCGCGCTCGTGGTCGCAGCCGCGCTCGGATGGGCGCTGCCGCTGGTCGGCGCCAGCCTCGCGCTGTTCCTGCTCGTGGACGTGGCTCGCTGGCGACTGGCACGGGCCGGCTAAAACAGGCTGATTTCCAGCCGAACCGCACCGTCATCCTGGACAAGCCGCGTCCGCGGCGCAGCTCCGGGATCCATCGTAGGGCTCTGCTCTCTACGATGGAACCCGGGACGACCTGCGGTCGCCCAGGATGACGGCGGTGTTTCCGAGAAGGGACACATAGCCAAGGAGCACCCGCACCAAAGGCCCCGTCCGGCCGAAGCCGCGGGGTTTTGCACAAACGATCCCGAAGGGGATGCGCGGAGCCGGGTGGCGCGCGGGCTTTGCCGCGTGCCGATGTCGAGTGTCGATGTCGAAGTGTCGATGCGACGCCGATCGCGCGCCGCCCGGCTCCGCGCGCGGGGATTTTGGGCGTCGCCGGCCCCTCGTCCCTGAGTGGGAGAGTTGGGACGGCACCACCTCCGCATGTCCCCGCCAGCGACGGCGAAGCCTTGCGAAACCCGCTCCTGCACCCGGCCGCACGATGCCTCGCGACAGCCCCCTCGGTCGGGTGCAGCGCGAGGAGAATAGGCATGGGGTGGTGAGGCGGGGATAATGTGGGAGAGGTTATAGGCGTAGGTATGGGGATGACTGCTTGGGGCCGGCGCGGACGCTAATCGGCTATCCCGTCCCTCCTTCGATCGCCATCAGAGTTGCGGTGAGCAGAGCAATCAACCGCTCATGACCATCCTTCCCTGCAAAAACTTCGGTTTGGGCGAGCGTCAGCGTACGCCCTGCTTTGACCACCTTGCCGCGCGCAACGATGCGATCGCCGGTTGCTGGAGCGAGAAGATTGATCTTGAACTCCGTGGTCAGCACTCCGCGATCCGTCGGCATGACACTGAGCGCGGCATAACCCGCAGCGCTATCCGCAATGGCGCTCACGGCACCTGCATGGACGAAGCCATGCTGTTGCGAGATCTCCGGCCTCGGTACGAGTTCGATCACGACCTGACCCGGCGCAACTGATGTTATGGATGCGCCAAGCGTACGCATGAGCCCCTGCTTGGCGAAACTGGCCCGAATACGGTGATCGATCTGGCCTAACTCAGCATTCATATCGACAACCTCCGCAGCACACCGTGGCAGGAGCGGACGATGTCAGCAATGGGTCGAAACTTCCCCTACCCCGCCCGGACCACCGCCCACACCCCGTCGATCACGAACTGCACCGCCAGCGCCGCCAGGACGACGCCGAGCAATCGCGTCAGCACGACATTGCCGGTGACGCCGAGCAGCCGCGCCATCGGCACGGCGAGCCAGAACACGACGAGGCAGGACAGGATGACGAGGCCGCAGATCAGCGCGAGCGCAGCCAACCGCAGAGGGTCGCCCTCCGCCCGCCCCGCCAGCAGGATGATCGCGGTCAGCGCGCCCGGCCCCGCCATCAGCGGGATCGCCAGCGGGAAGGCCGCGACATTGCGGATATGGTCCTGGGTGATCGCCGTCTCGGCCGTCTGCGCCTTGCGCTCGTTCCGGCGCTCGAACACCATCTCGAAGGCGATCCAGAACAGCAGCAGTCCGCCCGCGATGCGGAAGGCCGGCAGCGAGACGCCGAGCGCCTTCAGCACGATGTCGCCGGCGACGCCGAAGAAGGCCAGGATGCCGAAGGCGATGATGCAGGCGCGGAGCGCGACCTGCCGGCGCTCCGCCACCGACATGCCCTGCGTCAGCGACAGGAAGATCGGCGCCAGACCCGGCGGATCGAGCGTGACGAGCAGGGTGACGAGGGCGGAGGTGACGAAATCGAGATGCATGGCGACAGCAATGGCATGGCGCCGCCGGGGCGTCACGTCGCGCGCAGCGCGCGCCCATGCCCGAAGGCGCGTCATCCCGGCCGTAGCGAAGCGGAGCGCCGGGATCCATCGAAGCACTCCGGCGCTCTACGATGGATCCCGGATCGGCGCGGCTGCGCCGCTTGTCCGGGATGACGGCGGAGGCAATTGCGGCGGTCGTGGGGCAGGCGGCGGCCACAGGGCGGCCGCGATGCTGAAAAGCG
Organism: Allobosea sp.; assembly: GCA_036525085.1. Classification (GTDB taxonomy): domain Bacteria; phylum Pseudomonadota; class Alphaproteobacteria; order Rhizobiales; family Beijerinckiaceae; genus Allobosea. Next base: position 18,322 of record DATDBB010000279.1, read on the forward strand.
CCAGCAACACACTGATATCGTTCAGCTTTAATTTCCCGGGAGAAATCCCCGTTTCGCTGGCCTAAACAGCCGGAATCGGGTAGCCAGAAGCCTGAAAAATAGCAGGAATCGGGACCCAATCCCTTGAGCGACGACACAGACGACAAGCGCCCGGACGAGCCGCATTTCGGCGGCGACATCAAGCCGATCGGCATCACCGACGAGATGAAGAAGAGCTATCTCGATTACGCCATGAGCGTGATAGTGAGCCGCGCTCTTCCCGATGTCCGCGACGGCCTGAAGCCCGTGCACCGGCGCATCCTGTTCTCGATGCACGAGAACAAGAACCTGCCCGACCGGCCCTACACCAAATGCGCCCGCATCGTCGGCGACACGATGGGTAAATACCATCCGCACGGCAACCTCGCGGTCTATGACGCGCTGGTGCGCATGGCGCAGGACTTCTCGCTGCGCCTGCCGCTGATCGACGGCCAGGGCAATTTCGGCTCGATGGACGGCGATTCACCGGCGGCCGATCGCTACACCGAGGCCCGGCTCGACAAGGCGGCGATGCCGCTGCTCGAGGATCTCGATCTCGACACGGTCAACTTCCAGCCGAACTATGACGGCAAGGAGCATGAGCCGACGGTCCTGCCGGCGCGCTATCCGAACCTCCTCGTCAACGGCGCCGGCGGCATCGCGGTCGGCATGGCCACCAACATCCCGCCCCACAATCTCGGCGAGGTCATCGACGCCTGCGTCGCGCTGATCGACAATCCCGAGATCACGATCGACGAGCTGATCGAGATCGTGCCCGGCCCCGATTTCCCGACCGGCGCCTCGATCATGGGCCGCAGCGGCATCCACGCCGCCTATCACACCGGCCGCGGCTCGGTCGTGATGCGCTCGAAGACGCATATCGAGGAGCTTCGCAAGGAGCGCGAGGCGATCGTCGTCACCGAGGTGCCCTATCAGGTCAACAAGGCCTCGATGGTCGAGAAGATCGCCGACATGGTGCGCGAGAAGCGCATCGAGGGCATCTCGGACCTGCGCGACGAATCCAGCCGCGAGGGCGTGCGCGTCGTCATCGAGATCAAGCGCGACGCGCTGGCCGATGTCGTGCTGAACCAGCTCTACCGCTTCACGCAGTTGCAGACCTCCTTCGGCTGCAATTTCGTCGCGCTGAACGGCGGCCGGCCGGAAGTCCTGAATCTCCGCGACTTCATCGTCGCCTTCGTCGAGTTCCGCGAGGAGGTCGTCTCGCGGCGCACCCGCTTCCTGCTCAACAAGGCCCGCGAGCGCGCCCATGTGCTCTGCGGCCTGGCGACGGCGGTGGCGAATATCGACGAGGTCATCCGCCTCATCCGCACCGCGCCGACGCCCGCCGCAGCGCATGCCTCGCTGATGGAGCGCAACTGGCCGGCCGAGGACATCGCCCCGCTGATCGCGCTGGTCGATGACCCGCGCCACCCGATCAACGCCGACGGCACCTATCGGCTGTCCGACGCGCAGGCCAAGGCGATCCTCGAACTTCGCCTCGCCCGCCTCACCGCTCTCGGCCGCGACGAGATCGGCGACGAGTTGCAGAAGCTCGCAACCGAGATCGCCGATTATCTCGACATCCTGCGCTCGCGCGCCCGCATCCAGTCGATCATCAAGGACGAGCTGGCCGAGGTGAAGGCCGCCTTCGCCACGCCGCGCCGCACCGTGATCCAGGACTGGGGCTCCGACCTCGACGACGAGGATTTGATCGCCCGCGAGGACATGGTCGTGACCGTGTCCCATGCCGGCTACATCAAGCGCGTGCCGCTCTCGACCTATCGCGCCCAGAAGCGCGGCGGCAAGGGCCGCTCTGGCATGGCCACCCGCGACGAGGATTTCGTCTCCCGCCTCTTCGTCGCCAACACGCACACGCCCGTGCTGTTCTTCTCCTCCGAGGGCCAGGTCTACAAGGAGAAGGTCTGGCGGCTGCCGCTGGCGGCGCCGAACGCCAAGGGCAAGGCGCTGGTCAACATGCTGCCGCTCGAAAAGGGCGAGCGCATCACCACGATCATGCCGCTCCCGGAGGACGAGGCGAGCTGGGAGACGCTCGACGTCATGTTCGCCACGGCGTCCGGCGGCGTCCGGCGCAACAAGCTGTCGGACTTCGTCAACGTCAACCGCGCCGGCAAGATCGCGATGAAGCTCGACGAGGGCGACCATATCGTCGACGTGCAGATCTGCACCGAGAACGACGACGTCCTGCTGACAACGGCTGACGGTCAGTGCATCCGCTTTGCGGTGCCGGAGGTGCGCGTCTTCAAGGGCCGCGACTCCACCGGCGTGCGCGGCATCAACCTGGCGAAGGGTGACGAGGTCATCTCGCTGGCGATCCTGACGCATCTGGACGCCACGCCCGATGAGCGGGCCGCCTATCTCAAACGTGCCGCCGCCAATCGCCGCGCCCTGACGGGTGAGGCCGACGAAAGCGCGGAGACGGCAGCCCCCGTCGAGGCCGACAGCGAGGAAAGCGCCGGCGACGGCAATATCGAGCTCGGGCTGGAGAAATATACCGCCATGGGCGCTGCCGAGCAGTTCATCCTGACCGTCTCGGAAAAGGGTTACGGGAAGCGCACTTCGTCCTTCGAGTACCGGGTCACCGGACGCGGCGGCAAGGGCATCGTCGCCATGGTGGTCAATGAGCGCAACGGCAAGCTCGTCGCCTCCTTCCCGGCGGTGGACAGCGATCAACTGATGCTGGTCACCGATGGCGGGCAGGTCATCCGCGTGCCGGTCGATGCCGGCCCGGGCAACCGCATCCGCATCGCCGGCCGCTCGACGCAAGGGGTGACGGTCTTCAACACCGACGCCAGCGAGAAGGTCGTCTCGGTCGAGCGCATCGGCGACGAGGGCGAGGGCGAAGAGGGTGAAGCCGAGGTCGAAACCGGCCCGTCGCCTGAGGAGAACGGCGGGGAGTGATCTCCTCGCCGGCGGCCCGCCACTTCCCGTGAGCACGAGAACCACGACAGAGAACCCTCTCCCGTAGGGAGAGGGCAGGGTGAGGGGTCGGCCCCTCGACCAGTTATCCTGAAGATGGCCGCCGTCAGCTCACAGCCACGGTGTCCAGGGGCCCACACCTCACCCCTGCCCCTCTCCTTACAGGAGAGGGGTTCCCCGCGCGTTTCCGGATAAGCGAAACCGCCTCAAACCGTCTCCAGCAGGCCCTTGATCAGCGCGCGCCGCGGCGCGATCGAGGAGATCAGCGCGTATTCGCTCAGCGTATGCGCGCCGTCGCCGTCGATGCCGAGCCCGTCCAGGGTCGGCACGCCGAGAGCGGCGGTGAAGTTCCCGTCCGAGCCGCCGCCCGTCATCGGGCAATCCTGCAGATCGAAGCCGATGCCGGCTGCGACCTTGCGCGCCGTCTCGAACAGCGCAGCTCCCGCCGCAGATTTCTCGTAAGGCGGGCGGTTCATGCCGCCGCTGATCCTGATCTTCACATCCGGGTCATGCGGCTTCAGGCCGAGGATGCGATCTTCCATCGCCACGCCGTCGGCCGCGCTGGTGACGCGCAGGTCGACGCTGAACCAGGCATGCTGCGGGATGACGTTCGCCGCCGTGCCGCCACCCATCAGCGCGACCGAGGTGGTGATGCCGCGCGCATAGTCGGTCATGCCCTCGACCGCGAGGATTTGGTGGGCCGCCTCGCGGATCGCGCTGCGCCCGTCCGCGTGACGCGAGCCGGAATGCGCCGGCCGCCCTTCCAGCTTGACCTCGAAGCGCCCGACGCCCTTGCGCGCCGTGACGATTTTGCCGCCCTCGCGGGCCGGCTCGGTGACGAGCACGGCGGCGGAAGCCCGGCCGATCTCCTCGATCAGCCCGCGCGTCGTCGGCGAGCCGATCTCCTCATCCGGCGTGAACAGGAAGACCATCGGCCGCTTCGCCGTCCCGGCGCGGGCGACGTCCTTGAACGCCTGCAGGGCAAGCCAGGCGCCGCCCTTCATGTCGTAGACACCGGGTCCGTAGAGCCGGTCGCCCTCGACCCGAACGGTCAGGTCGCGGGCGCTGGTCCCGACCGGATGGACCGTGTCGAGATGCGACATGACCGCGACCGCAGCCTCGCCATTGTCGAGGCCGGCCCGCAGGATCAGGCTGTCGCCAAGGCCGTCGCGCCCGCCGATGCGCTCGACCGCGATCGGCAGGCCTTCGACCTCATGCGCGACGAGGTCCATCATGCCGTTGACGCCGGGCGTGTGGTTGGTGGGGCTTTCCAGCGCGAGCCAGACGGACAGGGCGGAAACGTTGGGATCGATGCTGCTCATGATGGCCGGACCATCGCCGGGAAGCGCAGCGCGAACAAGGATGCCGGCTGGCAGGGGCGCCCTGCCCTGACGGCATGGCGCGGCGGGGCGCGAACTGCCCCGGCTTGACAAGCGATCCTCGATATTAAACCATTAGGTTAATCAATGAACAACAGCGGCTCGATCCCGGATCGAACGCCAGGGAGAACGCCATGGCCAGGCTGCAGAAGATCACCCCGTTCCTGTGGTTCGACAAGCAGGCGGAGGAGGCCGCAGACTTCTACGTCTCGGTCTTCAGGAACAGCCGCAAGGGCGCGATCATGCGCAATCCGGGCGATGTGTCAGGCCTGGCCGCGGGCGACGCGCTGACCGTCTCCTTCACGCTCGAAGGCATGGATTTCACCGCCATGAACGGCGGGCCGGGCCACGACTTCTCGGACGCCGTTTCCTTCGTCGTGCTTTGCGACACGCAGGACGAGGTCGACCATTATTGGGACAGGCTCACCGCCGATGGCGGCAAGCCGATCGCCTGCGGCTGGCTGAAGGACAAGTTCGGCGTATCCTGGCAGATCACGCCGGGCCGCCTGATCGCATTGCTGACGCATTCCGACACCGCGACGGCGAGCCGCGTCATGCAGGCGATGATGCAGATGATCAAGCTCGACATCGCCGCGCTGGAACGCGCAGCGGCGGGGTGAGCGGGGCTTAAAGTGCGCAGCCATGTCGGGGGAAAGGCACCGTCATCCCGGACGCAGCGCAGCGGAGCTCCGGGATCCATCGTAGAGCTCCAGCGCCTTACGATGGATCCCGGGTCAAGCCCGGGATGACGGCGTGGTTCCGAGAAAACACGACAAGCCCTACACTCGCCTGACGTTCCAGAAGGTCGGGAAGCTCGGGAGCACGCCGGTCAGCGTCTTGCGATAGGCGGTCGGCTGGAAATACTGGCCGAGCGGCGCATAGGGCACGTCCTCGAAGACCTGCTTCTGGATGTCGGCGGCGATGCGCTGCTGGGCGGCGAGATCGGGGGCCTCGATCCAGGCGTCGCGCAGCGCCTCGATCTTCGGCGCCACCGGCCAGCCCGGCCAGGCATTGGCGCCATTGCCCCGCAGCGAGAGATGGCCGACGGGGTCGAACATGTCGAGCCCGTTCCAGCCGGTGAAGAAGCAGTTCCAGCCGCCCTGCGACGGCGGCTCCTTCTTGGCGCGCCGCGCGACGACGGTGCCCCAGTCCATGCTCTGGTAATCGACATTCATGCCGATGCGCTTGAGC
>DATDBB010000280.1:0-2911 GCA_036525085.1 Allobosea sp.
CGATCATGGAGCGCGTGCTGCCGCTCGCCGCCGCGCAGGGCTATGAACCCGACAACCTGATCTGCGCCGACGACCTGCCCTTCGGCAGGCCGACGCCGATCGGCATGTATAAATGCTTCCTCGACCTAATGGTCTTTCCGGCCTCGGCCGTCATCAAGGTCGACGACACCGAGCCCGGTATCGCCGAGGGCGTCGCGGCCGGTTGCGTGACGGTGGGCCTGACGCTCTCTGGCAACGAGGCGGGGCTGACGCCGGACGAACTCGCCGCACTGAGCGCGAGTGAACGGCAGGCGCTCCACGAACGCGTCGCGGCGAAGCTCATCGCGGCGGGCGCGGACCACGTCATCGGCACGGTGGCCGAACTGCCGGCGCTGATCGAGCGGCTGGAGGCTGCGGCCTGATCCGGGCGATGAAACCCAACATCCTGCTGATCACCGCCGACCAATGGCGCGGCGACTGCCTCTCGGCCCTCGGACATCCGAGCGTCCGCACGCCGCATATCGACGCGCTCGCCGCCGAGGGCACATTGTTCGCGCGCCATTATGCGGGTGCCGCGCCGTGCTCGCCGGCGCGCGCCTCGCTCTATACCGGCCTCTACCAGATGAACCACCGCGTCTGCCGCAACGGTTCGCCGCTCGACGACCGTTTCGACAACCTTGCCCGGATGGCGCGCCGTGCCGGCTATGATCCGACGCTGTTCGGCTATACCGACATCTCGCCCGATCCCTGCACGCTGGCGCCGGGCGATCCGCATCTGACGACCTATGAGGGCGTGCTGCCGGGCTTCAGCGTGCGCGAATTGCTGCCGGAGCACGAGAAGCCCTGGCTGTCCTGGCTGCGTTCGCGGGGCCATGCCGAGGCGATGAGCCGCGACGTCCATGGCGCTCCGGGTGGGCGCGCCTCCAACGCTCCGCCGCGCTACGGCGCCGACGAAACCCAGACCGCCTATCTCAGCGACGCCTTTCTGCGCTGGCTTACGGAGCAGGAAGCGCCCTGGTTTGCGCATGTCTCGTTCCTGAGGCCGCATCCGCCCTTCATCGTGCCCGAACCCTACAACACGATGTTCGCGCCGCCAGCGCCTACGGCGTTCACGCGCTGCATCGACCGGCAGGCCGAGGCGGGCTTACATCCCTTCGTGGCCTACCAGTTGGGTCGGGCGAAGCAGTCGGACTTCGTCCATGGTGCGGTCGGGCCATTGAGCGATTGGAGTGCGGATGATTTCGCGGCGCTCCGAGCCGCTTATTACGGCATGATCGCCGAGGTGGACGCGCAGATTGGGCGCCTCATCGCCGGGTTGAAGGCCTCAGGCGCCTGGGGCCGGACGATCGTGATCTTCTGCTCCGACCATGGCGAGATGGGCGGCGACCACTGGCTCTTCGGCAAGGGCGGATTCTTCGAGGCGAGCTATCATATCCCGCTGGTGATCCGAGATCCGGCCGCGCCCGCGTCCGGGCAAGGCGGCATCATCAGGCATTTCACCAGCGCGGCCGACATCATGCCGACGCTGGCGCAGAGGCTCGGACAGCCGCCGCTCAACCATCAGGACGGGCGCTCGCTCATGCCGTTCCTGGCAGGCGAGCGACCGGGCGGCTGGCGCGACGCCGCCTTCTGGGAGTTCGATTTCCGCGACATCGAGCATGGTGTCCCCGAAACGCATTTCGGGCTGGACTCCCGTCGCTGCAACCTCGCGGTGCTGCGCGACGACGACTTCAAATACGTCCATTTTGCCGGCTTGCCGCCCTTGCTTTTCGACCTCGCCGAAGATTCGGGCGAGATGCGGGATCGCTCGCGCGACCCGGCCTATGCGGCCGTCAGGCTGGACTTCGCCGAGAGACTTTTGTCCCTGCGCGCGGCCCATCTCGACCAGACGCTGGCGCTGACCATGTTGACGGCGGCCGGTCCGGTGACGCGAGGCACCGCCGGCTGAGCCGGCGCATCGGCCTGGCTCCATCGAATTCCAGGCCTGGCTCTACGTCCCCGGCCTATCCCCGACCCAACCTCCGCCTTGGCCGGCCCATTTCTTGCGAGCCGTAGCCAAGGCCCCACGCAGAGGGGCGCCATAAAGGGGATCAGCCATGTCGAACAAGCAGAATGCCGGCTCGATGCGTCGCCGCGACGTCCTCAAATTCGCCGCGGCCGGGGTCGCCATGCCGGCGCTCGTCAGCCGCGGGGCTCTCGCCTCCTCCGGCGAGATCAACATCATGATGTGGTCGGACTATCTGCCGGAAAGCTTCGTCAAGGCCTTCACGGCGAAGACCGGGATCAAGGTCAACTTCACCGGCATCGGCTCGAACGACGACATCCTCAACAAGATGAAGGCTACCAACGGCCAAGGCTTCGACATCGTCACCCCGACCGTCAACCGCAGCCCGCTCTGGGCGGAACTCGGCCTGCTCCAGCCCTTCGACATGAAGAAGGTGGCGATCGAGAAGGTGAACCCGGCGATGGCGCTGGGCGAGACGCATTGGAACTTCGCCAAGAAGGGCGTCCATTGGCTGCCCCACATCTGGGGCACCGAAGGCGTCGCCTGGCGCACCGACAAGTTCACACCCGCCGGCACTGCGCCGTCCTATTACGACGTCTGGGACGATGCCAATGCCGGCAAGACGATGGGGCGTGGCCATTCGATGATGCTGGGCCTCGGTCTCGGCATGGAGCGGCGCGGCGAGATGGCACCGGGCTCGATCTGGGAGGCCTACAAGACCCCGGATAAGATGACGGAGGTCTGGACCAAGCTGACCGAAACCGCGATCAAGAAGAAGAAGAACATCAAGCTCGTCTGGAACGATGCCGACGCGCAGAAGAACGGCCTGCTGAACGAGGGCGTCATCGTCGGCCAGACCTGGGACGGCCCGCCGATCGCGCTCAAGACCGCGGGCGAGCCGGTGATGTATCGCGCGCCGGTCGAGGG
>DATDBB010000281.1:0-2732 GCA_036525085.1 Allobosea sp.
ACCGCTGGTCAACCAGCCCGACATCATCCTGTTCATGGCGACCTTCGGCATCACCTATTTCCTGATCGGGCTCGGCGAATCCGTCTTCGGCGGCAGCCCCAAGCAGATGATCGCCGACCAGCTCTGGCTGCCCAAGGGCGCCGTCGACCTGAAGATCCTCGGCGGCCTCGTCTCGCTGCAGAAGATCGACATCGCCGCCGCGATCATCGCCTCGGTGATGATCGCGGTCCTCGCCGCCTTCTTCCAGTATACCCGCATCGGGCGGGCGTTGCGGGCGGTCGCCGACAGTCACAAGGCGGCGCTTTCGGTCGGCATTTCCCTGAACCAGATCTGGGTCATCGTCTGGTTCACCGCCGGCATCGTCGCCCTGATCACCGGCATCATGTGGGGCGCGCGCTCCGACGTGTCCTTCGCGCTCGAGATCGTGGCGCTGAAGGCGCTGCCGGTGCTGATCCTCGGCGGCTTCACCTCGATCCCCGGCGCCATCATCGGCGGGCTGATCATCGGCATCGGCGAGAAGCTGGGCGAGTTCTACTGGGGACCGCTGGTCGGCGGCGGAATCGAGAGCTGGCTCGCCTATTTCATCGCCCTGGGCTTCCTGCTGTTCCGGCCGCAGGGCCTGTTCGGCGACAAGATCATCGAGCGGATCTGATGGAAGCGCGAACGAACCTCTCCGTCATTCCGGGGCGATCCGCAGGATCGAGCCCGGAACCCATAACCGCAGGTGGTCCCGGAAACGGCGCGCCCACTCTGCAGACAGCAATGTTCATGGATTCCGGGCTCGACGCTTCGCGTCGCCCCGGAATGACGGTGTAGCCATGTTCTACCGCGAGGCCGGCCAGTTCAAATCCACCTACCAGGCCGACATGGCCGTGTTCCCGATCCGGCAGGACCGGATCGGCATTGCCGTCATCCTGGCGATCGCCTTCATCGGCATCCCGATGATCGGCAACGACTTCTTCATCACCTCGGTGATGATCCCCTTCCTCGTCTTCTCGCTGGCGGCGATCGGGCTCAACATCCTGACCGGCTATACCGGGCTGATCTCGCTCGGCACCGCCGCCTTCATGGGTGTCGGTGCCTATGCCTGCTACAAGATGACGACAATCTTCCCCGGCGTGAACATCATCGTGCTGATCCTGGTGTCCGGGCTGTTCTCGGCGGCGATCGGCGTATTCTTCGGCCTGCCCTCGCTGCGGATCAAGGGCTTCTACCTCGCGGTCGCGACGCTGGCCGCGCAGTTCTTCCTGCAATGGGCCTTCGTGCGCGTGCCCTGGCTGTTCAACTACAATGCGTCGGGCGCCATCGAGGTGCCGCAGCGCCTGCTGTTCGGCATCCCCGTGACCGGCGCTTCGGCCGCGCCTGAGACCCGCTATTATGTCTGCCTCGTCCTCGTCATCGTGATGACCTGGTTCGCCTCGAACCTCGTCCACGGCAAGATCGGCCGCTCCTGGATGGCGGTGCGCGACATGGACATCGCCGCCGAGCTGATGGGCATCAAGCTGCTCAATGCCAAGCTGCTCGCCTTCGCGGTCTCGTCCTTTTATGCCGGCGTCGCAGGGGCGATGATGATCTTCCTCTGGTATGGCGGCGGCGAAGCCAACGACGTCTTCACCATCCGCCTCTCCTTCAACATCCTGTTCATGGTCATCATCGGGGGGCTGGGCTCGCTGATCGGCTCCTTCTTCGGGGCGGCCTTCATCGCCAGTCTGCCGACGATCATGAAATTCGGCTTGCCCGCGCTCGGCTTGCCGATGTCGGGCGCCACGGCCGAGCATGTCACCTTCATGCTGGTCGGCGCGCTGATCATCATCTTCCTGATCGTCGAGCCGCACGGGCTGGCCCGGCTCTGGCAGATCGGGAAGCAGAAATTGCGGACGTGGCCGTTTCCCTATTGAGGCTAGGGGAACGCGCCCAAGAAACGATCCGCGTCAGCCTTCAAAGACGTGGACAAGAGCAGACCGGAGGGGCCTTGACGCCACCACCGGGGGAAACGAACGGAGGATGACACCCATGAAGACAAGCCATCTGATGAAGGGCGCGGCTCTCGGGGCACTGCTCGCCGCGGCGAGCGTTCCGGCGAACGCGCAGGACTCGATCTATGTCTCGAACAACGCCTATCGCACCGGCCCGTTCTCGGGCTCCGGCACGCCGATCGGCGACGGCATGCGCGACTATTTCGCGATGATCAATGAACGTGACGGCGGCATTGGCGGCGTCAAGATCGTCTTCGAGGAATGCGAGACCGGCTACGACACCAAGAAGTCGATCGAGTGCTACGAGCAGGCCAAGTCGAAGAACACGATCGTCTATTCGCCCTGGTCGACGGGCGCGACGCTCGCTGCGATCCCGCGCGCCCATATCGACAAGATCCCGATCCTGTCGATGGCCTATGGCCTCTCGGCTTCGGCTGATGGTACCGCCTTCCCCTGGGTCTTCATCCCGCCCTTCACCTATTGGGACGGCGCTTCGCTGATGGTGAAGCACATGGCTGCCGAACTCGGCGGCATGGACAAGCTCAAGGGCAAGAAACTCGGCCTGATCCATCTCGATGCGCCCTTCGGCAAGGAGCCGATCCCGGTGCTCGAGAACCTCGCCAAGAAATACGGGTTCGAGGTAAAGCTCTACCCCGTCGCCGCAGCCGACATGCAGCACCAGGGCTCGCTCTGGCTCTCGATCCGCCGCGATCGGCCGGACTACCTCTACAACCAGGGCTGGGGTGCGATGAACCC
>DATDBB010000282.1:0-24573 GCA_036525085.1 Allobosea sp.
ACACTTCCGGCCGGTCGCCATAATCCACACCTCGCTGACGGCCACCGCGCCTCGGCCGCCCTGCGCGGGCGTAGCTCAGTTGGTTAGAGTGCCGGCCTGTCACGCCGGAGGTCGCGGGTTCGAGCCCCGTCGCCCGCGCCATTATATCCCATCAAATTCAAACGCTTGTGAACCGCCTCGCATGATTTTGTCGCGGCAGGTTCGGCGATGGCTGTCGCAACTTCGGACATTGCGAGGCGGTTTCGCTTGCGGGGGCGAGCCGCCGAAATCATTGCGGCGATGGCCCTGACAACTCGGGCCGGTTGAGGACGTAGCCCGCCGGCTCGCGAGAAGCTTCCTCGCGTGGCTCCGGCAAGCGGCGCTGGCATCTCCTGGCTCGGCTTTGGCGACGTCTCGGACGTATTGTCCTTGGGGACAGGTCCCTGCCGCGCGCAATCGGCTATGATCGGAGCCATGGGAACGCCGCGGAGGCAAGGCCGGGAGGGCGGTCTTGGCTCATGCAGCTGCCGCCATGAGTAGCGGCGGGGCGACCCGATCGGGAGTTCAGGCCATGAAGAGATGGATGCTCGTCGGAATCGTTGTGGCGATCGGCTTTCTCGCTCTTTCGTTGGGCGGAAAGCCGGCTTTCGCCTGCAATAGGACGGCTGGCTGCGTCATGGATTCGCTTCAAGAGGACTATGGCATGATGCATGATGGGCGGATGGAAAAGGCGATGAAGGCCGGTCGGGATAACGTCGAGGCCTTTCGCAGACTGCAAGAGAAGCAGAAGGCGTATTCGGCCAGCAAATAAACAGCCTTCCGTCGGAGCTCGACGCATCTACGCCGGCTCCTCCGGACCCATTCTGGGGAGAATGCCATGCATCTGCGGATCGTGCTGGCCTGTGTCGTAGCGGGTGGTCTCACTTCCCAGCCATTGGCGCAGACGCCTGCACCACCGCCTCAGCCGTCGGCCGGGGCTCCTGCGGCGCAGGCGGATCAACTTCTGAGCAGCGCGGAACTGGACGCGCTCGTCGCGCCGGTCGCACTCTATTCCGATACGTTGCTGGCGCAGGTCCTGATGGCTTCGACCTATCCGCTCGAGGTGGTCCAGGCCGACAGATGGGTCGCCGACAACAAGAAGCTCAAGGGCGACGCGCTCAAGGCCGCCGCCGAACAGCAGCCTTGGGACGTCAGCGTGAAGTCGCTCGTCGCCACGCCATCCGTGCTCGAGATGATGAGCAAGAACCTGGATTGGACGCAGAAGCTCGGCGACGCGGTGCTGGCCCAGCAGCCGGATCTGATGGACGGCGTCCAGCGGATGCGGACGCGGGCCTACGACGCCAAGAAGCTGTCCTCGGGCCCCCAGCAGACGGTCTCGGTGCGGCAGGAGACCGGACGGCAGACGATCGTGATCGAGCCGACGCAGCCCGATACCGTCTACGTGCCCTATTACGATCCGGCGGTCGTCTACGGCTCCTGGCCCTATCCGGCCTACCCGCCCTACTATTTCCCGGCACCGGGCTACATCGCCACCGGCGTCGTCGCGACGGGCCTCGCCTTCGGCGCGGCCTATGCGCTGGGACGCTGGAACAACGGCAATTACTGGGGTGGCAACGTCAACTGGAACAACAACAACATCAATATCGACCGCAACCGGGCGACGCATTGGGAGCACAATGCCCAGCATCGCCACGGCGTCCAGTACCGTAACAGCAACGTGCAGCAGCGCTTCGCGGGGAACAACAACCTTCGGGCGGGAGCGGGCGAGCGGATGGACTTCCGTGGCCGCAGCGGTGACCAGGTGCTACGCCCCGAAGGCGGCCGCGGCGATCTCGGCGGCGGCGCCCGTCCGGAACAAAGACCGGGAGACCGCCCCAATGTAGGCGATCGGCCTGATCGCGGGCCAGGCGACCGCGCTGGCGCCGGCAACCGGCCAGAGCAGAGGCCGGGCGACCGTCCTGGTGCCGGCAGCCGGCCGGACCGTCCTGGCGGTGCGGATCGTCCAGGTGGCGATCGCGCGCGGCCCGGCGGCGATGGCGGCCGCGGCGGGGCGCCACGAGCCGCGACCCAACCGAGGCGTCCCGATGCCGGGGGGCAGCGTCCTGGTCCGTCGCGTGACGGCGCCTTCAACACGCAGTCGGGCCGCGCCGCCAACCTGCAGTCTCAGCGAGGGCATGCGAGCATGGGCGCCCGTCCAGGCGGCGGTGGCCCCGCGATGCGCGGCGGCCATGGCGGTGGAGGTGGCCGGGTCGGCGCCGGCGCCGGCGGTGGCGGAGGCCGAGTCGGTGGCGGCGGCTTTGGAGGCGGCGGGGGCGGCGGCCGGGTCGGCGGTGGCGGAGGAGGGCGCGGTGGAGGCGGTGGTGGTCGCCGTTCCGACATCGGGCTCAAGCACGACGTCGTGCTGCTCGGCCGGCTGGACAATGGGCTCGGCTTCTACCGCTTCGCCTATGGCGGCTCGCAGCAAGCCTATGTCGGTGTGATCGCGCAGGAGGTCCAGGGCGTCGCGCCTTGGGCGGTGCGTCGCGGCGCGGACGGCTATCTGCGGGTCGATTATCGCCAGATCGGCGTGCCCTTCCAGACCTTCGAGCAGTGGAAGGCGTCGGGCGCGCGGCTGCCTGCCGCAGGCCAGGGAGCCCGGCAGGGATCGCCGGTCCCGGCTTCTGTCTCGCATGTCGAGGATGCACGGCCATGATCATCGCATCGCCCATGGCGCGAAGGGTTTTTCGCCTGATCTGCGTGGTCGTGTTCGGCATTGTCGCGGCGACGACGGCCGTGCGAGCGCAGGAAGCGTTCAAAACGCCGGCCGAGGCCGCGACGGCGCTGGTCGAGGCGGCGCGCGGCACCGACGAGAAGCGCTTGCGCGCCATCCTCGGGGTCGTCGGGCGGGATACCCTGCATTCCGGCGACGACGTGGCCGATGCCGCCGATCGTAGGCGCTTCCTGGAAGCCTATGACAGCCGGCATTCGATCAGCGAGCAGGGCGACAAGGCGACGCTCATCGTCGGCCCGGATGATTTTCCGTTCCCGATCCCGATCATGCGCAGCGCCAAGGGCTGGAGCTTCGACGGCGAAGCCGGTCGCGCGGAGATCTTCGCCCGGCGGATCGGTCGCAACGAACTCGCGGCGATCCAGGCGAGCCTCGCCTTCTTCGATGCCCAGCAGGAATACGCCGCCAAGGACCGCTCCGGCCAGGGCGCGGGCGTCTATGCGCAGAGGATCGTCAGCCGGGCCGGTGCCAGGGATGGTCTGTACTGGCCCAGCGCCGCCGGCGAGGAGCCGAGCCCGCTGGGAGAACTCGCCGCCGAAGCCGCGGCGGAAGGCTACAAGGCCGGTGAGACGCGCCGGCCCTTCCACGGCTATTACTACAAGGTCCTGAAGCGGCAGGGGCGCTCGGCGCCGGGCGGCGCGATCGACTATGTCGCAGGCGGCACGATGATCGGAGGATTTGCCCTTCTCGCCTATCCGGCCGAGTATGGCCGTTCCGGCGTGATGAGCTTCATGCTCAATCACAATGGCACGGTGTACCAGAAGGACCTCGGCCCCGGCACGAGCCGCATCGCCCAGCGCATGCAAAGCTTCAACCCGGACAAGGGCTGGGAGAAGGTGGCGCCGCAGAACTAGGGTGGCCCGAATCCGGGCGTTGGCAGCGATGGATCACTCCCTGGCACTCCTCCCTGCGCAGACCCGGGCTGCTGGCCGGGGGGCGGGGATACTCTGGCTGTGCTGCCCCGAGGAAGACCAGATCCGGCTGCTTAAGCACCTTCGGGCCGCCGGGGCGATCCAGGCAGGGCGCGCGAAGGCCGTGAGGTCGGTCTACTACGACACCAGCCGCCACAAGCTGCTGCGCGCCGGCTATCGCCTCTCCATTCGCACGCAGTCCGGCAAGCGCTTCCAGGACGTGGAACTGGCGACCGTCGCCGCCCTCGCTGCCGTGCCGTGCTGGTCGACCGCAATCGACGAGGACGGGCCGGGCGATGCATCGCTCGCGGATACGCCGCTCGCAGACATCCTCGGCGACGCGGCAGCGGGCAAATTGAAGCCTGTCTTCGTCGTCGACCTCCGGCGCCGCTCCGCTACGCTCGAGCGCGCCGGCTCGACCATCGCGGCGAGCTTCGACACGGGAACGATCGATGCGGAAGGCGCAGTCGAGCGCATCTGCGAGTTGCGGCTGGAACTGGTTTCGGGAGCGCCGGAGGCGCTGCTCGACCTCGCCCGCGAACTCGGCTCGGCCGTGCCGCTGACCCTGATCCTGCGCCCGCCCGGCGAAAGGGGCTTCCGCCTTCTCCCCGCGCAGGCTGACCGCCCGGTGGGCGATCCTTCCATCGAGCTTCTCCCTGCGATGACGACCCGTGCGGCTGCCGACGGAATCTGCCGGGGCTGCGCCGCGGCGCTGCTGGAGGGTCTCGCGCAGCTGTCCTCCGGCGGAGGGCAGGATGCGTTGCACCGGACGCGCATCGGGCTCAGGCGGCTGCGGGCCTTGCTGTGGTTCTTGAAGCCCGTCCTCGGAGTCGAAGCGGCGCTCCTGGCCGGCCGCCTGCGCTCCTTTGCCCAGTTCCTCGGGGCCGCGCGCGAACTCGACGTCTTCTGCGACCGCGTGCTCGCGCCGCTGCAGCGGGCCAACCCGGACGCGCCGGGCGCCGACGCCCTGTTCGAGAGCTTCGATCGCCGGCGGCAGGACGAGCACGAGAAGGTCCTGGCCTTCGTGCAATCCCCGGCGATGCTGGAATTTGGCCTCGGCCTCGTCGACGGCCTCGCCTCATTGTCGGTCTCGGAACCTGCCGCGCTCAAGAATGCCGAACTGCGGGAGCGCCCGGTCGTGGATTTCGTGCGAATGCGCCTGGACAAGCGCCTGAAGGCTTTTCTGAAGGAGAGCCGCGATCTGCTGCACTGCGCCCCGGAGCGTCAGCACGACATCCGGGTGCAGGCCAAGAAGCTGCGCTATGCCGTCGAGGGGTTCCATCCGGTGATCGGTGCGAAGGAAAGCCGCAAGCTCACGGCCGCTCTCGTGCGTCTGCAGGACCTGTTGGGCGAACTCAACGACGCCCGCACCGGCCGCGTGATCGCGCTGGCCTATGCCCGGGAGAGGGCAGGGGGAGGCGGCGGCGAACCGACGCTCTTTGCTGCAGGCCTGGCTGCGGCAGCCTGCACCCTCGATCCGACGGCCGCGCTCTCCCGCGCGGCCGAGGCTCGCGAGGAACTGGCCGCGCTTGCACGATCGTGATCCGCCGTCTCGACGGAAGGCCCGCGGGAGACAGCCCATGATGGAGCGATTGCCGATCCCGAGCGGTATGAGAGGCTACAGGCCGCAATGGCTGCGCAGCGACGTGACGGCGGGGCTGGCCGTCGCGGCCGTCGCCATTCCCAGCGCGATTGCCTATCCCGCGATTGCGGGGCTGCCGGCCGAGGTCGGGCTCTATGCCAGCATCCTGCCGCTGGTCGGCTACGCGCTGTTCGGCCCCTCGCACAAGCTGATGGTCGGGCCGGACGCTGCGACCATGACGGTGCTGGCCGCTGCGCTCGCCAACCTGCCGGTCGGCGATCCGGCGGACCGCGTCGCGGCCGCCGCCGCACTGGCTCTGATGGTCGGCGTCATGTGCATCCTGGCGGGCAGGCTCGGCCTCGGCGTGGTCGCTTCCTTCCTGTCCCGGCCGATCCTGATCGGCTTCATCTCCGGAATTTCGATATCGATCCTGATCGGCCAGATCGGCCGCTTCACCGGGCTGCGCATCGAGTCGGACGGGCTGGTGGAGCCCTTGCTCGAGCTCCTCGGCAAGGTCGATCAGGTTCACTGGCCGTCGGTCATGTTCGGCGGCGCGATGTTCGCGCTGCTCGTCGCGCTGGCGCGGCTGCGCTCGCCGATCCCCGGGCCGCTGGTCGTGGTGGTGCTCGCCGGCATGGCCTCGGCCCTGTTCGACCTTCAGGGCCGCGGCATGAAGGTGATCGGCAGCCTGCCGAGCGGCATGCCGGAGTTGGCACTGCCCGATTTCTCGCGCTTGCCGCTGACGGATCTCTTGCTCGACGCCGGCGCGATCTGGCTGGTGGCCGTCAGCTCGGGGCTCGTCGCGGCCCGCAGCTTCGGCGCCAGGGACCGCTTCGAGATCGATGCCGACCGGGAGCTCACCGGGCTCGGCGCCGCCAACGTCTTCTCCGGTCTGTTCAGCGGATTTCCCATCACGGTTTCGGATTCGCGGACCGCGATCAACATCTCGGCCGGCGGCCGCTCGCAGGTCGCGGGATTGGTCGCAGCCCTGGCGCTGACCAGCCTCCTGCTCTTTCTGAACGACGCGCTGCGCCTGCTGCCCAATCCGGCGCTCGGCGCGATCCTCGCCTTCGCGGCGCTGAGCCTGATCGACGTGCAGGGCTTTCGCGAGATCTGGCGAGTCAGCCGCCTCGAGTTCGCCTTCGCGCTGATCAGCATGTGGGGCGCGATCAGCCTCGGTGTCCTCAGCGGCGTGGTCATCGCCATCGCCGGTACGCTGCTGCACGTCCTGCTCAAGGAGATGCGTCCACGCGACGCGCAGCTCGGGCGCGTTCCAGGGCGGCCCGGATTCTACAAGCTGCACCGGACGGAGAACGCCGCACCCTTGCCGGGGATGGTCCTCTTCATCGTCCAGGGCAGCATCCTGTTCTTCAACGCCGATTACGTCCGCGAGCGCTTCGAGACCGTCGCCGCCGAGGCGCCCGCCGGCACGGCCTGGCTCGTGCTCGATGCCAGCGCCGTCGCGCAGATCGACTCCACGGCAGCGGCGATGCTGCGGCAGCTGCGGTCGGAACTGGCCGAGACGGGCGTCACCCTCGCGCTGGCGGAACTCCACAAGGAGCCGCGCGAGATCCTCCGGCTCGCAGGGCTGTTCGACGGCCCGGAGGCGACGCTCGCTTTCGAGGATCTCGAGGACGCGGTGCGTGTGCTGTCGGAGCGGCGTTCGTGATCGGTGAGGCAAGGCTCAGGGCGATGACCGGGGCTGCCCGTATTCGCGCAGCAGGATATCTCCGCTGACGAGCAGCACCCAGAGCGGGAAGACCAGAAAGGTCCAGTCGATGGCATGGCTGCCGAGCAGGATGAAGGCCGCCGCCGCATAGCCTGCAATGGCCGTCCAGCGCGCGGTGATGCCCGTCTTCAGCACGATCGTCGAGGCCGTCAGCAGGAAGACGCTCGCGACCTTCAGCGCGTAGATGCTCGTCAAGTTGTAGGCGAAGGCCCGCGCCAGGGCGAAGGTCACGGAGCCCGAAAACTCGCGAGGCAGCGCAGCATGGGTGACCAGGATCGCCCCGATGGCAGCTGCGGCGGTGAACAGCATTGCGACGAAGAGCAGGCCGCTGCCGAGAAACACCGTCGCGAACAGCTTGTGTTCGTTCTCTCCCATCCGGTCACGCAGCACGCCCATGAACCAGAGGAAGGCGATCCCGGCAAAGGGGATCAGATTCATCGCCAGGGCGACCTTCCACGATTGGGCGCCGAGCCAATCTCCCGGATCGCGCGGATTCAAGCGCAGGGTCTGCAGGACCAGCAGGATCGCAAGGAGCAGCAGGACCGAAAACAGGATGCCGGCGACCGCCGCGGCCCGAGGCGTCTTCAAACCGTCGGGAGTGGGGCGAGTGACCGGCACGGTGCGGACCCTTGCTGAGGCATCGGCCCGAAAAGTGGAACGTGGGTTTCGGGAAAGCCGATGCGAAAACAGAAAGCTGGATCATCGGGCTGGAGACGAGCGCAGGTCTGATGATCTAGACGGAGGCGCTTCTGAGGCCCAGCCGCTCGGCGCAGGATACGAGCTCGACCACCGAGCGAACCTGCATCTTCTCCATGACGTTGTGACGGTGGGCCTTCACGGTGCGCTCGGTCGTGCCGATCTCGAATGCGACCTGCTTGTTCATCTTGCCATGCACGACCAGCTCGAAGACCTGCCGCTCGCGCCGCGTCAATCGCTGCAATCGAGCCTTCACCTTGCGCGCCCAGCCTTCCTGCTCGGTAGTGAGGCGATGGCGCGCGATCGCACGGTCGATCGCCCCGATGAACTCGTCGCGCTCGACCGGCTTCGCGAAGAAGTCCTCCGCCCCTGCCTTGATCGCCCGCACGCCGGCACGCACGTCGCTGTGTCCGGCCAGGAAGATGACGGGCAGGTCGGAACCGGCCTTGGTCAGCCGGTCGAAGAGGTCGCCCGCGTCCGTATCGCCGGCCTGCATGTCGATGACGATGCAGCCGGGACGCTCGTGGTCCGCGATCGTGCTGAGAATCGCGTCGGCGCTGGCATAGGATCTCGTCTGATAGCCGCAGGCCCGGAGCAAATGGTCGATCGCGCTTGGCGAAGCCGTGTCCGCTTCAACGACATGTACGAGAACTGACATGGTCGATCCCCCAATTTTCATGTTGGCGACCCCGCTGACCAGGTGGCCTCAGGGCGCCTTCAAGCCATCCCGGGTGCAGTGCTGATATTTCGACGCGATGCCGCCTTCTTCGGAATGGTAGCGATAGAGGCCCCCATCGTCGGCTGGCGCGAGCACCACGCGGGCCGTCTCAGTCGCGACGGATGTCGTGCAGTTCAGGCGGATGACCTGCCGCGGTCCGTTCGGACCGATCCCGGCGAGCCGGCAAGTTGCCAGTGGCGTCGAGAGCCGATTGCCCGAGATGATGAAGGCCGCCACGAAGGCGCTGGCCGGCCGCTTGAAGACGACCCCGTTCGGCGTCGCCCTGAAGACGCTGGCGCAGGACGATCCTTCTTCGAGCCAGGCCCCCTGGAGACGACCCGACTGAGCCTGAGCATGTTGGGATGTAGCCAGCGTCAAGCCCAGGACGAGAAGGGGCAGGCCACGGTTCACGACGATCATTGAGCGCCTCCGCCTCTGGTACCCAGCCCCGGGCACGTCCTCTCTGCCCGGCAATGAAAGCCGCAATCGGATTCACAGGTAGTAGATTACGGTTGGCTACACGCGGGACGCGACCTCAGGCCGAAGTGGCGTCTAGTCCGCATCGTCCGCGAAACGCGGCGGTACGGGGAACCCGGCCTGGATGGCGCCACGAACAATGATAGCTCGGTCCCGGGCGTTGAAATTGCGTTTGGCCAATTCGCCGTCGAAATTGTTGAAGAAGCCTGGTCGCAGCTTCAGGAACTCGGCGCGGGAATGCGCGGTGTCTTCCTCCAGCCCGAGGCGGGCGAAGATCAGGGCGGCGACGAAGTGATAGATCGAGAACCGGCGCAGATTGGCGCGGCGGATGAGATCGGCGGCCCGCACGTCCTCGCCCTGCATATAGGCGGCCTGGGCCAGGAGACCGACATAATAGTCGGAATGGCCGGGATTCCTCGCCATCGCCTCCTCGAGCAGGGCCGCGCCGCGCGGCCAGTCGCCGGCCTGGGCAACGCGGCTGCCGAACTCGCCCAGCAGTTCCGTGTCGTTCGGGTTGAGAGCCAGCGCCTGTGACCCGATCCGGAGCGCCTCGGCCGGTTCCTTGCTGAAGTAGAGGACGGTCATCAGCGCCTGCAGCGCCCGGACATTTTCCGGGTCGAGGCGCACCGCGCGTTCGGCCGCGGTCCGCGCGCGTTCGAGCGGCGCCGGGGAGCCCGGGCGCCGGTTCAGCTGGAAGCGATCCTCGTCGAGATAGAGGTAGGACAGCATCGCCCAGCCCGTCGCGTGGTCAGGATAAAGCGCGGTCACCTGCTCCAGACATGCGCGCGTCGGCGCGTGTGCGGCCGGATCCAGCTCGGTGCGGTAGCGATAGAAGCGATATGAGCATTGATAGGCTTCGAGGCTATGGGGGCCCAGGGCTCGCGCCGGTCGCGGCGGCGCGCTGAAGATGATGCCGTAAGGCTGCGCGATCGCGGTCGCGACCTTGGAGGCGATGGTGGTTTCGATGTCGACGATGTTGTCGGCGCTCAGCTGGGCGTCATAGCTTCCGGACCAGATGATGGCGGACGTCTCCCCGTCGAGGACGCGGCTGGTCACGCGCAGCTTGCCATCGGACAGGCGGATGCCGCCCTCCAGCACATAGCGGTTGCCGAAACGCCGCCGGATCTCGGGCGCCGAGGCATCCGGCGAAAGGGCGTCGGAGGTTTCGCGGCCGAAGATCGTCAATTCCTTGAAGCGCGCGAGCTGGGCCAGCAGTTCCTCGCCGAGTCCGGCGGCGTAGTACTCACCCTCGGGTTCTCGCGACAGGTTGACGAACGGCTTGACGACGAGGGACGGGCCGTCGGGTTGGAGCGGCCGCTTGGGTAGCGCCTCCTGCTGCGGCCCGGATACGACCCAGCCGAGCGCGACGGCCACCACCACCGCGGCGGCGAGGGCAGAGCCGACGAGCCAGGGATGCGCCAGGCCGTCGGTGAGCTTGGCGAAACCGCCCCGACGTGCAGCTTCCTGCCCGGATGCCTCTTGGCTGTCCTCTTTGCGCCCACGCTGCCATTGGAAGCGCGGCACATAGCCGCCTTTCGGAATATCGATCAGCACGGGCTCGGCGCTTCCTGCGAGCAGGTAGTAGCGCTCCAGGGCTCGCCTCAGCCGCCCCGCCTCGATGCGAACGACGGGGTCGTTCTGGATATCGAAGCTCGCATCGCGGCCGAAGACCTCGATGGCCACCGTATAGGCCTTGATGCGATCCGCTTGGCCGGCCAGCGTCTGGTTGCAGACATAGATCAGGAACTGGCGCACCCGCTCCGGAACGTTGAAATCGGCACTGGCCAGAATGCGGGTCAGCTGCGCACGAACGTCGTCTTCCTGCGGCTCGGGCACGCCAGGCGCGCAGGAACCGTCATGGCCGGACTCCGGTCGATGCTGTTCCATGGAATGGCCCCCCAGGCCGAAGTCCACGCAAGAACAGAGAAGCAGCGGCGCAAGCCGCCTTGTAGCCTCCCGTTAGTTACTCCCATTCCGTGCGCACGGCCAGCAAGTTGTGGCCCTTCGCGGAGGCTGGCTCCGATGGACGCGGGCGTTCTGGCTGCCATTCGGCTCCTGCCGAAGCACAAGCGAACGATCGAGGAGTTGGTTCTCGGCAACGAGAGCTTCCGCACCTTGTGCGGCGATCTCGCCGAGGCGGAGCAGGCGCTCAGGCGCTGGCAGAAATCGGGGGTTGCCGGGCACGCTGCGCGCTGCCTCGAATACAGGCACCTGATCGACGGGCTCGAGGCCGAGCTTCGGCAGGTGGTCCGCGAGCGCGAGGAGCGGTTCGGGAAATCGGATCGGATTTGAAGCGGCGTTGTTTCGAACAGTGGAGAGTTGCGATGTCGAAGCGGGTGAGCTGGATATTTGCTGTCGTGCTGGCCGCGGGCGTCGCGGGCTGCGCGACCCAACCGACGGTGACCACGAGCGCGGTGATCGTCGCCGGCGTCGGGCCGGTCGAGGTCGAGCGCCTCGAAGTCGAGATCGTCGATGTGCAGCCGGCCGAGCGCATCGTGCGCGTCCGGCAGGGCATCCGCTCCTGGCATGTCGCGGTGCCGGCCGTGTTCGGCAATCTTCAGAACATCCAGCCCGGCGACAGGGTCGAGATCCGGCGCGTCGAGGGCATCATCGTGGGCGCCAGGCGCGCTCGCAAGGGAGCAAAGCCCGGCATCGTCTATACCGAGGCGGTCAGCGGCCCGTTCCAGAACCTGCCGGACAAGTTCGTCGTGCGATCGCTGACGCTGACGGCGCAGTTCCAGGCGTTCGATCCAGCCACGGGCATCGTCAGCTTCGTCGGTCCGCTGGGGCCGCGCTCCCTGACCGTGGTCGATCCCGGCATCAAGCAGGACCTCCCACGCCTCAGGCGCGGCGACATGATCGAGCTGACCTTCGCCGAAGCCTTCCACTTCCAGAAGATCTGAGCCCAGCGGCGGCCCCGCGTGTCGGCTGCGGACGCGGTCGGCATGCGGTGGCGGCCACCACCTGCAGGAGACGCGAGCGATGGCGACCGCAACCCAGAATCCCGCCGCGGGTACGCTGGCCGACGAGAGTTTCATGTCGGCGGACGATCTCCGCGCCTATATGACGGAGGTCGAAATGGCCAAGGCGTCCAAGATGCTGGGCGCCATGGACAAGGCCGAGGAGGCGCGCAAGAAGCTCGTCGACACGCTGCGGCACGAGATCGACGTCACGCCCGAGAAGATCGCGGAGATCAAGCAGAGCCTGGCGAACAAGACCCGCGCGGCGGCCGGGCGCGGCGAGAAGGAAGTCCTCGTCATGCGCTTTCCGAGCGCGCTCTGCACGGACAAGGGCCGCGCGATCAACAATGCCGAAGCGGACTGGCCGACGACGCTGACGGGTCGTCCGCGGCAGGCCTACGAGTTCTGGAAGGAGCACCTCCAGCCGGCCAAGTACAAGCTTCGCGCCATGATCGTCGACTGGCCGGGCGGAATGCCGGGTGACATCGCGTTCTTCCTGAGCTGGTCCTAGAGAAAGAGGAGGCCGGTGATGAAGGCCAATGCCAGCGAGCCCCTCGACAGAAAGACCTATGAGAAGAAGCTGCGTGACCTGCATGGCGAACTGGTCAAGCTGCAGGAATGGGCGAAACATGACGGCGGCAAGGTCTGCATCGTCTTCGAGGGGCGGGACGGCGCAGGCAAGGGCGGCGTCATCAAGGCGATCACCGAGCGCGTCAGCCCCCGCGTCTTCCATGTGATCGCCCTGTCGCCTCCCACCGAGCGCGAACGCTCGCAGATGTATATCCAGCGCTACCTGCCGCATCTGCCGGCTGCGGGAGAAGTCGTGATCTTCGACCGCAGCTGGTACAACCGCGCCGGCATCGAGCGGGTGATGGGCTATTGCACTGAGGAGCAGGCCAGGGGCTTTCTCCAGGTGGTGCCGGCGGTGGAGAAGGCGATCGTCGAGTCCGGAACGATCCTGCTGAAATACTGGCTCGAAGTCGGCCAGGAGGAGCAGACGCGCCGGATGGAGGAGCGCATCAACGATCCCAGGAAGATCTGGAAGCTCTCCCCGATGGATCTGAAATCCTACTCGCGCTGGTACGACTATGCGCGCGCTCGCGACGACATGTTCCGCGCCAGCGATACGACATGGGCGCCCTGGCACGCGGTCCATTCCGACGACAAGCGCAAGGCGCGGCTCGCCATCATCGAGCACATCCTCGCCAACGTGCCCTACAAGGCGCCGCCGCGGGAGAAGATCAAGCTGCCGAAGCGGCAGAAGCCCGATGGCTACGAGGACGCCGATTTCGCGCGGAACTGGCTGGGCTAGTCGGCGTCTGCGCGGCCTCACCAGGGCCGGCGCGGCCCGGTGTCGATGTGCAGGATGCCGTTCCAGTAGACCTTGTGGCCGCCGACGTCGGGCAGGGCGCGTACCCATTCCAGGACGCTGCGCGGCCGCATGCCCGGCACCCGGAAATCCATCGCCTCGCAGCGCTTGTGATACGAGCCCCGGCGCGCCCGCCAGGGCGGCCGCCATGTCGAGGTCACCTTCACGGCTCCGTATTTGTCCGAGATCTTGGTCAGGATCGCTTTCAGCCGCTGCGGCAGACAGGCGATCGAGGTGCCGGGATCGGTCGAGATGCCCGGTCTTTCGGGTTTCTCGTTGGGATCGAACTCCGGTTCGGCGCCGGCCTTCTGCCCCGGTGTCAGCTGCGGCCATTCGGGCCCCTGATCCTCGTCGGGTTCCTCCGCCATCGGCGAGGTCGCGTCGGGGGCAGGGGCTTCGGGGGCAGGGGCCTCAGAGGGAACGGTCTGGGAGGCCTGCACCGTCGGCGGCACCACGATGGCCGGCAGCGCCAGGCTGCTCGGCAGGTCGAGGTCGAAGGGCCGCTGCGGCGGAAGCGGTGCCCGCATCATCTGGCCCTCCTGGGCAGCCGCGCTTGCGATAGGCAGCACGCAGGCGAGCGCCAGCATCGAGGCGACCGGAATCGAAAGCCGCATGTCGCTCAGGGGGCGGGAGCGGGGATGAAGAGCGCCCGAGTCTCGGCGCTGACGAGCGGTGCCTGCGGGGATTTTGCGCAGAGTGCGGCGAGGCCCGCCGGCGCCGCGGTGATCTTCTCGAGGTCGAGCAAGGGCCGCATCGCGCTTCCGGCGAAATAGCCGGCGAGCCAGAGCGAGAGCTGCGTCTGGTCGTTCTCGCTCATCGCGGTGAAATCGGCGCAGTTCGCCCGGCTGAGGTCGACGCCTTCCGCATGCGCGCCGCGCGGCGCCGTCAGCACCGCCGCCGCGAGCAAGACTGCGAGGAAGGGCCTGGCGAGCCGGATCATGAAGGCGCCTTTCGCGAAGAGCGTGGGCTGCGCCACGAAGAATCGATTCGCCGCCAGTGTGTCGCGTCGTGTCCGCATCTGCCAGCCTGGAGCTGCCGATACGGCCAAGAAATCGGTTCCGATCGATGGCGGCGTCGCCGCGGACCCGGAAATCGGGCATATCTGCGTCCGCTTCAACCCGGTCGCGCGATTGTGCGGCGCGGGAGAGTCTTGCTTCATTCTAATGCAAGGTCTAATCGACACGAAACGGCGCGCCGCCGTCGTCCGTTTTGAAGCGGGATCGTCCATGCAAGCTCTTCCAGTGCCGTCCCTGCTCAACGACTACCTGCCGCTGGTGCTGTTTCTCGCCGTGGCCGGCGTGATCGGCCTGGCCCTGTTGATCGCCCCCTTCGCGATCGCCTATTCCAAGCCGGACGCCGAGAAGCTCTCGGCCTATGAATGCGGCTTCAACGCCTTCGACGATGCGCGCATGAAGTTCGACGTTCGCTTCTATCTGGTGGCGATCCTGTTCATCATCTTCGATCTCGAAGTGGCCTTCCTCTTCCCCTGGGCGGTCGCCTTCGGCGGGCTCGGCTGGTATGGCTTCTGGTCGATGATGATCTTCCTGGCCGTGCTGACGGTCGGCTTCGTCTATGAGTGGCGCAAGGGTGCGCTGGAGTGGGACTAATCGTCATCTCGCTGGCGCAAGGCTCGCGATATATCTGACGGTTACGGTTCACGAGGATAGTGGAATGGCAACAACAGCGATCGACCGCGGTGATCCGCTCGTCGCCCCCGCGCCCAAGGGCTTGCTTGGCCCCGATGGGAAGCCTGTTGGCCATCGCGATCCCTTCTTCACCGAGATCAACAGCGAGCTCGCCGACAAGGGCTTCATCGTCACGGCCACCGACGACCTGATCAACTGGTCGCGCACCGGCTCGCTGATGTGGATGACCTTCGGCCTCGCCTGCTGCGCCGTCGAGATGATGCAGCTGTCGATGCCGCGCTATGACGTCGAGCGTTTCGGCTTCGCGCCGCGCGCCTCACCGCGCCAATCCGACGTGATGATCGTGGCGGGCACGCTGACCAACAAGATGGCCCCGGCTCTGCGCAAGGTCTACGACCAGATGCCCGAGCCGCGCTACGTCATCTCGATGGGCTCCTGCGCCAATGGCGGCGGCTACTACCATTACAGCTACTCGGTGGTGCGCGGCTGCGACCGCATCGTGCCGATCGACATCTATGTGCCGGGCTGCCCGCCCACGGCGGAGGCTCTGCTTTACGGCGTGCTGCTGCTGCAGAAGAAGATCCGGCGCACGGGCACGATCGAGCGGTAAGGATAAAGGTGCCGGATGACGTTTCTCGCGTCATTCCGGGGCCGAGCGAAGCGAGGAGCCCGGAACCCATGAACACAGGTGTTCCCATCTCAGGCTCCGACTGTGTTCATGGGTTCCGGGCTCGCGCCTGCGGCGCGCCCCGGAATGACGTGGTGGATAAACGATGAGCGAAGCGCTCGTAGCACTCGGCGAAGAGGTCAAGGCGGCGCTGCCCGGCGCCGTGACGGAGGCCATCGTCGCCTTCGGCGAGCTGACGGTTCACGCCGAGGCGGCCTCGATCGTCGAGGTCATGCGGACGCTCTATAGCGACCGGCGCTTCCGCTTCGTGAACTTCACCGACATCGCCGGCGCCGACTATCCCGGCCGCGAGAAGCGTTTCGACGTCGTCTACCACCTGCTGGCGCCCTATTCGAACCACCGCATCCGCGTGAAGGTCCAGACCGACGAGGCGACCCCGGTCCCCTCGATCATCGAGGTCTTCCCGGCCGCGAACTGGTACGAGCGCGAGGCCTATGATTTCTACGGCATCCTGTTCTCGGGCCATCCCGACCTGCGCCGCATCCTCACCGATTACGGCTTCGAGGGGCATCCGCTGCGCAAGGACTTCCCTCTGACGGGATTCGTCGAGGTTCGCTACGACGACGAGCAGAAGCGCGTCGTCTACGAGCCGGTGAAGCTCAATCAAGAGTTCCGCAACTTTGACTTCCTAAGTCCATGGGAAGGGACGGATTACGTCCTGCCCGGTGACGAAAAAGCGAAGACGGTTTGATCGGAGCCGGACATGTCAGAGCATAACATCCGGAACTTCTCGATCAATTTCGGCCCGCAGCACCCTGCGGCCCACGGCGTGCTGCGCCTCGTGCTGGAACTCGACGGCGAGATCGTCGAGCGCGTCGATCCGCATATCGGCCTGCTGCATCGCGGCACCGAGAAGCTGATCGAGGCCAAGACCTATCTCCAGGCACTGCCCTATTTCGACCGGCTCGACTATGTCGCGCCGATGAACCAGGAGCATGCCTATTCGCTTGCGGTCGAGAAGCTGATGGGCGTCACGGTGCCGCGCCGCGGCCAGCTCATCCGCGTGCTCTATTCCGAGATCGGCCGCATCCTCTCGCACATCCTCAACGTCACCACGCAGGCGATGGACGTCGGCGCGCTGACGCCCCCGCTCTGGGGCTTCGAGGAGCGCGAGAAGCTGATGATCTTCTATGAGCGGGCCTGCGGCGCGCGCATGCACGCAGCCTATGTCCGCCCCGGTGGCGTCCACCAGGACCTGCCGACCTCGCTGATCCACGACATCGCCGAATGGTGCGACCCGTTCCTGCAGGTCTGCGACGATCTCGAGGGCTTGCTCACCGACAACCGCATCTTCAAGCAGCGCAATGTCGATATCGGCGTCGTCGATCTCGAGACCTGCTGGAAATGGGGCTTCTCGGGCGTCATGGTCCGCGGTTCCGGCGCCGCCTGGGATTTGCGCAAGTCGCAGCCCTATGAGTGCTACGACGAGATGGAATTCGACATCCCCATCGGCAAGAACGGCGACTGCTACGACCGCTACTGCATCCGCATGGAAGAGATGCGCCAGTCGGTCCGCATCATGAAGCAGTGCTGCGAGAAGCTGCTCTCCGCCGATGGCGGCGGGCCGGTCTCCTCGCTCGATGGGAAGATGGTGCCGCCCAAGCGTGGCGAGATGAAGCGCTCGATGGAAGCGCTGATCCACCACTTCAAGCTCTACACCGAGGGCTACAAGGTGCCCGAGGGCGAGGTCTATGCCGCCGTGGAAGCGCCCAAGGGCGAGTTCGGCGTCTATCTCGTCTCGGACGGCACCAACAAACCCTATCGCTGCAAGATCAAGGCTCCGGGCTTCGCCCATCTCCAGGCCATGGATTTCATGTGCCGCAAGCACATGCTCGCGGACGTCTCCGCGATCCTGGGCTCCCTCGATATTGTCTTTGGTGAGGTGGACCGGTGAGGGCGCGCTCCGTCATGGTCGGCCTTGTGCCGACCATCCACGTCTTGAACGTGGCCGATGTTGCGAAGACGTGGATGCTAGGGACAAGCCCGAGCATGACGGGTCGGAGCGTCGATCAATGATGCGAACCGTCGCCGCAATTGCATTAGCCACTGGCCTCGTTTTCGCGGGGGTTGCGAACGCCGTTGTCGCGCAGGGTGTCTATGATGAGTTGGTGAAAGCGCAGAAGCAGATGGAATCTGCGCCTTCGATCAAACCCCTTTCGCAACGAGAGTTGTGCGAGCAATTCAAAGCTTCTGATGGTGGTCAGAAGTGTCGCGAGTTTTACGTCGGACAGGGCTTCAAGCAAGACTGGGTTGGCAACACGCCATTTTCGCATCCGGGCGTAGTTGAAGTGCTGGCTCTTGGTCAAAAAGGAGTCTTGTGCGCTCACCACAACGACATCCAAGACTTGACACCATGCTTTGAAATGAAGCGTCCCGACGCTTTCTCCGGAAATCGATAGGCCCCGCATGTCCGTCCGTCGTCTCGCCCCCGATCACGTCCAGCCCGCCTCCTTCGCCTTCGATGCGGCGAATGAGAACTGGGCCGACCAGCAGATCGCCAAATACCCCGAAGGCCGCCAGGCCTCCGCCGTGATCCCGCTGCTGTGGAAGGCGCAGGAGCAGCATGACGGCTGGGTGCCGCGCGCCGCGATCGAGGCGGTCGCGCGCAAGCTCGGCATGGCGCCGATGCGGGTCATGGAGATCGCGACCTTCTACACGATGTTCAACCTGCAGCCGGTGGGCGAGCATTTCGTCCAGCTCTGCGGCACGACGCCCTGCGCGCTGCGCGGCGCGGAAGCGCTGAAGAAGGTCTGCCAGGATGTCATCGGCCCGCAATCGACAGTGACGGCCGACGGCAAGCTCTCCTGGCTCGAGGTCGAGTGCCTCGGCGCCTGCTGCAATGCCCCGATGGCGCAGATCAATTTCGACTATTACGAGGATCTGACGCCCGAGAACTTCAAGGCGCTGCTCGAAGACCTGCGCCATGGCCGTCCGACCAAGCCCGGCCCGCAGAACGGCCGCACGGGCTCGGAGCCGCTCGGCGGCGGCGAGACGCTGAAAGACCCGGCTCTTTATGACGGCACGGTGATCGGCGCCGGCGACTGGCAGAAGCGCATTGCCGAGCAGCGCAAGGCTGCCGCCGAGGCCGCCGCCGCGAAGGCGGCTGCGGAAGCCGAAGCCAAGAAGGCGGCGGCTGAGGCGGCAGCGACGGGCACGGCCGGGCCGACCGACATCAAGGAGGCGCCGGCTCCGGCCGCCGCAAGCCCGGGCCGGCCGACGCCCTCCGACGCCGCGCAACCGTCGAGCCGGGCGCAGGACACGCCCTCGGCCGCGAGCGAGGCGATCAAGGATACGCCGGCCAAGAAGCCGGCTCGCCGTCCGCGGGCTGCCAAGCCCACAGACAAGCCGGTGAAGTGAGGCGAAGACGATGCTTGCTGATCGCGACCGGATTTTCACCAATCTCTACGGCCTTCACGACCTGTCGCTGAAGGGCGCCATGGCGCGCGGCGCCTGGGACGGCACCAAGTTCCTGCTCCAGCAGGGCAGGGACTGGATCATCGACGAGATGAAGCAGTCCGGCCTGCGCGGTCGCGGCGGTGCCGGCTTTCCGACCGGGCTGAAATGGTCGTTCATGCCCAAGGTCAATGACGGGCGCCCGCACTACCTCGTC
The DNA here is from genome assembly GCA_036525085.1 of Allobosea sp. Lineage (GTDB taxonomy): Bacteria > Pseudomonadota > Alphaproteobacteria > Rhizobiales > Beijerinckiaceae > Allobosea. Next base: position 19,133 of record DATDBB010000282.1, read on the forward strand.
GTCAATGCCGACGAGTCGGAGCCGGGCACCTGCAAGGACCGCGAGATCATGCGCAACGACCCGCATACGCTGGTCGAGGGCTGCCTGATCGCTTCCTTCGCGATGGGCGCGCATGCCGCCTACATCTACATCCGTGGCGAGTATATCCGTGAGCGCGAGGCGCTGCAGCGCGCCGTCGACGAGGCCTATGAGGCCAGGCTCATCGGCAAGGACAACGTCCACGGCTATCCCTTTGATCTTTATGTCCATCACGGCGCCGGCGCCTATATCTGCGGCGAGGAGACGGCCCTGCTCGAAAGCCTCGAGGGCAAGAAGGGCATGCCCCGGATGAAGCCGCCATTCCCCGCGAATGTCGGCCTCTATGGCTGTCCGACCACCGTCAACAACGTCGAGTCGATTGCGGTCGCACCGACCATCCTGCGCCGCGGCGCGGCCTGGTTCTCCTCGCTCGGCAATCCCAATAATGTCGGCACCAAGCTGTTCTGCATCTCCGGCCATGTGAACAAGCCCTGCAATGTCGAGGAGGTGATGGGCATCACCTTCCGCGAACTGATCGACCGGCATTGCGGCGGCATCCGCGGCGGTTGGGACAATCTCAAGGCGGTCATCCCCGGCGGTTCATCGGTTCGCATGGTTCCCGCCGAGCAGATCATCGACACGCCGATGGATTTCGACTCGCTGTCGAAGCTGAAATCGGGCCTCGGCACGGCGGCGGTGATCGTGATGGACAAGTCGACCGACGTCATCCGCGCCATCGCCCGCCTCAGCCATTTCTACAAGCATGAGAGCTGCGGCCAGTGCACCCCCTGCCGCGAGGGCACGGGCTGGATGTGGCGCGTCATGGAGCGCATGGTCGAAGGCCGCGCCCAGAAGCGCGAGATCGACATGCTGCTCGACGTCACCAAGCAGATCGAGGGCCACACGATCTGCGCGCTCGGCGATGCCGCCGCCTGGCCGATCCAGGGCCTGATCGCGCATTTCCGTCACGAGATCGAGCAGCGCATCGACGACTATGCCGCGAACCCGCACAGCGAGCCTGTGCGCCTGATGGCGGCGGAGTGAGCAGGATGAGCGAACCCGACAATCTCGTTCTGGTCATGTTGAGGCGCATCGACGAAAAGGTCGATCGCATTGGCGACGACGTTCGTGACTTGAAGGTTCGGATGACGAGTATCGAGGAACGTCTCGGGCAGGTCGATCTCAAGGTCGCCCAGGTCGAGATTTCGATTGCCGGCGTGAACCGGCGCATCGACCGTGTTGAAACAAGGCTGGACCGGATCGAGCGCAGGCTCGATCTGACGGAAGTTCGGTGAAGGCAAGCTGATGACCAAACTCCTCATCGACGGCATCGAGGTCGATGTCCCCGCCGAATACACCGTGCTCCAGGCCTGCGAGGCCGCCGGGGCCGAGGTGCCGCGCTTCTGTTTCCATGAGCGGCTCTCGATCGCCGGCAATTGCCGGATGTGCCTGGTCGAGGTGAAGGGCGGCCCGCCCAAGCCGCAGGCCTCCTGCGCCATCGGCGTGCGCGACCTGCGCCCCGGCCCCAATGGCGAGCCGCCGGTGATCTCGACCAAGTCGCCAATGGTCAAGAAGGCGCGCGAGGGGGTGATGGAGTTCCTCCTCATCAACCACCCGCTGGATTGCCCGATCTGCGACCAGGGCGGCGAATGCGACCTGCAGGACCAGGCCATGGCCTATGGCGTGGACAATTCCCGCTATGCCGAGAACAAGCGCGCGGTCGAGGACAAGTATATCGGCCCGCTGGTCAAGACCTCGATGACGCGCTGCATCCAGTGCACGCGCTGCGTCCGCTTCACCACGGAAGTCGCCGGCGCCTCCGACCTCGGCGCGATCGGCCGCGGCGAGGACATGGAGATCACCACCTATCTCGAGCAGGCGATGACCTCGGAGCTGCAGGGCAACGTCGTCGATCTCTGCCCGGTCGGCGCGCTGACCTCGAAGCCCTACCAGAACAAGGCCCGTCCCTGGGAACTGACCAAGACCCAGTCCGTCGACGTGATGGATGCGGTCGGCTCGGCCATCCGCGTCGATTCGCGCGGCAAGGAGGTCATGCGAATCCTGCCCCGCCTGAATGAGGCGGTGAACGAGGAGTGGATCTCCGACAAGACCCGCCACATCGTCGATGGCCTGCGCACCCAGCGCCTCGACCGGCCCTATATCCGCCAGAACGGCGCGCTTCGTCCGGCAAGCTGGAACGAGGCCTTCGCGCTGATCGCCGACAAGGTGAAGGCGACGAAGCCGGAAAAGATCGGCGCCATCGCCGGTGATCTCGCCGCTGTCGAGGAGATATTCGCGCTCAAGAGCCTGGTCGCCTCGCTCGGCTCGGCCAATCTCGACGCCCGCCAGGACGGCACGAAGCTCCACCCGAAGTTCGGCCGGGCCAGCTACGTCCTCAATGCCGGCATCGCCGGCCTCGACAACGCGACCTCGCTGCTGATCGTCGGCGCCAATCCGCGCCGCGAGGCGCCGATCCTGAACGCGCGCATCCGCAAGCGCTGGCTGCGCGGCGACTTCAAGATCTCGATGATCGGCGAGAAGACCGATCTGACCTATGACTACGACTATCTCGGTGCCGGCGCCGACACGCTGGCCGATTTCGCCGGCAAGGCTGCCAAGACCGGCGACCGGCCGATGGTGCTGGTCGGGCAGGGGGCTCTCGCCCGGGCCGATGGCGAGGCTGTTCTTTCGCTGGCCGCCAAGGCCGCACAGGCGCTCGGCGCCGTCTCCGAGAACTGGAACGGTTTCGGCGTGCTGCACACCGCAGCTGCTCGCGTCGGTGCGCTCGATCTCAGCTTCGTGCCGGGCGAGGGCGGGCTGGACGTTGCCGGCATGCTCGCGCCCGGCGCGCTCGACATGCTGTTCCTGCTCGGTGCCGACGAGGTCGATGTGCCGGCGGGTGCCTTCGTGGTCTATCAGGGCACGCATGGCGACAAGGGCGCGCATCGCGCCGACGTCATCCTGCCGGGCTCGGCCTATATCGAGAAGTCCGGCACCTATGTGAACACCGAGGGCCGCGTGCAGATGACGGATCGCGCCACCTTCCCGCCGGGCGATGCCCGCGAGGACTGGGCGATCCTGCGGGCGCTCTCGGCCGCGCTGGGCAAGACGCTGCCCTTCGACTCGCTGCCAGGCCTGCGCAAGGCGCTCTACGAGGCGCATCCGCATTTCGCGGCGCTCGACGTGCTACAAACCGCCGATGCGGCTGGGCTCGGCCCGCTCGCCGGCCTCAGTGGCAAGGCCGACAAGGCGGGATTCGCCTCGACGATCGCCGATTTCTACCAGACCAACCCGATCGCGCGCGCTTCCGCCGTGATGGCCGAATGTTCTGCGCTGGCCTCCGGCCGGCTCCAGCAGGCGGCGGAGTAAGCGGCCATGAACTGGGACCTCGTCCTCGATCTCGCGATCATCCTCGGCAAGAGCCTGCTGCTGCTGGTCTGCCTGCTCGTCTTCATCGCCTATATCCTGCTCGCCGACCGCAAGATCTGGGCGGCGGTGCAACTCCGGCGCGGCCCGAATGTGGTCGGGCCTTTCGGCCTGTTCCAGAGCTTCGCGGATCTGCTGAAATTCGCCTTCAAGGAGCCGATCATCCCGTCGGGCTCCAACAAGGGCGTCTTCCTGCTCGCCCCCTTCATCTCCTGCCTGCTGGCGCTCGGTGCCTGGGCGGTGATCCCGGTGGCGGAAGGCTGGGCGATCGCCGACATCAATGTCGGCGTCCTCTACATCCTCGCGATCTCGTCGCTAGGCGTCTACGGCGTCATCATGGCCGGCTGGGCCTCGAACTCGAAATACCCCTTCATGGGCGCGCTGCGCTCGGCCGCGCAGATGGTCTCCTACGAGGTCTCGATCGGCTTCGTCATCATCACCGTGCTGCTCTGCGTCGGCTCGTTGAACCTCACCGCCATCGTCGAGGCGCAGAACACCAGGGTCGGCATGTTCGGCTGGTACTGGCTGCCGCTCTTTCCGATGTTCGTGGTCTTCTTCATCTCGGCGCTGGCCGAGACGAACCGGCCGCCCTTCGACCTGCCGGAAGCGGAATCGGAGCTCGTCGCGGGCTACATGGTGGAGTATTCCTCGACCCCGTACCTGCTGTTCATGCTCGGCGAATACGTGGCGATCATGACCATGTGCGCGCTGACCACGATCCTGTTCCTCGGGGGCTGGCTGCCGCCGTTCCCGATCGCGCCCTTCACCTGGCTGCCGGGCGTGTTCTGGTTCGCGCTTAAGGTTTGCGCGGTCTTCTTCATGTTCGCGATGGTGAAGGCCTTCGTGCCGCGCTACCGCTACGACCAGCTGATGCGGCTGGGCTGGAAGGTCTTCCTGCCGCTGTCGCTGGCCTGCGTGGTGATCGTCGCCCTCGTGCTGCAGGTCACCGGCTGGGGGCCGGTGCGCTGATGGGCGTCTCGCCCGGCCTGATCGGCGCGCTGATCGGGTTCGTGGCGGGGCTGGTGGAATACAGGATCGTGTCGGCGCTGGTCATCGGGGGCCTGCGCCGGACCGATCAATCGAAGACGCAGGCAGAGCGCGACGACTACGAGCGTCGCATCGCTTACGTCAGGGCCGCGCTGGTCGTGCTGATGATCGGCGTCACCCCCGTACTGGGTTATGTCATCGGCCAAACGCTGTTTGGCTGAGCTGGAAGGACGAGAGGCATGTCGCTCGCACAAGCCGCCAAGGGCCTGCTGCTGAAGGAGTTCGTCGGCGCGTTCGCGCTGTCGATGCGCTATTTCTTCAAGCCGAAGGCCACCCTCAACTACCCCTTCGAGAAGGGCGTGCTCTCGCCGCGCTTCCGGGGCGAGCACGCGCTGCGCCGCTATCCGAACGGCGAGGAACGCTGCATCGCCTGCAAGCTCTGCGAGGCGATCTGCCCGGCTCAGGCCATCACCATCGAGGCCGGCCCGCGCCGCAACGACGGCACGCGCCGCACGACGCGCTACGACATCGACATGACCAAGTGCATCTATTGCGGCTTCTGCCAGGAGGCCTGCCCGGTCGATGCCATCGTCGAGGGGCCGAATTTCGAATTCGCCACCGAGACCCGCGAGGAGCTGTTCTACGACAAGGACAAGCTGCTCGCGAACGGCGCGCGCTGGGAGCGCGAGATCGCGCGCAATATCGCGATGGATGCACCGTATCGGTGACGAGACGAACATCCTCCGCCGTCATCCCGGGTCTGCGCTTCGCTTGCCCGGGATGACGGAGAGCTTGAACGAACGGTAGGCAGATCCGTCATGCGGTTGTGACCGCGGGCGGGCCTGACTATAGACGCTCCAAACTGCGGCCGGCGAGAGTCGGGCGTGATTGAAAACGAGAGCCGCCCGCAGGGGCGGAAAGGCTGACCGAGATGAATGCCGCAGCGGCTTTCTTCTATCTGTTCGCAGGCATCACCGTCGCTTCGGCGTTCATGGTGGTGACCTCGCGCA
>DATDBB010000283.1:0-10118 GCA_036525085.1 Allobosea sp.
GCAACGATTCGCGAGGGGGCCATGCCCAAGCTCTGCAAGTTCACATCGCCGGCCGACGGCAAGCCGATCTACGTCAACCCGGCCCTCGTCACGGTGGTCTACACCTTCAAGGGCCAGCCGCCGGACACGATCATCGGCTTCGGCAAGGACTACATGCTCGGCGTGGCCGAAAGCCTCGAGGAGACGGTGAGGCGTCTGGAAGGCGCGGAGACCGAAGCCGAGCCCGGGCGCTAGACCCGGCACAACGCGTTCGACCCGCTGCCGGCATTGGCTCATCTCGGCGAAGGCATCGGAACTCGCATCGTCCAGACCTTCGGGACGGCTGCTCGCTGGAGCCGCAGGGCCTCTCATGCATGGCCATTCGATACTGCCCGTTGGGACAATATCCGGGGGTGTTGAATGCCCGTAGACCTGCTCGGTCGTGGCCGCTCTCCGCCTCCGCGAGACCGAGGGCCTGCGACCGCTCGGCGCAATCGGCCAAAGGTTCAAACGGGAGTATCGGCATGAGTACTCGTAGCAAATGGCTTGGTATGTCTGCTGCAATCGCTCTAATCTCGGGATTGAGCTTGCCGGCGGTCGCGCAGCAACCGCAACAACAACGGCCGAACATTGTCGTCATCATGGGCGACGATATCGGCATCTGGAACATCGGGGCCTATCACCGCGGCATGATGGCGGGCCGCACGCCCAATCTCGATAAGCTTGCCGCCGAGGGCATGCTGTTCACCGATTACTACGCTGAGGCGAGTTGCACGGCCGGACGAGCCAACTTCATCACCGGCGAACTGCCGATCCGCACTGGCATGACGACGGTCGGCCAGGCGGGCGCGCCGACCGGCCTGCCTGCGCAGGCGGCGACGATTGCGACCGTACTCAAGGGAATGGGTTACGCCACGGGCCAATTCGGAAAGAACCATCTTGGCGACAAGAACGAGTTCCTGCCGACCGTGCACGGGTTCGACGAGTTTTTCGGCTATCTCTACCATCTCGATGCGATGGAAGACCCGTGCCACCCGAACTATCCGCAGGATCTGAGGTCCCAGGTCGGCCCGCGCAACATGGTCCATTCACTGGCAACCAACGTCGATGATGCCACCGTGGACCCGCGCTGGGGCAAGGTCGGCAAGCAGACGATCCGGGATGCGGGCGAGCTCTGCCCGCAGCGGATGCAGACCGTGGACGACGAGATTCGCGACCTGTCCTTCAAGTTCCTGGACAAGGCCAAGGCGGACAACAAGCCGTTCTTCCTCTGGCTCAATCCGACCCGCATGCACATCGTCACGCATCTGTCGCCGAAGTACCAGGCGATGCGCAACGCCAAGAACGGCTGGTCCATCCACGAAGCCGGCATGGCGCAGCTGGATGACGATATCGGCCTGGTGATGCAGAAGCTCAAGGACATGGGCGTTGACGACAACACGATCGTCGTCTTCACCACCGACAATGGCACCGAGGTCTTCACCTGGCCGGACGGCGGTCAGACGCCTTTCGCACAAAGCAAGGGCACGGTCATGGAAGGCGGCTTTCGCGCGCCGGCGATGATCCGCTGGCCGGGCCGGGTTCCGGCGGGCAAGGTCGAGAACGGCTTGATCTCGGGGCTCGACTGGTTTCCTACCTTCGTCGCGGCGGCCGGCAACCCCAACATCGCCGAAGAGCTGAAGAAGGGTAAGCAGATCGGCGATCGCAACTACAAGGTCTATCTGGACGGCTACAACCAGATCGACCTCATCACCGGCAAGGGCCCCTCGAACCGCAACGAGATCTTCTATTTCGGCGAAAGCGAGCTGGGGGCGGTCCGTATCGGTGACTACAAGTATCGCTTCATTGATCAGCCCGGAGGCTGGCTCGGCGACAAGACCAAGGCGGACGTGCCCTATCTGACCAACCTCCGGCTCGACCCGTTCGAGCGCACCGGCTGGCCGGAGAATGGCACGAAGTCAGGATCGCAGAACTACTTCTCCTGGTTCCAGTACGAGTTCTGGCGCTTCGTGTTCGTCCAGCAGCAGGTCGAGAAGCTGGCGATGACCGCCATCGAGTTTCCTCCGATGCAGAGGGGAGCGAGCTTCAACCTCGACGCGGTGAAGGCGAAGATCGAGGCCGCAAGGTCGGCGATGGCCAAGTAGGCAACCAATTTGGTCCGTTAACGCCGCGGCGTTCGGTTGCCGCGGGGACCGAGATGAAGTCGTGCGGAACGTCCGTGCGACTTCATAGGGCGCGAAGTCGCCTTGACTGGTCTTGAGTTGAACGCTCCGGCAGATCAAAAACGCCCGGTCTCGGGCTACGGCTTTAGTGCCGGTTCGGCCGGATAGGGGCGTGAGCGGTCGCGGTCGCGAACGTCCGCCCCCTTAAAGAACCTCGCGCACCCGCAGCAGCGTGGCATCCATGTGCTGGCCGATGATGCGGCTGAGTTCGGCCGCGTCGCGCTTCAGCAGAGCTGCCATCATCTCCTCGTGCTCGGCCACGGCGCCGGCCCATTTCACCGGCCCCTCATTGCCGACGAAGCGCAGCCGCTTGATCCGCGACTGCAGGGTCGCGTGCATCTCCATCAGCGCGGCATTGCCGGAGGCCGCCACGATCGCGCTGTGGATCGCCTGGTTGAGCTTGAAATATTCCAGCCGGTTGCGGGATTCGTAGAGCGCCATCATCTGCTTGTGCAGGTCGTGGATCGCCTCGATCGCAGCGTCGCTCGCCTCGGCGCAGGCGATGCGGCCGCCGAGCTGCTCCAGCGTCTTGAGCACTTCCAGGATGTCGGCGAGATCGCGCGCCGAGAAGCGACGCACGATCGCGCCCTTGGCCGGGAGGATTTCGACCAGCCCTTCGCTCGCCAGCGTCTTGATCGCCTCGCGCAAGGGCGTGCGCGAGACGCCGAGCTGCGCGCCGACGAGCCCCTCGTTGATGCGCTGCGCCGGGGCGAGCCGCCCCTCGATGATCATGTCGCGCAGACGCTCCAGAACCTCGTCATGGAGGGTCCGGCGCGTGATACGAGGATAGTCGCTCGCAGGCTCGCTCATCGCAGCTCCACTTGATCCTGTCTCCGGACCGGTTACGGCATGCGAACCCGGCGCTGTCAAACGCGACGCGCCTCGTCGGCGGCAAAGATCGCGTCCTGGCGCCGGCGCATCGCCAGCAGGCTCGAATCGGCGGCGATCTCGACGTCGCCGAGAAGTATAGCGTCGCCGGCTTTGACGGCGCGCACGAGCTTCCGGTCGGCCACCAGATAGAACGGGGCAGGACTCTCCTGCGCGAGCGCAGTGGCCGGCCGCACCTCCGCGCCGACATCGGCGATGCTGTGATGATGCCCGCCCATCGTCAGCACCGTGCCGGCCGCTAGATCGCGCTGCGCCACTGCGACGAGATCCTGCCTCGGGCGATAGTCCTCGCCATAGCCGGAGCGGCCGAGCCCGACGGCATCGAGGATCGACGTCGCGACCTCGACGCCGAGAAGATGGCGCGGCAGGTAGATCATGGCGGTTTTGCCGTCATGGCCGACGACATGGCCCTTGCCGGCGAGCATCTCCCAGGTCTCGGCATTGTCGCAGCGCACGACGATGAAGACGCCGCCGGCGAAGCTCGCCTCCTCGGCCAGGCGCAGGTGATGGAACACGTCGATCCGACGCTCGCCCGACATCAGCCCGCCCTGGGCCTTGTCCGCGAACAGGTCGGCGATCTCCGGGATACGGGCAGGCGGCGCGTGGAATGCGGCGGCATCGGCAGAGAAGCCCAGCGCGTTGGCGACGAGCGTCATCTCGCAGAGATCCGGCACCGCGCGCAGCGGGAAGGCCTGGCCAAGGATGCGGGCGCGCTCGGCGGCGGTGCGGACGACGGCCGAGGGAGTGCCGCCGAGCCAATGCTGCTTCAACTCCGGCAGGATCTGGGTCACGCCGTTGCAGGTCACGGATCCCGTCGCGGGATCGAAGACGAAATCGTACTCGCTGGATTTGCCGGCCGCGATGATCTCCAGGCCCAGCACCTCGGCCCAGCTCGCGAGCGCGATCAGGAGGCTCGGCTGGTCACCGTCGACGGGCGTGACCACGACGCCCTTCTCGCGGGCGAGAAAGGCGAGGCCCGGCCCCACCACGCTGTCGGCCTCCTTGGACACCAGTGCGACATGCCGCCTGGCCTCGATCGCCATCAGGGCGTGCCGGGTCGCGGCCTCCGGGCTGCCGGTGGCCTCGGCAAGAAGCTGGAAGGGCAGGGCGAGGACGGTTTCCAGGCGGCCGGCGGCGACGCAATGGCCGGCATCCCAGGCGGCCTTGGCCTGCTCGGGCGTCTCACAGAGCACGATCTCGGCCTTGGCGTAGCCCGCAGCCTCGAAGGCGCGGCCGGCGGCCTCAGCAGTCATGTCGACGGCGATCCGGGCGTTGACGAGAGGAATCTTCCGCGCCTGAGCGAGATAGCTGCGGCCGAACCCGCCGCTGCCGACGAGGCAGGTCTCGATCGGCTGCGTGATGCCGGCGTAATGCGCGTGGAAATTCATCGTTCCTCCAGAGCGTCTCTTTGTGGTCCGGCGGCTGCGCGCCTTGCTCAAGGACTACACCAGCTGTGTTATGCTGCATACAGCATACTTGTGACCCGCGGAGGGCTGTGCTAGCCAGAGGGCCTTGGAAGGACCTCTGGGCGGAACCAGGGGCAGCAGCGGAGAAGCGCCATGGATACGCGAACCGAAGGCGGCTTGCCGGTGATCGCCGTCGCGATGGGCGATCCCTCGGGCATCAGCCCGGAATTGACGGCGCGCATCCTGGCCGAACCCGATCTGCGCTCGGCCGCGCACTATGTCGTCTTCGGCGACAAGCGCCTGCTCGATCTCGGCATCGAGGACGGCGGCGTCGATCCGCAGGTCAATCTGGTCCGCGATGGCGATGGTGTCGGCGATTCCTGGCCGCTCGGCGACCGGCCGGTCTTCGTCGATCTCGCCAATCACGATCCGGCCGAATTGCAGCGCGGCAAGGCGACTCTCGCCGGCGGCAAGGCCGCCACCGAGAATTTCCGTCGCGCCTTGCAGTTTGCCGACGCCGGTGAGGCCGATGCCGTCTTCTTCACGCCCTTCAACAAGGCGGCGATGCGCTTCGCCTATCCGGGCTATGACGACGAGATCCGCTTCGTGCGCGACGCCATCGGCTTCGAAGGCCCCGCGAGTGAATTCAACATCCTGGGCAAGCTCTGGAATGCGCGGGTGACCTCGCATATCCCGCTGTCGGAGGTGGCCAACAACATCACCCAGGAGCGCATCCTGCGGGCATTGACGCTGGCCGATGCCAATCTGCGCCTGGCCGGTTTCAACCCGCCGCGCATCGCGGTCGCGGGCATCAATCCCCATGCTGGCGACGGCGGCAATTTCGGCCGCGACGAGATCGAGACCATCGAGCCGGCGGTCAAGGCCGCCAAGGCCAAGGGCTTCACCGTCGAAGGGCCGTTCCCGTCTGACACCGTGTTCCTGCGGGCCCGGAACGGCGATTTCGACGCCGTCCTGACGATGTATCACGACCAGGGCCAGATCGCGATGAAGCTGATCGGCTTCGACAGCGGCGTCACCCTGATCGGAGGCTTCCCGTTCCCGATCTGCACGCCGGCCCATGGCACGGCCTATGAGATTGCCGGCAAAGGCGTCGCCAATCTCGGCGCGACCCGTGCTGCGCTCGCGCTGGCCATCAAGATGGCGCAGGACGGCAAGGCGAGGGCGAAAGCCGCCGCCTGATTTCTCGACCCCGATTCCTTTCAAAGACCGCCGCTCAAGAGCGGTCGCCGCAAATCATTCACGCAGGGAGAAAACGCATGAAGACCATCAGTCTCACAGCCGCGCTCGCCGGTGCCTTGGCCATCGGTGGCGCCGGTGCCGCGCAGGCCTGGCAGCCGACCAAGCCGATCGAGTTCGTCGTGACCTCCGGCGCCGGCGGCGGCACCGACAACTTCGCCCGCATGATCCAGTCGATCATCAGCAAGCACAAGCTGATCGACCAGCCGATCGTCGTCGTGAACAAGGGCGGCGGCTCGGGCGCCGAGGGCTATGTCTACGGCAAGGGCGCCAAGGGCGATCCCAACCGCGTCATCTTCGGCACCAACAACGCCTATCTGCTGCCTTACGTCGCCAAGCTCGGCTACAAGTTCAGCGATCTGACCCCGGTCGCAGGGCTGGCGCTCGACGAGTTCCTGCTCTGGGTCAAGGGCGATGCGCCCTACGCCGACGCCAAGAGCTATCTCGAGGCGGTCAAGGCCAAGCCGATGGGCTTCAAGATGGGCGGAAGTCAGTCGAAGGATACCGACCAGACGCTCACCTCGATGATCCAGGACGCCACCGGTGCCAAGATGATCTATGTGCCGTTCCAGGGTGGCAGCGCTGCGGCCGTCCAGCTCGCCGGCGGCCATATCGACTCCAACGTCAACAACCCCAACGAGAACATCGGCCAGTGGAAAGCCGGGCAGGTCAAGCCGCTCTGCGTCTTCTCGCCGGCGCGCCTGGCCAAGAGCGACGCTGTCTTCGAGGGCAAGGGCTGGGGCGACATCCCGACCTGCAAGGAAGCCGGCCTTCCGATCGAGACCTTCCAGATGCCGCGCACCGTCTGGCTGCCGGCCGACGTCCCGGCTGATGCGGTGGCGTTCTACGAGGGCGTGCTGGAGAAGGTAAGCCAGACGCCGGAGTGGAAGGAATTCGTCGCCCGCACCGCGCAGACCGGCAAGTTCATGAAGGGCAAGGAACTGGCTGATTTCGTTGCGAAGGACGACGCCGCGAACAAGAAGGTGTTCGAGGCCGAAGGCTGGATCGCGAAGTAGGCATCTCATCCTCTACGTCATCCCGGACAAGCCGCGTCTGCCGCGCCGATCCGGGATCCATGCCTGAACTGTTCCGGCATGGATCCCGGGTCTCCGCTTCGCTCAGCCCGGGATGACGGCGCGAGGAAAATCAGCCGCCTAGCCTTGCAGGAAGGGGCTTCCCAGCCATGATCACCCGCTTCTGGGCCGAGATCGCGACCGCTCTGGCGACGCTGGTTTTCGGCCTCGTCATCGTCAAGGGCGCGCTCGAATTCGGCATCGGGTGGGATTCGTCTGGCCCGCAGCCCGGCGCCTTCCCGTTCTATACAGGTGGCCTCGTCGCCCTGGCGAGCTTGGGCACGCTGGTCTTTACCGCGATCAGGCAGGTCGCCGGCGCGCCTTGGCTGAAGGAAGAATTCCTTGATCGCGAACGCGGCAGGCGGGTGCTGTCCTTCCTGCTGCCGCTCGTCGCCTTCGTCGTGCTCAGCGCCACGCTCGGCATGTATGTCGCGACGCTCCTCTATCTCGTCTTCACCATGCGTTTTCAGGGCCATTACGGCTGGCTCCAGACGCTGGCCACGGCGTTCGGAACGGCCGCCTTCTTCTATCTCGCGCTCGAGAAATTCTTCCAGATCAGCCTGCTCAAGGGGCCGCTCGAGCCTCTGCTCGGCCTGTGAACGGGCTGCAACGGGAAACGGTGCGGTAAGCCATGGATAACATCGCCAATTTGATGCACGGCTTCTCGGTCGCGCTGACCACGCACCACATCCTGCTGATGATGGCGGGCGTGCTGCTGGGCGTGCTCGTCGGCGTGCTGCCGGGGCTGGGGGCGCCCAACGGCGTCTCGCTCCTGCTGCCGCTGACTTTCGCCATGGACCCGGTCTCGGCCATCATCCTGCTGACTTCGCTTTACTGGGGCGCGCTCTTCGGCGGCTCGACCACCTCGATCCTGTTCAACATCCCCGGCGAACCCTCATCGGTCGCGACGACCTTCGACGGCCACCCCATGGCCAAGCAGGGCCGGGCGACCGAGGCGCTCTCCTTCGCCTTCCTCTCGGCCGGCTTCGGCGCGTTGGCCGGCGTCATCCTGATCACGCTGCTCTCGGGCTGGGTCGCGAAATTCGCGCTGAAGTTCTCCTCGCCGGAGTATTTCGCGGTCTATTTCATGACCTTCGCCAGCTTCATCGGCCTGGGGGGAGCCTCTCCCGCGAAGACCATCGTCTCGATGGGCATCGGCTTCACGCTCGCTTCGATCGGCATGGACTCGGTCTCGGGGAATATCCGCCTGACTTATGAGTTCGACGTGCTGCTGGCCGGCGTCTCCTTCCTGATCGCGGTCATCGGCCTTTTCGGCATCGGCGAACTGCTCCAGACGATGGAGGAGGGGCTGAAATTCGAGGGTGTCGCCACCAAGGTCCGCATCCGCGACGTGCTGCTGACGGCCGCGAAGCTGCCGCGCTACTGGCTCGCCTTGCTGCGCTCCAGCGCGATCGGGATCTGGATGGGGATCACGCCCGGCGGGCCGACGGCGGCCTCCTTCATGAGCTACGCCATGGCCAAGCGCTCCTCGCGCAATCCGGCCAAGTTCGGCAAGGGCGAGCCGGAGGGGGTGATCGCGCCGGAGACCGCCGATCATGCCGCGGGCTCGGCTGCGATGCTGCCGATGCTGGCGCTCGGCATTCCCGGCTCCGCGACGGCGGCGGTGATGATGGGGGGCCTGATGATCTGGGGCCTCAACCCCGGCCCGACGCTGTTCACCGACCGCCCGGACTTCGTCTGGGGGCTGATCGCCTCGATGTATCTCGGCAACGTGGTCGCGGTCGTGGTCGTGCTGGCGACCGTGCCGCTCTTCGCCTCGATCCTGCGCATCCCGTTCTCGATCATCGGGCCGGTGATCGTGGTGATCTGCTTCATCGGCGCCTTTACGGCGGGCAGCAAGGAATTCGACATCTGGCTGGCGCTGATCTTCGGCCTCGTCGGCTATGTCTTCAAGAAGCTCGACTATCCGATCGCGCCGCTCGTGCTCGCCATGGTCATCGGCGACAAGGCCGAGGACGCCTTCCGCCAGTCGATGATCTTCAGCCAGGGCTCGCTCTCGATCTTCTGGTCGAACCCGCTTGTCTCGACGCTGATGACGATCGGCCTGGCCCTGCTGGTGCTGCCGGTGATCGGCCGTGTTACGCAATATCTGCGCGGGCGCACCGCCGCGCGCACGGTTTGACCGTCACTTCAAGAAACCATCGGAAACGCCGCCATGACCGAACCCTATAAGGGCATCCTGCCGATCGCCCCGACCATCTTCCACGACAATGGCGACCTCGACATCGAGGGTAACAGGCGCGTCATGGACCTGATGGTCGACCAGGGCGTCGATGGCATCTGCATCCTCGCGAACTTCTCCGAGCAGTTCCTGCTGACGGATGCCGAGCGCGAGCAGGTGATGCATCTCTCGCTCGAGCAGGTCGCTGGCCGCGTGCCGGTGATCGTGACGACCTCGCATTTCTCGACCCGCATCGCAGCAGGGCGTGCCAAGGCCGCAGCCGATGCCGGCGCCAAGATGTTGATGATGATGCCGCCCTATCATGGCGCGCTGCTCAAGGCCGATGAGCAGGGCATGATCGAGCATTTCAAGATGGTCGCGGACGCCTGCGGCATCCCGATCATCCTGCAGGATGCACCGCTCTCCGGCGTGACGATGACGGTCCCCTTCATGGTGCGCCTCGCCAAGGAAGTACCGCTCGTCCGCTACTTCAAGATCGAGGTGCCGGGCACCGCCAATAAGCTGCGCGCGCTGATCGAGGCGGGCGGCGCGGCCGTCGCCGGCCCCTTCGATGGCGAAGAAGCGATCACCCTGATGGCCGATCTCGATGCCGGTGCCACCGGCACGATGACATCGGCGATGATCCCCGATCTGATCAAGCCGATCCTGACGGCCTTCTTCGCCGGTGACCGCGAGGAGGCCAAGCGCCTCTATGCCCGCGTGCTGCCGATCATCAATTTCGAGAACCGCCAATGTGGGCTTCGCTCGGCCAAGGCGGTGATGAAGGAGGGCGGGGTCATCAAGTCGGAGGCCGTGCGCCATCCGCTGACGCCGCTGCACCCGAAGACCCGCGAAGGCCTGATCGAGCTTGCGCGCGAGCTCGATCCGCTGGCCCTGCGCTGGGCGAAGTAGTCAGTCCGGCTGAAGTGCCTCGGCCGGGCGCTCGGCCTCGGCTTGCCGGGGCATCAGCACGGCGCCGCTGGCCTGCAACTCCGCGATCTCGGGCGCACTGAGCCCGAGTTCGCGCAGAACCTCTCCGGTATGCTCGCCGAAGCGCGGCGCCGGCCGTGACGGCGCCGGCTGGCTGGCGCTCCAGCGCGAGGGCACTCGC
>DATDBB010000284.1:0-5727 GCA_036525085.1 Allobosea sp.
GCCAAGCCGGTGACGACCAAGATCCTGATCGCGCCCTCGGGCTCGGGCCAGATGCAGCCGCTGCCGATGAACGAGTTCGTCCAGCAGAACCTCGCCGAGGTCGGCATCAAGATCGACTTCGAGGTCGTCGAGTGGAACACGCTGATCAACATCTGGCGGGCCGGCGCCAATCATGAATCGTCGCGCAAGGCGACGGGCATGAACTACACCTACTTCATCCAGGACCCCTTCACCGGCTTCGTCCGCCATCTGCAGTGCAACCTCGTGCCACCGGCCGGAACGAACTGGGGCATGTATTGCGACCCCGAGATGGATAAGCTCTTCGAGCAGATTCGCACGACCTTCGACGCGGCCGAGCAGACCAAGGTGCTGCAGAAGGTCCATGAGAAATATGTCGACGAGGCGCTGTTCCTGATGGTGACGCACGACGTCAACCCGCGCGCGCTCAGCCCCAAGGTGAAGGGCTT
The DNA here is from genome assembly GCA_036525085.1 of Allobosea sp. GTDB lineage: Bacteria > Pseudomonadota > Alphaproteobacteria > Rhizobiales > Beijerinckiaceae > Allobosea. The sequence continues at coordinate 468 of DATDBB010000284.1, forward strand.
CGTCCAGGCCCAGAACTGGTTCCAGGACTTCTCCCCGATCACGATGGCGAAGTGAGGCGCTTCTTGGCTCAGAACAGTCACAAGAATAGCGCGCGTCATCCCGGACAAGCGGCGCAGCCGCGCCGATCCGGGATCCATTCCGGAGCCTTTCCGTCCGACGCTCCGGAATGGATCCTGGGTCTTCGCTGCGCTTCGCCCGGGATGACGTCGCGTTTGCGGGAGCTGGCAGCGGCAGGGCGAGCACCATGCTGAGCTATCTCGCCAAACGCATCCTCTACGTCCTTCCGGTCGCCTTCGGCGTCAGCCTGTTCTGCTTCCTGCTGGTGCATATCGCGCCCGGCGACCCGCTGACCTCGGTGCTGCCGCCCGACGCCTCGCAGGCGATGCAGGACGAATTGCGCAAGATCTACGGCTTCGACCGGCCACTGCCGGTGCAGTTCGGCCTCTGGCTGCTGAAGGCGCTGCAGGGCGATCTCGGCACCTCGATCGCCACGGGGCGTCCCGTCGCGGCCGAGGTTTGGCGCGCGGTTGGCAACACGCTGCTGATCGCCGGGCTCGCGACGGTGATCGGCTTCCTCTTCGGCTGCTTCTTCGGCTTTGTCGCCGGCTATTTCCGCGGCTCCTTCCTCGACAAGTTCGCCTCGATGCTGGCCGTGCTCGGCGTCTCCGTGCCGCATTACTGGCTCGGAATGGTGATGGTCATCGTCTTCTCGGTGCAACTCGGCTGGCTGCCGCCGGGCGGCGCGGGGCCGGGCGGCTCGGCGGCCTGGATCTGGAACTGGGAGCATGTCAGCTACATGATCCTGCCGGCGATCACGATGTCGGTGATCCCGATGGGCATCATTGCCCGGACCGTGCGCGCGCTGGTCGCCGACATCCTGAACCAGGAATTCGTTCCGGCACTGCGGGCCAAGGGCCTGATGGATTTCGGCGTGTTCAGGCATGTCGTGAAGAACGCCGCGCCGACCGCGCTCGCCGTGATGGGCCTCCAGCTCGGCTATCTGCTGGGGGGATCGATCCTGATCGAGACGGTGTTCTCCTGGCCGGGCACCGGCTTCCTTCTCGGCAACGCCATCTTCCAGCGCGATCTGCCGCTGCTCCAGGGCACGATCCTCGTGCTGGCGATGTTCTTCGTCGGCCTGAACGTGCTCGTCGACATCCTCCAGGGCCTGCTCGACCCGCGCGTCAGGAGGCGCTGAGATGACCGCGATCACCGAAGGCTCAGCCGCGATCGTCGTGCCGCCGCTGACGAAGTCGCCGGGCTACTGGGCCGGCGTCTTCAGGCGCTTCAAGACCGACAAGGTCGCGGTCGGGGCCGGGCTCGTCGTGCTCGCGATCATCCTGATGGCGATCTTCGCCGACTATATCGCGCCGGCCGACCCGACCCGCTCCTCGATGCTGCGGCGCCTGCGGCCCATCGGCACGCCGGGCTATCCGCTCGGGGCCGACGAACTCGGCCGCGACATGCTTTCGCGCCTGATCTTCGGCGCGCGCCTCTCGCTCTTCATGGGCGTGGTGCCGGTCTTCATCGCCTTCATCGTCGGCTCGGTGATCGGCGTCGCCGCCGGCTTCTTCGGCGGCAAGTTCAACACCATCACCATGCGTACGGTCGATGTGTTCTATGCCTTCCCCTCGGTGCTGCTGGCGATCGCGCTCTCGGGCGCGCTCGGGGCGGGCATCACCAACTCGCTGCTCTCGCTGACCATCGTCTTCATCCCGCCGATCGCGCGCATCGCCGAGAGCGTCACGACGCAGGTGCGCGGCATGGACTATGTCGAGGCGGCGCGCGCCAGCGGCGCCAACGCCCTGACGATCATCCGCGTGCATGTGCTCGGCAATGTGCTGGGGCCCATCTTCGTCTATGCGACGAGCCTGATCTCGGTCTCGATGATCCTGGCCTCGGGCCTGTCCTTCCTCGGGCTCGGCACCAAGCCGCCGACGCCGGAATGGGGGCTGATGCTGAACACGCTGCGCACCGCGATCTATGTGCAGCCCTGGGTGGCGGCGCTTCCGGGCGTGGCGATCTTCATCACCTCGATCTCGTTCAACCTGCTGTCCGACGGCTTGCGCTCGGCGATGGACGTGAAGGGCTGACCATGGTGCAAAAAGCCCAACTCCCAACCACGCCCGATCGCGGCGGCCCGGGCACGCCGCTGCTGCAGGCCAGGACCCTGACCAAGCATTTCCCACTCGGCGGCGGCGCAGTGGTGCGTGCCGTCGACGGTGTCGATTTTTCGGTGATGAAGGGCGAGACCCTCGGCGTCGTCGGCGAATCCGGCTGCGGCAAGTCGACGACGGCGCGCGTCGTCATGCAACTCATCCCACAGGACAAGGGCGAGATGCTGTTCGACGGCGAGATCGTCGGCGGCCAGGCCCTGACCCTGAAAGAGTATCGCCGCCAGGCGCAGATGGTCTTCCAGGACTCTTACGCCTCGCTCAACCCGCGCCTGACCATCGAGGACTCCGTCGCCTTCGGCCCGACCGTCCACGGCGTCTCGAAGGCGGCGGCCATCCTGAAGGCGCGTGACCTGCTGCAACGGGTCGGGCTCGATCCGGCGCGGTTCGCAGCGCGCTATCCCCATGAACTCTCCGGCGGCCAGCGCCAGCGCGTCAACATCGCCCGTGCGCTGGCGCTGGGGCCGCGCCTCGTCATCCTCGACGAGGCGGTCTCTGCCCTCGACAAATCGGTCGAGGCGCAGGTTCTGAACCTGCTCGCCGATCTGCGCGAAGAGTTCGGCCTGACCTACATCTTCATCAGCCATGACCTCAACGTCGTCCGCTTCATCAGCGACCGCGTCATGGTGATGTATCTCGGCGAAGTCGTGGAGATCGGCCCGGTCGAGGAGCTCTACGACGATCCGCGCCACCCCTATACCAAGGCGCTGCTCTCGGCGATGCCGTCGATGGACCCCGACAACCGGACGATGGAGGCGCCGCTTGCCGGCGATCCGCCGAACCCGATCAATCCGCCCGAGGGCTGCCGCTTCCATCCGCGCTGCCCGCACGCCCAGACCGTCTGCGCCAAGGTGAAGCCGATGTTGGCGACGACCGGCGAAGGCACGCGGGAGGTCGCCTGCCACATGCAGGTTGCCGGCTCCGGCCACGGCCATGCGCCCAAACTCGAGGACGCCGCATGAGCCAGCCCCTCGTCGCCCAGCCCCTCGTCGCCATCGAGAACCTGACCGTGCGCTTTCGCGGGGCCCAGACGGTCCATGCCGTCAACGGCGTCTCGCTGACGCTGGAGCCCGGCAAGGTGCTCGGTATCCTCGGCGAATCCGGCTCGGGCAAGAGCGTCACGCTGAAGACGCTGCTGCGCCTGCTGCCCGAAAGCCGCACCGATATCGGCGGCAGCGTGCGCGTCGATGGTCGCGACGTGCTGGCGCTCAACCCGCAGGACCTCTCGGATTATCGTGGCGCCGTCACCTCGATGATCTTCCAGGACCCCGCCCTGGCGCTCGACCCGGTCTATACGGTCGGCGAGCAGATCGCCGAGGCCATCATCCGCCACGAAAAGATCAGCCGGAAGGCGGCGATGGCGCGTGCGCTCGAACTGCTCGAGACCGTCCGCATTCCGTCCCCGGCGCGCAGGCTGAAAGCCTACCCGCACGAGATGTCGGGCGGCATGCGCCAGCGCGCCATGATCGCGCTCGCACTCGCCGCGCGTCCCAAGCTGCTGCTGGCCGACGAGCCGACGACGGCGCTCGACGCGACCGTGCAGATCCAGATCCTGCTGCTGCTCCGCCAGCTCCAGCGCGATCTCGGCATGGGCATGCTCTTCGTCACCCACGACATCGGCGTCGCGGTCGAGGTCTCGGACCGGCTGGCGGTGATGTATGCCGGCCAGATCGTCGAGACCGGCACCGTGCGCGAGCTGCTGCGCGATCCCCAGCACCCCTACACCAAGGGCCTGCTCGCCGCGAACCTGCACGGGGCGAAGAAGGGCGAGCGCCTGGAGGCCATCCCCGGCGCGCCGCCGGCGCTGAACGAGCCGCCTTCCTCCTGCTCCTTCGCGCCGCGCTGCAAGTTCGTACAGGAGCGCTGCCGGGCCGCGTTGCCGCCAGTGGTCCAGCTCGGCGAGGGCAGGGTCGTTCGTTGCATCCTTGCGGAAGAGGCGCTTACGGCGGCGGCCTGAGATCGCCGGGAGCCATTCCCTCGACCTTCCCGAGCGGCTATCAGCAGGGCGAAGATGCGCTGCGACCCTGCTGCGCCAACCCGACGGAGCAGTACCCATGGATCTCGGCCTTCACGACAAGCGCGCGCTGGTGCTCGGCGCGAGCCGTGGTCTCGGCGCGGCGATCGCCCGCACACTGGCCAGCGAAGGCGCGTCGGTCATCGCCGCTGCCCGCAATGTCGCAGCAACCGATGCCTGGGTCAGCCAGTGCCCGGAAGAGGTGCGCAGCCGCATCTTCGCCGCCAGCCTCGACCTCTCCGACCTCGCTTCGGTGAACTCCCTCGTTGGGACGCTGAAGGAAGCCGGCGGCGTCGACATCCTGATCGGCAATTCGGGCGGGCCGCCCCCGGCCGAGGCGCGCGAGGCCGGCCGCGACGACTGGCTGAAGCACTTCGAAGCGATGGCCGCCAACCTGTTCCATGTGGCGCAGGGCTTGTTGCCGGGCATGGTCGAGCGCGGCTTTGGCCGCATCATCACCATCGCCTCGTCCGGCGTCGAGCAGCCGATCCCGCGGCTTGCCCTGTCGAACGGCATTCGGTCGGCTGTGGTCGGCTGGTCGAAGACGCTTGCTGCGGAGGTCGCGAGCCAGGGTGTCACGGTCAATGTCGTGCTGCCGGGGCGCATCCACACCGAGCGCGTCGACCAACTCGACAAGGCCGCCGCTGACCGCACGGGCACGACGCCCGACCAGGCTGCTGCGGCGTCGCGTGGAACGATCCCCGCCGGCCGCTACGGCACGCCGCAGGAATTCGCCGATGTCGTCGCCTTCCTCGCCAGCGAGCGGGCGAGCTATGTGACGGGCGCCAAGATCCGCATCGACGGCGGCGCCACGCGCGGCATCTGATCGAGGTTCATCGGAAAGCGCCGGCCAGCCTTCTGCTGACCGGCGTTAGCGAGGCGGGGAGGCTCAGGCCGCCTGCGAATAGGTCGTGCCGGACGCGTTCGCGGCGCCGAGCTGGTAGGTCGAGCCATAGGCCTGCGACGCGCCCATGGACGGCGGCGGGCCAGGCGGAGGACCGGGCGGCGGGCCGCGCTTTTCGAGCGCTTGCTGGAACGAGCTCTGCTCTTCCTTCGTCACCGAGCCGTCCG
>DATDBB010000285.1:0-20759 GCA_036525085.1 Allobosea sp.
CCAGCGCTGCGAAGCCGGCGGCGTAGATCCATTCGTCACGATCGAAGAGCAGGACAGCCAGCATCAGGCAAGGGAACAGGAAAACCTCGACGCCCGACGCGCTGCCGAAGGCGAGGCGGCAGAGCAGCGTATTGCCGATCCCGGCGCAGAGCAGCAGGCAGCGACCGAGCCGGGAGGCGCGCCGCATGACGGTCGGCACCAGCGCAAATAGCGGTGTCGACAGGAAGGTTAGGAAGGACGGCCAGATCACGGGCGATACGGCCCAGTAGAGGTAGAGCGGATAGAAGGGCTGGTTCGAGACGATCACGAGAGCGATCGTATTGGCCATCGCCTCCCGCGGGCCGGGATGAGCGGCATGGGCGCGCATCGCCGCGACCAGATGCTTCAAACCCGTGGCGGGCATGGCCGGGTCTCCGATTGCCTCGGCCTGTTCTACGCGCGCCGATGGCGGGCAGCTCACATCACCGCCGCGATTCTTCGAGGACGGGCGGCAAATCCAAAGCGCAATGCCCCGCGTATAGGCTTTCCGAACAGCAAGGATCGGCCATGGCGCAGGCTCGCGAACATGCACAGAAGATTGCCGTCATCGGGGCCGGCATTTCCGGCCTGTCGGCGGCGTGGCTGCTGGGCCAGACCCATGATGTCGTTCTGATCGAGGCCGAACAGCGGCTCGGCGGCCATGCCAATACCGTGCTGGTGTCTGGGGACGATGGTCGCCAGACGGCAGTCGATACCGGCTTCATCGTCTACAACCAGACGACCTATCCCAATTTCGTGGCGCTGCTCGACCATCTGGGCGTGGCGACGCAGCCGACCGAGATGTCGTTTGCGGTATCGCTCGACGGGGGGAGTCTGGAGTATAGCGGCACAAGCCTCGCCGGACTGTTCGCGCAGCTGCGCAATCTGGCCAGCCCGCGCTTCTGGGCCATGCTTCAGGGGCTTTTGCGCTTCTACCGGGACGCCAGCCGTGATGCGAGAGCGGGTAGCGCGACCGCCGGTACCCTCGGCGATTATCTCGCCTCGGGTGGCTATGGCGCAGCATTCCGGGACGATCACCTCCTGCCGATGGCCGCGGCGATCTGGTCGGCTCCCTGCGCCGAGATCCTGTCCTATCCCGCCGAAGCCTTCCTGCGCTTCCATCACAATCACGGCCTGCTCCAGCTCACCGACCGCCCGGTCTGGCGCACCGTCACCGGCGGCAGCGCCGTCTATGTCGAAAAGCTGCGTCGGCAGTTCGGGGGAAGCATTCGACTCGGCGCGCCGGTCCGTCAGGTCCGACGCTCGCCGAACGAGGTGCTGGTGGCGGGCGACGGTTGGAGCGAGCGCTTCGACCAGGTCGTCTTCGCGACCCATGCCGACCGGACGCTGGCCATGCTCGCCGATCCCGATCCGCAGGAAGCGAAGGCGCTCGGCGCGTTTCGCTACAGCCGCAATCGCGCCGTGCTGCACAGCGACGCGGCCATGATGCCACGCAGCCGCCGCGCCTGGGCGAGCTGGAACCATCTCGGCGAGCGCGGCAGGCCGGATGCCGCCTGCGCCGTCACCTATTGGATGAATCGCCTGCAAAACCTGGCCGGGCAAAGTCCGCTTTTCGTCACGCTGAACCCGCCCGAAAGCTTGCGTGCGGAGGCTGCGCTGCACGAAGAGTTCTACGAGCACCCGATCTTCGATCAGGCGGCGCTCGCAGCCCAGCAGAGCCTGTGGGCGCTGCAGGGAGCGCGGCGCAGCTGGTTCTGCGGCGCCTATTTCGGTTCCGGCTTCCACGAAGACGGGCTTCAGGCCGGGCTCGCGGTGGCCGAGGCGCTGGGCGGGGTGCGCCGCCCTTGGCGGATCGAGGATGAATCGGGTCGTCTTCCCTTGCCCATCACCCGAGAGCTCGCGGCATGAGCGCGCAATCGGCCCTCTATGTCGGCCGGGTGCGGCACCATCGGTTCCGCCCGAAGCCGCATGCCCTGGCCTACCGCGTCTTCTGGATGCTGCTTGATCTCGACGAGATCGACGCCCTTGCCGAGCGGTCGCGTCTGTTCTCGCGCAACCGCTTCAATCTCTATGCATTCTGTGACGCCGATTACGGCGATCGCAGCGGCAGATCGCTGAAGTTGCAGGTCGCCGAGGCTTTGGCGACCGCCGGCATTGATTGGGATGAAGGTTCGGTACGGCTGCTGACCATGCCGCGCATCCTCGGCTACGCCTTCAATCCGATCAGCACCTATTTCTGCTACCGCCGCGACGGCGCCCTGCAAGCCACAGTCTATGAGGTGCACAACACCTTCGGCGAGATTCACAGCTATGTCGCGCCGGCCGGGGCTGAAGCACGTCCCCTGCGCCAGGAGGCCGAGAAGCGGTTCCATGTCTCGCCCTTCATGGGGCTTGCCATGCGCTACGCCTTTCAGGTCGAGCTGCCGGCAGAGCGCGTCTCGATCGTTATCGACGGGCACGATTCGGAAGGCCGGCTGATCGCTGCCTCGCTGAGCGGCCGACGCTGTCCGTTCGATGATGCCACGCTGCTGCGCCTGCTCGTGACGCACCCCTTGCTCACCTTGAAGGTCACGGCCGCCATCCATTGGCAGGCACTGCGTCTCCTGGCGAAGCGCATCCCCTGGCGGGCGCACCCCGTTCCGCCGGCGCATCCGTTCAGCATGGGCCGGGTTGCCGTGCCGCACGAGAAAGGACCGATGCAGCCATGAGACTGCCCGACACCGAGCGCCAGGCAGCGACGGCCGATTCCTCACTCTCGCTGCCGCACGGAATTGGCCTATCGCGCTGGTTTCTGCGCCGACTCCTGTCTCGCATCGCTGTCGGCCGCTTGAGCATCGTCACGCCCGAAGGAGAGCGGCTCTCAAGCGGGCCTGCCGCGCCCGGCCCGCAAGCGGTCATCGTCCTGAAGAGTTGGCGCGCCATGCGCCGTCTCTTGCTCGACGGCGATATCGGCCTGGCCGAGGCCTATCGCGACGGCGATTTCACAACGCCTGACCTGACGGCGCTGATCGAGATCGGCGCGCGCAACGATACGACACTGCGCCGGCTAATTTCTGGCACCTGGCCGGCGCGTTTGCTCAATCGATTCCGGCATCGGCTCAATGCCAATAGCCGGACCGGCAGCCGCCGCAACATCCCCGCGCATTACGACCTCGGCAACGACTTCTACCAGAGCTGGCTCGACTCGGGCATGAGTTATTCCTCCGCCGTCTTCGAGGCGGCGACGGACACGCTCGAGGCCGCCCAGGAGCGCAAGCTCGACAGGGTCGTGGAGATGCTCGCCCTCTCGGGCGGCGAGCGTGTTCTCGAGATCGGCTGCGGTTGGGGCGCGCTCGCCGAGCGCCTGGCGTGCGAGGGCTGCCAGGTCACGGCAATCACGCTCTCGCCGGCGCAGCTCGCATACGCGCAACGACGGATTGCCGGAGCCCGTCTGTCCGACCGCGTCGATCTTCGCCTGCAGGACTACCGCGATGTCGCGGGACAGTTCGATCGCATCGTTTCGATCGAGATGATCGAGGCGGTGGGGCGCGCCTATTGGCCGACCTATTTCGCCACCTTGGGCGGTTCTTTAGCATCAGGGGGGAGGGTGGTCCTCCAGGCGATCACCATCGACGACGCGCTGTTCGAGCCCTACCAGCAAGGCTCTGACTTCATTCAGCGCTTCATCTTCCCCGGCGGCTGCCTGCCGTCGGTCTCCATCCTGGAGTGGGAGGCGCAAAGCGTTGGGCTGGCGACGACCGAGCGCATCGCCTTCGGCGCCAGCTATGCGGCAACGCTGCAGGAGTGGCGCCGACGCTTCCTGCAACGCTGGCCCGAGATCGCATCGCAGGGCTTCGACGAGCCGTTCCGCAGGCTTTGGGAATTCTATCTGTGCTATTGCGAGGCCGGTTTCAGGGCGGGCACGATCGACGTCAGCTTGGTGGCTTTTGGCGGGCGTCGGTGATTTCGAAGCGTTCAACCTCTCCGCTTATCTGCGCCACAACAACCAGACATTGAGCCGGTGCCCGGAAGGGAGACCCGCTCTGTCGCTCGCAACTGCCGGCTTCCAAGTCAAAGCTCCCGGCAGTGACATTCGCCGTCATTGCAGTGTTTCAGGACAGGGCTGGATCGCCTTGAGGAACATCAATGTGGCGATGAGAAGCATGGCGCAGAATTGCTCCCTTCGACGTCAGCCGCGGTGAAATGGAGCACATCATGAATAACGTTGCCTCGCTGCCGAAGGCGGGTCGCGGTGCCCGTGCGCCCGTCTCTGCAGCCTGCAAGGATATTGTCGTTCATCTGGACGGCACCGCCGAAGATGAAATTCGCCTTTCCCACGCCGAACATCTCGCAGCGCAGTTCGACGCACGGCTGACGGGTCTGTTCACCAACGTTCTGCCGGATCCCGCGCTCTACATTGGCGAGTTTGGAACAATGGCACTCGGTCAATTGACCGAAGCGATGGCCAAGGAGGGGGACGCCGTCAATTCGCGTCTGGAACAGCGCTTCGCGCTCCTCGGAGTTACCAACGAGCTGCGCCGGATCGAAACATTGCCTGGCAATGTCGATTATGCGGTCGCGGCGGAAGCGCGGTGGGCGGACTTATTCGTTGCTTCCTGCCCGCGGGGAGACCAGCTTGATCGGTGGCGACCCATGTTTGAACGGGTGATGTTCGATGGCGGCCGCGGACTCTACTTGGTGCCGCCCGGTGCCAAGGCGAAGCCAGCAATCGAAACCGTGATGATCGCGTGGGTCGATTCCTGTCAAGCCACCCGCGCCTTGGCGGAGGCCTTGCCGCTCCTGAAGCTCGCAAAGCGTGTCTGCCTCGCTACGGTGCAGGAGACGGCGCATGGGCGCTTGGGCGGCGCCGAAGCACTCGCCGACGTTGCGGCGCATCTCAGCCGGCATGGAGTTGAGGCCAGCGTCAACGTCTTGTCCGGTCTCGATGAGCCTTCAGTGGCGCTTCTCGATGAGGCGCATAGGATTTCCGCCGATCTGCTCGTAGCGGGCGCCTACGGCCATTCCCGCTTCCGCGAATGGATCCTGGGCGGCGTTACGGAAAATCTGCTCGCAACCGCCGATCTGCCGCTACTGCTGGCGCACTGACGCTTTCGCGGAAAGATTTTGTAGTTGCACATTCGTCCCAGCTGATTCCCACTGGTGTTGCCTCAAAGTACTATTCAACATCGAGTTCCTATCCTGATGAGCCATTCACCAAATGACGGGCCGTCGTGATCGCGCCGCAGGGCCGCAAGCGCACAGAGGGGGGTGGGCTCCGACGCTTTGATGTTCGCCACTGGCTCATGCGGAGTCTGGTGGCCATCCCGATGCTCGGCCTGTCTGTTGGTCTGGCGCTGAGTGCAGCCGGCCATCCGCAGTCCGCCGTCTTCGCCTGGCTGTTCGCGACGATTCCGGTCCTGGTGAAGCTGTTCGCCGATATCCTGTCCGGCATCGCACGCCGCGAATTCGGCCTCGACATCGTCGCGGCGCTGTCGATGAGCGCCGCCCTGATCTTCGGTCAGGAACTGGCCGCGGCGATCGTCGCGCTCATGTATGCGGGCGGGCAATATCTCGAAGCCTTCGCCGAGCGCCGCGCCCGGCGCGACATGACCGCCCTGCTGGCGCGGGCACCGCGCCGTGTCCTGCGTTATGAGGCGGATCGGCTATGCGAGGTCGACGCCGATGCAATCCTGCCCGGCGATCGTCTGCTCATCCGGCGCGGCGATGTTACTCCCGCCGACGGGACGGTCGCCGATGGTTCGGCCCTGCTCGATCTTTCGGCTTTGACCGGGGAGTCCCTTCCTGTCCGTTACCGGCCAGGCGCCGAGATCGAGAGCGGTGCGACCAATATCGGCAATGCGTTCGACTTGCGTGCCAGCCGAAGCGCTGGGGATAGCACCTATGCCGCCATCGTGCGGCTGGTGGAGGCTGCCCAGCGATCAAAGGCGCCGATGGCTCGCCTGGCCGACCGCTACGCGCTGGCGTTCCTGGCTGCCACGGTCGCGCTTGCCACGCTGGCCTGGCTCCTGACCCATGATACCACCCGCGTGGTCGCGGTGCTCGTGGTCGCCACTCCCTGCCCCCTGCTGCTGGCTGTGCCCGTCGCGCTCGTTGCCGGCATGTCGCGCGCCGCCAGACACGGCGTCCTCGTCAAGAGCGGTCAAGCTCTGGAGAACCTGGCCCGTATCCGCGTGATCATTCTCGACAAGACCGGCACGCTGACCGACGGCAGGGCCAGCATCGTACGGATCGAGCCGGAAGTCGGCTTCGACGAGGACACCATCCTGCAGCAGGCAGCGTCGCTGGACCAAGTCTCGCAACACGTCATCGCGCGCACGCTGGTGAAGGCGGTGGATGAGCGCGGCCTCGCGCTTACCATGCCCGCGACGACCGCGGAGACGCCCGGAGAGGGGGTGACAGGTACGCTGGAGGGCCGCAGCATCGTCGTCGGAAGCGCTGCCTTCGTCTCGTCAGCGTTGCGGAGCGAGGGCGATGGCAGCCAAGCCATCTCGCTTGCTCCTGGCGAGATCGCGGTGGCCTTGGCAATCGACGGGCGCCTTGCCGGGCGCATCATCCTGTCCGATCGCCTGCGCGACGGCACGGAGGCGCTCCTGGCGAGCCTTCGACAACACGGGATCTTGCGGATCGTGCTTGCGACCGGAGATCAGGCCGCAATCGCAAACGCCACGGCGGCCGGCCTCGACATCGACGCCGTTCACGCTGAACTCGCGCCGAACGACAAGGTCGCCATCGTTGCCGCGGAACGGCGCTTCGGGCCGGTGATGATGATTGGCGACGGCGTCAACGACGCGCCGGCACTGGCAGCCGCGGATATCGGCGTCGCCATGGGAGCGCGCGGTTCGGCCGCCGCGGCCGAGAGCGGCGATATCGTTCTTCTGGTCGACCGGCTCGACAGGATCGCCAAGGCGCTCGCGGTCGGCGCCAGCGCACGCCGGGTCGCGCTGGAGAGCGTCTTCGCGGGCATCGGCCTCTCGCTCGCGGGCATGGTCGCCGCCGCCTTCGGGTACCTGAGCCCCGTCCAGGGAGCGCTGCTGCAGGAACTGATCGATGTGGCGGTCATCCTCAACGCGTTGCGGGTCCTGCAGGACTAGCAGCGCTCGCGACCTCGAAAAGGCCGGCAGCCTATCCGAGACCGCGAACGGCGAGTGACGTCGGATCGAGCTAGGTACCGGTCAGCAGCCGTTCGATCTCGTGAACCGGATGCTTCGTCAGGTCCTTGTCCACTTCGGCGATGATCGCGGAGCTTAGCCCGCCATCGAGGTTGTGCCGGAGCGCGGAGAGCATGCGCGGCGGCGCGACCAGGACGAAGCCGCGGGGACGCCCGGTGCCATGCAGGTGCTCCACCGCTCTCGCGGTCTCGCGTGCGAACTGTACCTCGGCCAGATCATGCCAGTCGCTCGCTCCGGTCGCGCTCGTCGGCGCGACGGCGTTCTGGATGCGCCCGGGCCGATCCGCTCCCTGCTCGGCATTGGACGGGTTCGCGGGCGCCTCCGTCACCTGCTCGACCCGCAGATTGGGGAAGGTCGCGTCGCCTTCATTGCGAAGGAAGATCGCTTTGCGGGCGTCGCAGACGAGAACCCAGGCATCATGGGGAATGCGCAGTTTCATGATCCCGATCTCCAGCGAATGCGGCAATGCCGCAGGCGGACATGATTTCGGATTGCCCGGCAACGCTCATTGATTCAACGCAAAGCCGGGTTCGACGGATCGTGGCCGATATGGGACGGGGAGTGCGGTGTAACCCCGTCGACGCAGCGCCCGCCCCGAGGCCGCATGCGTTCCTGCCCTGCGAAGGCTGTCAGTCTATGGGCCGGTATGCGCGAAGAGGTTCGTGATGCCGAGATCGGAAGAATTGGCGCGTGGCGGCGTGCGCCTATGGTTCCACGGTGCCGCCGAGGCGGTCACCGGCTCCTGCTTCGCGCTGAAAACCCACGAGGCGCATATCCTGGTCGATTGCGGCCTGTTCCAGGGCTCGAAGACGGAAAGGGGACTGAACTACCGGTCGTTCCCGTTCGCTCCCGCATCGCTCGACGCCGTGCTCCTGACCCATGCCCATATCGACCATAGCGGGCTGTTGCCGAAGCTCGCCAAGGACGGCTTCGACGGGCCGATCTTCGCGACGCCTGCGACGATCGATCTCTGTTCGGTGATGCTGCCGGACTCCGGTCATATCCAGGAGCAGGAAGTCGAGCAGCTCAACCGGAGGAACGCACGGCGCGGCCGGCCGGCGGTCCAGCCGATTTATGACGCTGCACAGTCGGCAGCAACGCTCACGCAGTTCCGGCCTGCGCTCCTCGGCTCCTGGATCCCGGTCGCGAGGGGGATCAGGGCACGCTACTGGAATGCCGGTCACTTGTTGGGCGCAGCCTCGATTGAACTCGAGGTCGAGCGACACGGCGAGCGGCCGCTCCGGCTGCTCTTCTCGGGCGACATCGGTCCGGACCAGAAACTCCTGCAGTATGATCCCAGCGCCCCGCAAGACCTGGACTATATCGTCTGCGAGTCGACCTATGGCGATGTCGATCGTCCGGACGCCTCGTCCAAGCGGCGCCTGCAGGTCCTTCAAGCCGAGGTCGCCGCCGCGGTGAACGCCTCCGGCGTCCTGCTCATCCCTTCCTTCGCTGTCGAGCGGACACAGGAACTGCTGGTCGACCTGGTTCACCTGATGCGGTCGGGCGCCATTCCCAGCGCGCCGATCTTCGTCGATTCTCCGCTCGCGACCAGGGCGAGCGCGGTCTTTGAAAAGCACGCGGGCGATATCGAGAACGGCGAGGCACTACGGCAGGCCTTGTGGTCGCCTCAGGTCAGGTTCACGGAATCGGTCGAGCAGAGCAAGGCCATCGCCCGCATACGGGGCTTCCATGTCGTGATTGCCGCGAGCGGAATGTGCGAGGCCGGCCGGATTCGCCACCACCTCAAGGAATGGCTCTGGCGCGAGTCAGCCACGATCCTGTTCGTCGGCTTCCAGGCGCAAGGGACGCTGGGTCGGAATCTGCTGGACGGCGTCTCCCGCGTGCGGCTGATGGGCGAGGACGTTCGGGTCAAGGCGCGCATCCGCTCGGTCGACCTCTACTCCGGTCATGCCGATGGGCCGGAGCTTGCTGCCTGGCTCGCCGCGCGCCGTCCGGTCTCGGGGGCCATTTTCCTGACCCATGGCGAGATGATCGCCATCGATGCCTTGAAGGATCGCGTGCTCACGGCAGATGCCGGCGCCCGCATCGTGGTGCCGGCGCTCGACAGCTCGTTCGAGCTGGCAGGCGGCACGCCGCATCAGATCCAGGCGCCCGCGCGTATCGCGGCCGATGCCGCCGGGCGCCTCGACTGGCATCATGAGCTTTCGGAACTGGTCCTCGATATCGACGACGCGGTGGGGCAGGCTGCTGACGAGCGCGCACGCAAGCAGATCATCCGGCGGCTTCGAAGGGCTCTCGAACAGGATTGAGCCATCGACGGCGTGATCCTGCCTCCGCCTCGGTCAGGCTGGCCCTCGGCCGGACATCTCGTCGGCGAAGATCGTTCGGCCGCGCTCCCCCGCGAAATAGGCCTTGAGCCAGGGATCATCATGGGCAAGCAGGTGCGGGAGCGTTCCGATGGCGATGATCTTGCCACGGGCGATCGCAGCGATCCGATCACAGGTCGTATGAAGGCTGCTCAGGTCGTGGGTGATCATCATGACCGTCAAATTCAGGCTGGATGCGAGCGTCAGCAGCAGTTGATCGAACGCATCGGCGGCGAGGGGATCAAGGCCGGAGGTCGGCTCGTCCAGGAAGAGGATTTCAGGGTCCAGGGCCAGAGCGCGCGCCAGGGCGGCCCGCTTGGTCATGCCACCGGAGAGCTGCGAGGGGTAATTGGCGGCGGCGTCTCGAGGCAGGCCCACGAGATCGAGCTTCAGCAAAGCCATCTCCGTCAGCAGGCTCGGTGACAATTGCAGGCTCTCCCGCATCGGCAGCTCGATATTCTCGGCGATCGTCAGGGACGAGAACAGGGCGCCGTGCTGGAACATGACGCCACAACGCTGCTCCATCGCGCGTCGCTCGCTTTCGAGCAGCGCGTCGATGTCCCTGCCGAACATCTCGACAACCCCGCTCCGCTTGGGAACGAGCCCCAGGATCGTGCGGGCCAGGACCGACTTCCCCGATCCGGAAGCGCCGATGATGCCCAGGATCTCGCCGCGAAACACTTCGAGGTCGAGCCGGTCCAGCACGATCTTGCCGTCGAAAGCGACCTCGAGCGCGCGGACGCTGACGACGATCTCTCGCCCTTCCGCCGCCTCCATCGCCGCAGCCTCTGCCATGAATGCCTCTTATCGGTCGCAGCCTGCGCCCGAGACGCAACGGGAACAACGACAATCTGACCTTGCCCGGGCGTTCTCGAATTGACGCAGGTCAAGGCCCGAGGACCTGACGAAAGCCTGGCGTTGAGCGACTCGATGAAGCCGTTTTCCCAAGGGCTGCCTGGCGCGATGAGACCTGTTGGCCAAATCCCGACGGATAGCGGCTATTGATATGGCCAGCATATCGTTTGAGCCATAATAATATATTGGACCTGAAGGCTGTTTTCAGCGAGCGTTCCGGCCACCCCAATGATCCGCAATCCGCGCCGCTCGAAGCGGTCGCGTTGTCGGATCGGTCGAGAACAGGCAGCGAAGACCCATGACGAAGGCTTCAACGGCGTCACGAAATCACGCCCGGCGCCGACCTTTTCTCCTTGTCGCCATCCTTCCCCTTTGCATGGGCCTGCTGGGCTGCGCAGGACTACCCAAAGGCGTTCTGTCTCCGGTCGAAGTGACGGTTCCGCGTAGCTCGCGGGTCAACCTTCTCGTCGCGACAACGCGGGCGCCAAGCTCGGAGCCGGGCGTCCTGTTTTCGGGAGAGCGCGGAGAGGCGTTGCAGTCGACTGAACTCACGGTTTCGATTCCCCCTCCGGAAAACCGTCAGGTCGGACAGGTCCAGTGGCCGAAGCAACTGCCTCCGAATCCTGCGACGGATTTCGCAACAACGAGGGTCAAGGCCTTGTCCAATCCCGGCGA
This sequence comes from Allobosea sp., assembly GCA_036525085.1. GTDB lineage: Bacteria > Pseudomonadota > Alphaproteobacteria > Rhizobiales > Beijerinckiaceae > Allobosea. The sequence goes on from DATDBB010000285.1 coordinate 11,009, forward strand.
GATCCGCGGATGGGTGAAGCAGCATCTGCCGCGCAGCCGCCGCGTCCTGATCTTCGTGCACGGGTTCAACAATCGCTACGAGGATGCGGTGTATCGTTTCGCTCAGATCGTGCACGATTCCCGCACCGACGTCGCACCGATCCTGTTCACCTGGCCCTCTCGCGGCAATGTCCTCGATTACGCCTACGACAGGGAAAGCACGAACTATTCCCGAACGCAGCTCGAGGAGGTCCTGCGGCAAGCCGCCCGGGATCCCCTGGTCGGCGAAGTCACGATCATGGCCCATTCGATGGGAAGCTGGCTCGTTGTCGAGGCAATGCGCCAAATGGCGATGCGCGACGGTCGTGTAGCGCCGACGATCAGGAACGTCATTCTGGCGTCGCCGGATATCGACGTTCAGGTTTTCCGCAAGCAGTGGCTGGAGCTCGGATCCCAGCGTCCACAGCTGACGCTGTTCATATCGCAGGACGACAAGGCCCTCGATGTGTCGCGCCTCATCGGCGGTGCCGTCGACCGGCTCGGCCAGATCAATCCGGCTGCCGAGCCGTACAGGTCCGAACTTGAAAAGGCCGGCGTGACAGTCCTGGACCTGACGGCGCTCAAGAGCGGCGATCCTCTTAACCACGGCAAGTTCGCGGAACGCCCCGAGGTCGTCCGGTTGCTCGGCGAGCGGCTCGTGGCCGGGCAGGTGATCGCAGACGGCAAGATCGGGACTGGCGACCAGTTCGGGATCGTCGCGGCAGGGGCGGCCCAATCGGTCAAAGGCGCCGCGAGCCTCGTCAATTTCCGATGACGGCTTTTCCTTCGGAACTGGACCCAGTCAAAGTCCAGTTCCACCCTTCCACCTGCGCTGGCGCGGCCACGACCCTCGCGTCGCCGCCGAAGAGAAAAGCCGCAGGGACTGCTGGCAAAGCGGTACCTGCGCGCCGTCCGACTTAACCTGCCGCCATCCGCGCCTGCCGCGTGAAGCGGAGATCCGGCGCCGCCTTGGCAGTTCCGGCAAAGTGAGCTTGTGGAGAAGGCATCGGAAGGGCGAAGCCGAGCTTCATCGTTTCAAACGCTGGCTCGAAGCGGCTGAAGGCGAGAGGGCGATCGCGCACTGCGCGGCCGGCAAGCCTCAATAGCACATCTTGAGCAGACGAAATATCGTGAAGCTGGTCAACGCTAGGCCGATTGCCATGATCAGTGAGCCAATGCGGCGCCGTTAGGGACGGCGGCATGCGTTCACCGCCATCATCGGCGCCTTCATTCGCCGCGTTTGACCCGCACCCATTCCCGCTTGATAACCGCTTGCGCGACTTTTGTGATGTCGTGGCTGATGACCTCGATGCGGCCCTCGATTTCAAGCCCCGGAGGCGGTGAGCGAAGCTGGTCGATCCCGTCTTTCATCAGGGCATTGAGCTGCTGATGGTCCTGCTCCAGCGGGTTGAGCATCAGCTCGATCTTGGAAACCGTCACCAGCAGGTTCTCGACGCGCTTGAACATCTCGGGGTCCCGGGCGATGACGATTGCGGTCGGCTCCTCGACGGTCTGGCGGACCATTCCCACGGCCAGGAACTGCGAGTTGAGGCTCGCCACCAGGTCGCGCATCGTCTCGATCCATTTCTGGCGGTTGACCGACAGCACGTTCGCCTTGAACTGGATCCGGGCGATCCGGGTGTTGACGAACGGGCCGGCGATCGAGGCGATCATCGCCGTGCAGGCCACGACCAGGGTGATCCACTGCGGGTTGAGGTCCATGATGGCTGTCCAGAATGAGGGCGCGTCGGCAAGCCGTTCGTCCGAAATGGCGCGTCCGGCTTGCGTGCGAACGTGAGGCAGGCCGTGCAGCCTGCGATCAGGATGGTCACGACGTGCAGCAGCGAGGTCGTCATCACGCTTGCCGCTCGTCCGGGAGGATCGGACCGGCGACGCCCTGGCGGGTAAGGTCGTGCTGCCAGCGGACGCTGCAGTTGCGGAGAATATCCCCGACCACGGCCGTGCACTCCGCCTCCGTCAGGAACGCCTGTCCGGGCACCAGAAGGCGCTCGATGACATGCGCAAGGCACTGCCGCGCAAACTCCTCTGCCGCGGAACGGCTGTTGTCGATCCGGACGGTGCCGGAAGCCACCTGGAGATCGAGATAGGTGGCGATCTGTTCCATGGTCGGGCCAAGGCTGGCCCGCAGGAACTCTTCGCCCAATCGTGGAAAGCTACCGAGTGCGCCGATGATCAAGCGGAGGGTGGTGACCGTCGTCGGATGGTTCAGGGTTTCGAGAACGGCGCCCCCGATCTGTCGCAAGGCCGAACACGGGTCCGGCTCGTCCCGATCGATCGATGGCAAGGCCGCCGCGATCCTCTGCGCTTCCTCGGTAACCAGCGACCTGAACAAGGCGTCCTTGCTGCCGAATAGGTGGTGCAGCGACCGCTTCGAGACGACGGCTTCCGCCGCAATCTGGTCGATGCTGGTGCCCCTGAAGCCATTCAGGAGAAACACCTGACGCGCACCCTCCACAATGTGCCGTCTCGTGAGCGAATTCCTGAGATCATGGCGGCGCTCGTTGTCGTTAGGCATGGGTATTTCGTCCTTTTTGGAGGCCAAGGAGTGGGCCCCGGCCGCTGGCGGGGGGCGCCGCGGCCGGGGCGATGCTCGGCATGTCAGGATCGGATGGAGCCAGGGTTCCGGGCCTGCGCGCCAAGCATTCGCTGCGGCCGCGCTCTACGCCGGCTCGTGCATCGGCTCGGCCGGTAGCCGTTCCGGCGCAGGCTGCGAGGGCGCCTCGATGCGGAACCAGGCCACATAGAGCGCCGGCAGGAACAGCAGGGTCAGCAGCGTGCCGACGATGATGCCGCCCATCATGGCGAAAGCCATGGGTCCCCAGAACACTTCGAACGCGATCGGGATCAGCGCCAGACTCGCCGCGGCCGCCGTCAGCAGGATCGGCCGCGTTCGGTGCATGGTGGCCTCGACCACGGCCTCCCACGGACCCCAGCCCTCGCGCCGGAGGTCCTCGATCTGCACGACCAGGATCACCGAGTTGCGGATGAGGATGCCGACCAGCGCCAACACGCCCAGGATGGCGACGAAGCCCATGGGAGCCCCACCCGGCAGCATGGCCGCCACGACGCCGATCAGCCCGAGCGGGGCCGCGGCGACCACCAGGAACAGACGCGAGAAGCTTTGCATCTGGATCATCAGGATGGTCGCCATGAGGAACAGCATGAGCGGGACCACGGCCGCGATCGGCCCCTGCGACTTGGCGCTCTCCTCCACCGGCCCCGCCACGACGACCCCGTATCCGGCCGGAAGCGTCCGGACGAACTCCTGCACCTTGGGTTCGAGCTGCTGGGCGATCGTGGCCGGCTGGGTGGCATCGACGATGCTGCCCCGGACCGTGATCGTCGGCAGGCGACTGCGGCGCCAGATCACCGGCTGTTCGAGCTCGTAGCGGAAGGTCGCGACCGCCGCCAACGGCACGGACTGGCCGTTCTTGCCCGGCAACTGCAGGTTCTGCAGCGTCTCGATCGCTCCCCGCTCGGCGGCGCCGGCCCGGCTCAACACATCGACCAGATAGATCGCGTCGCGCACCTGGGTGATGCTCGTGCCGCCCACCACGCCGTTGAGGACGCCGGCGATGTCCTGCGAGGTCACACCGAGCTGGCGAGCCTTGTCCTGGAGCACGTCGACCTTCACCACCCGTGCGGGTTCGTTCCAGTTGAACCCGAGATCGCTGATCCGGGGATGCTCGCCGACGATGGCAGCGAGTTGCTGGGCCAATTCCCTGACCTTGTGGATGTCGGGCCCGCTGAGTCGGTACTGGACCGGGCGCCCGGCCGGCGGCCCCAGCGCCAGCAGGTCGGCGTAGACATCCACGCCGGCAAACTCCTCCCGGCTCCAGGTCTTGATCTTGCCCCTGAGGCGCTCGCGGGCCGCGATGCTCTTGGTCACGATGACCATCTGGCCGTAATTGGGATTCGACGGCTGCGGATCGAAGGAGAGGATGAAGCGCACGGCGCTCTGGCCGACATAGGACGACCAGTGATCGACGTCGGGATCACCGGCGAGCTTGGCCTCGAAGCGGTCCATCTGCGCCTTCGTCTCGGTGATCGAGGCGTTCTGCGGCAGGGTGAAGTCGACGAGGACCTCGTTGCGGTCCGAGGACGGGAAGAACTGCTGCTCGACGAACCGCATCCCGTAGAGCGAGACGGCAAACATCGCCACGGTCACGCCGATGGTCAGCCAGCGCCGGAGCATGGCGCCGACGAGGAGGTGTGAGAACGCCGTCATGAGGCGGCTCGGCTTGTCGTGATGCTTCTTCATCGTCTTCGGCAGGAGCGTCACGCCGAGGAGGGGCGCGAACAGCACCGCGACGATCCAGGACAGCAACAGCGAGGCTGCGATCACCACGAACAGTGTGAAAGTATACTCGCCCGCGTTGCTGCTGTTGAGGCCGACCGGGATGAAGCTCACGACAGTGACGAGCGTTCCGGTGAGCATCGGGAAGGCGGTGGAGGTATAGACGGCCGTGGCGGCCTTCTTCAGCGTATCGCCGGCCTCGAGCCGGGCCACCATCATCTCGACGGCGATCATCGCGTCATCGACCAGCAGGCCCAGCGCGATGATGAGGGCGCCGAGCGAGATGCGCTGGAGCGAGATGCCGGTGAGCTGCATCACCACGAAGGTCATGGCGAGCACGAGCGGGATGGAGAGCGCAACCACCAGGCCGGCTCGCATGCCGAGGCTGATGAAGCTGACCACCAGCACGATCGCCACGGCCTCGAACAGCGCCTTGGTGAAGCCGCCGACCGCCTCCTCGACCACGACGGGCTGATCGGCCACGAGATGCACGCCGACGCCGATGGGCAACTCGCCGGTGATCTTGCGCATCTGCTCGTGCAGCGCCTCGCCGAACGCAAGCAGGTTGGCGCCGGTCTTCATGCCGATGGCAAGCCCGATCGCCGGCTCGCCCTTGAACCGGAACAGCGCCTGCGGCGGGTCGACATAGCCGCGGCTGATGGTGGCAATGTCGCTGAGGCGGAAGAAGCGGTCGTTCACGCGCAGATTGAGGCCGCGCAGGCTCTCCTCCGACGTGAACTGCCCGGTCACCCGGACGCTGATCCGCTCAGGGCCGGCCTCGATGACACCGGAGGGCGTGATCGCGTTCTGGGCCTGGAGCGTCTGGACGACCTCCTGCTGGCTGACACCGAGGGCTGCCATTTCGCGCGTCGAGAATTCGAGGAAGATCACCTCTTCCTGGGCGCCGATCAGGTTGACCTTGCCGACATTCGGTACCGTGAGAACCTTGGCCCGCACGTCCTCGACATCGTCGCGCAGCTGCCGCTGCGTCAGGCCGTCCGCCGTGAACGCGTAGACATTGCCGAAGACGTCGCCGAAATCGTCGTTGAAGACGGGCCCCACGACACCCTGCGGCAGCTCCCGCTTGATGTCGTTGACCATGTTGCGGACCTTCACCCAGACGCCCGGCACATCGCGGCTTTTGACCGTGTCCTTCAGGTTGACATAGATGACGCTCTGGCCCGCCGTGGTTTGGCTGCGGGTGTAGTCGAGCGAGTCGAGCTCTTCGAGCTTCTTCTCGATACGGTCGCTGACCTGGCGGGCGGTGTCCTCGACCGTAGCGCCAGGCCATTGGGCGGCGATCACCATCGTCTTGATGGTGAACGACGGATCTTCCTCGCGCCCCAGACTGACATAGGCGAGGACGCCTGCGATGGCCGAGACGATCATGAAGTACCAGACGAGCGAACGGTGTTCGAGCGCCCAGTCGGACAGGTTGAAGCGGTTGGTCATTGGAATGCCCCGTCTGGGAGTTTGACTGATTGGCCAGGGGTCAGGCTGTTCACACCGGCGATGACGACGCGCGAGCCGGCGGTGAGCCCGTCGAGGATCCGAACGAAGGATCGCTCTCCCGCGGCAATCGTCACGTCCCGGGTCGACACCGTCCTGGTGGCCGGATCGACGACCCAGACCATGGTCTTGCCGTCCCGCTCCAACAGGGCCGTGGCCGGGAGCTCGATGTCCGGGGAGACCTGCGTCGTGACCGTTGCGGTGATTGTCGTGCCGAGGCGAAATCCCTTCGCCGGGCTGTCGAGCGTGATCCTGACCCGCCGCGTGCGGGTGGCGGAATCGGCTTGCGGGGCGATCTCCCGCACCGACCCGGCAGCCTGGACCGACGGATCGACTTGCAGGGCGATGTCAAAGCGGGTTTGCGGCTTGAGGTCCCGCCCGATGCTCTCGGGCAGGTCGACCACCGCCTCGCGGATGTCCGGGCGGGCCACCGCGACGACCATTTGGCCCGGCTGAACCACCTGCCCGGGCTCGGCCGCTACGCCGGTGACGACGCCGTCGAAGTCGGCGCGCAGCTCGGTGTAGCCGAGCTGCTCCTCGGCCTTGTCGAGATCCGCCCTGGCGCGGGTGACGCCGGCCTGCGCAGACTCGTGCGCCTGGGTGGCGGCATCGAACTGCGCCTCGTTGGAAATGTGCTGCTGGAACAACGTGCGCTGGCGAGCCTGCGTCGCGGCGGCGTTGTCGAGACGGGCGGTGGCGCTGGCCAGGTCGGCCTGAGCCGACCGCACCGCCAGCTCATAGGTGACGGGATCCAGCCTGGCCAGGCGCTGGCCCTTCTTGACGACGTCGCCGACATCGACCTCGCGGCTGACAATGCGCCCGAGCACCCGGAAGCCGAGGTCGGAGGTGTAGCGAGGCTCGACGGTCCCGGCAAAGCCGAGGCTCCGCGCAGCCTGCGGGGCGACGGCGACGGTGAGAACGGGGCGGGGAGCCGGCGCCTTCGTGTGCTGCTCTTCCTTGCAGCCTGCGAGCAGAGCGATTGCCCCCAGCACAGTCAGGGATGTCAGGACGGGTTTCATTGGGCCGCTCCTTTGGCGACCGCGACGACCTGGTTGGGTCGCAGGAACTGCGCCCCGCCGGTCGCAACCATCTCGCCGGGCCGAAGCCCCTCCCGCACGAAAACCTTGCCGGTTTCGTAGCCTTCGATGGTGATCGGCTTCAGCAACACAGCCTTCGTCTGAGGATCGACGGTCCACACGGCCGGTCGGCCGTTTCCGCTGGTCAACGCGCTCCACGGCACCACCACGAACTTGCGGGACTGCATCCGGCCTTCGCCGATGACGGAGGCACCGAGCGTCATCGCCGCCGGCGACTGCGCCAGGCCGACCTTGGCCCTGACCGTTCCCGTGGCCTTGTCCACGGTCGGCGAGACCTCCCGCACGGTACCCGTTGCCGTCACGGCCGGGTCGGACACCAGCGTCAGCGCGATGGCGGGATCAGCAAGTTCGTGAGTGAAGACCGACTCGTTGAAATTGAACACCGCATCGCGCGGCCCGTCCTGGGCGATCGAGAACACGGTCTGCGCCACCTGCATGACCTGCCCGGTCTCGGCATGGCGCCCCGTGATGACGCCGGCGACGCCCGCCAGCAGCACCGTATCGGATAGATGGTCGCGGGCCGTGCCGAGCCGAGCTCTCGCATCCGCGAGTGAAGCCTGCGCTGTGCGATAGGCTTCCTGGGCCTGGTCGTGCTCGCGCCGGGTGGTGAAGCCGCGCACGAGCAGCGCCGTCTGGCGCTCGTAGCTGGAGGTCGCCTGGCGGAGGACTGCTTCGGCGGATGCGACGGCGGCCTCGGCGGCGGTAACCGTCGCCTGCTGCTGCTGCGGATCGAGCCTTGCCAGCACCTGGTCGGCTGTCACCTGGTCGCCGACATTGACAAAGCGCTCGGCGATGCGGCCGGCGACTCGAAAGGACAGGTCGCTCTCGACCCGCGCCCGGATCTCGCCGGTCAGCCGAATGGTTGGCGCATAGTCGGCGATCGCCGCCGCCTCGACCTGCACGGCGGGCGGCGGATTCTCCGGACCTTTGGCCTGCTCCTGGCAGGCGGTGAGGCCCGTCACGGCAAGCATTGCCGTGCAGCAGACCGATCCGCGCCATCGACGACTGTATCCCATCGCACGCCCCTTTTCCTATCGCGAGCCCAAGCTGACGTGGTGGGGATAGTCGTGCGGACGGATATGGTCCAATATATTGTTATTCGTATTTTGATTGAGAAAAGATATCAATCTCGATATCTACTATCGCCCGGCGCCCAGCCGCATTGGTCGCGATCATCTGCCATTGCGGAATTGAGAAGGGTGACTTCGAGAGTATGATTGGGAATTGTATCGATGGATCTGCGCCACCTCCGGTACTTCGTCGCGACGGCTGAGGAATTGCATTTCGGCCGAGCCGCGGAGCGGCTCCACATCGCGCAGCCGGCCCTGAGCATTCAGATCAAGGCGTTGGAGGAGACGCTGGGGGTCCAACTCCTCAACCGGACGAACCGCGTCGTGACCCTGACGGAGGCTGGCCGGCTCTTCCTGAAGGAGGCGCGACGCACCCTTGAACAGGCGCAGCATGCTGCGGTCGTGGCCCGCCGTGCGGGGCGCGGCGAGATCGGCCGGATTGAAATCGGCTATTCTGCAGACGTCTCCTATTCCGGGGTGCTATCTAAAACCCTGCGGGAGTATCGGCGGCAGGTTCCCGACGTCGAACTTGGCCTGCACGAGCTCCATCCAAGCACTCAGATCGCCCAATTGCTCGAGGGCCGAATACAGATCGGATTTCTCGCCAGCTTTATCGGAAACGCTGCTTGGAAGCTGCCGCAGGAACTCGATGCGATCCGCCTGATGGAGTGGCCGCTGCGGGTCGCGCTTCCGGTCGACCATCCCCTGGCGCAGCGTAGTCAGATTCCACGGCAGGCGCTCGCCGACGAACCCTTCATCCTCTATGTTGGATCGGACATCGAGCAGGACCGCTCGTTGGTCCAGTTGACGCTAGGCTTTGCGCCGCGCGTCGCTCATGAGGCGCGCAGCGGATTTTCCCTCATCAGCCTTGTCGGAGCCGGACTGGGCGTGGCCATCGTGCCGTCATCGGTCAGTTCCATCAGCATCGGCGAGCATGTGGTCTACCGGCCCATCACGGGCAACACCATCCAGATCGGCACCGAGGTCGTCTACCGCCGCGACGCCGACGACCCCGCCGTCGTCAAATTCCTGCAGATGGTACGTGTCGATCAGCTTTGATGCACGGCCGAGCGATCGCCCGGCACGCGAGACCAGCCGCCCTGCGTACTTACGGGGTTCTCAGAGGTCGCAGCTCAATCAGGCCGTCGGCTCGAACCTACCGTGGCCGTCGTGACCGATGCTGATCCGTTGCAGTGGAAAGGCGGGTGCGGTCGGCCATATCGCAACTGTATAAATCCCAATCATCGGTGGGAGGTGGTTCGGCCGACGCCCAAGCTGGGCGGGTAGGCATTGGCACTCGGCCACTGACATTGACAGAAGCTGCAAGGGGCGCCTTTGGAGGCGCCCCTTGCCTGTTTTCGTTGGGACCTCGTCTCAGACGAAGCGGAAGTCGTCCTGGGCGAGGCTCGCGAGCTGCACGCCCTTGAGGGTGAGCGTCGTGTCGGCATCGATCGAGAAGACGGTGTCGGCGCCGATCTGCTCGGCATGGTCCATCGCCGCGTCGAAATCGGCGAAGAGGCCGATCGAGAACTCCAGCACGTCCGAGCTCGCGCCGGTGCTGCGGAAGTCGGTGACCGTGTCCTTGCCGAAGCCGGCCGCGAAGACGAAGGCGTCGTGGCCGGAGCCTCCGGACAGCATGTCGTCGCCGGCGCCGCCCTCGATGCGGTCGTCGCCCGAGCCGCCGTCGATGACGTCGCGGCCTGCGCCGCCGAGGACGATGTCGTCGCCCGAGCCGGCAT
>DATDBB010000286.1:0-6648 GCA_036525085.1 Allobosea sp.
CATCGGCGAGCTTGACCGCATTGGCGTGGTTGACCTCGGCGAGGCGGGTGAAGCCGGCCTGTCCGAGCAGCGTCATGTGGATGGTGAAGGCGAGCACGCAAAGGCCGGAATTGGTGCAGATGTTCGAGGTCGCCTTGTCCCGGCGGATATGCTGCTCGCGGGTGGAAAGCGTCAGCACGAAGCCGCGCTGGCCGTCGGCATCGACCGTCTCGCCGCAGAGCCGGCCCGGCATCTGGCGGATGTATTTCGACTTGGCGGCGAAGAGCCCGACATAGGGGCCGCCGAAATTCAGCGCATTGCCGATCGACTGGCCCTCGCCGACGACGACATCGGCGTCCTGCGCCCCCGGAGGCACGATCGCACCGAGCGCAACCACTTCGGTGAAGACTGCGATCAGCAAAGCGCCATGGGCATGCGCCTTGTCGGCGATCGGCTTCAGGTCGCGCAGATTGCCGAAGACGTCCGGCGACTGGATGACGACGCAGGAGACGCTGTCGTCGATCTGCGAGAGGATGTCCTCGCTCGCGGCGACATCGGGAGCCAGCGCGACGATCTCGTCATTCGCCATCTCCGAGAGCGTCTTCACCACCTCGGTGTAATGGGGGTGGAGGCCTCCGGAGAGCACGGCCTTGCGGCGCTTGGTGACGCGATGCGCCATCAGCACGGCCTCGCCCGTTCCGGTCGAGCCGTCATACATCGAGGCGTTGGCGACCTCCATGCCGGTCAGCGCCGCGATCTGGGTCTGGAACTCGAAGAGATATTGCAGCGTGCCCTGCGCGATCTCGGGCTGGTAGGGCGTATAGCTGGTCAGGAACTCCGAGCGCTGGATCAGGTGGTCCACAGTCGCCGGGACATGGTGCTTGTAGGCGCCGGCGCCGACGAAGAACGGCACCGAGGAGGCGGCGGTGTTCTTCGCGGACATGCGGGCCATGATGCGCTCGACCTCGAGCTCGCCCTTGGCGCGCGGCAGATCGAGCGGGGCCTTCAGCAGCTTGCCGGCCGGCACGTCGGAGAACAGCGCGTCGACATCGGGCACACCGATGCGCGCGAGCATGTCCTCGCGATCGGTGTCGGTCAGGGGGAGATAGCGCATGGCAAATGTCCGTTTGCGGGTGTTGGCGCCGAACCGTTTGAAAACCGCGCCGTCATCCCGGGCGAAGACCCGGGATCCATCGAAGGGCGGCGCGCTCTACGATGGATCCCGGAACAGCGCGGCGTTGCCGCTAGTCCGGGATGACGCCGAGGGTCGGATCAGAGCGTCTTGATGTAGTTCTGGTACTCGGCCTCGCTCATCAGGCTCTCCAGTTCGGCGGTGTCCTTGAGCTTGATCTTCAGGAACCAGCCCTTGCCGGCCGGGTCCTCGTTGACGGCGCCGGGCGCGGCTTCGAGCTCGCTGTTGACCGCGACGACCTCGCCGGAAACCGGCGCATAGACTTCGGACGCGGCCTTGACGCTCTCGACCACCGCGGCCTCGCCGCCCTTGGCGAGGCTCTTGCCGATGGCAGGCAACTCGACGAAGACGACGTCGCCGAGCTGGCCCTGAGCGTAGTCGGAGATGCCGACGGTGCCGGTATCGCCCTCGATGCGGATGTATTCGTGGTCCTTGGTGTAGCGGGTCTCGGACATGGGATCAGGTCTCCGGAGCGGGAAAACGGGCTTAAATCGGGTTCAGCGCTTGTAGCCGTTGGGGACGAAGGGCATCGCGGCGACGATCGCCGGCAGCGGCTTGCCGCGCACGATCAGGTCGAGCCGCGTGCCCGGCGCGCTATGGGCCTTGGCGACATAGCCCATGGCGCAGGGCGCGTTCAGGGTCGGGCCGAAGCCGCCCGACGTGACCTTGCCGACGATCTCGCCCTCGGGCGTCGCGATCTCGGCGCCTTCGCGGGCCGGAGCCCGGCCTTCCGGCAGCAGGCCGACGCGGACGCGCGAGACGCCCTCCGCGAATTCGCGCTGGATGCGGGCCGCCCCGGGGAAGCCGCCCTCCTCGCGGCGGCGCTTCTGGATCGACCAGGTCAGTGCGGCCTCGACCGGCGAGGTCGTGGTGTCGATGTCGTGGCCGTAAAGGCAAAGGCCGGCTTCCAGGCGCAGCGAATCGCGCGCGCCGAGCCCGATCGGCTTGACGGTCGCGTCGAGCAGCAGCGTGTCCCAGATCTCGCCGATCTTCGTCGCCGCGGCGGAGATCTCGTAGCCGTCCTCGCCGGTGTAGCCGGAACGGCTGACATTGGCCTTGATGCCTGCGACCTTCATCGTGCGCGAGGTCATGAAGCCCATCTCGGCCGCCTCGGGCGCGATCGCCGCCAGCGCCGCCTCGGCGCCCGGACCCTGGAGCGCGATCAGGCCGCGATGCTCGGCCTTGATCAGCTTCACATTGGCGGGCAGGCGCGCCTCGATATGGGCGTAGTCTTCCGTCTTGCAGGCGGCGTTGACCACAAGATAGAGCGCGCCGTCCTCATCGGGGTCGATCGAGCGCGTCACCATCAGATCGTCGAGGATGCCGCCATCCTCGTTCAGGAGTTGCGAATAGCGCTGCTTGCCCGGAGCCAGGTTGACGATGTCGGCGGGGATCAGGGCCTCCAACGCACGCGCCGTGGTCTCGTGATCGGGGCCGACCAGGAAGCACTGGCCCATATGCGAGACGTCGAAGAGGCCGGCCTTCTCGCGCGTCCAGTTGTGCTCGGTCAGGATGCCCATCGGATACTGCACCGGCATGTCGTAGCCGGCGAAGGGCACCATGCGGGCGCCAAGCGCGACGTGGCGGGAATGGAGCGGGGTCTTCAGCGCCGGTGCGGTTGCACTCTCGGCGGCAGCTTCAGCAACATCGGCAGCCATGGACGGCCCCTTCCAGAGTCGAGCGCAAGCCCCGGACGGAACTGTCCGGAACGCGCCCCCTCTGTCTTGGAACCTGAGAGATTTCCCCGAACCGGCACCGCGATGCCGGACAGGTTACACCCGTCGGTGGGCGGAGTTTCCCCCGCCGCTTTCCAGAGTGCCAGTTCCCACGCGGTCCGTTTGCCTGAGCGTTTCCGGGGCGGTTGCGCCTTCGGCGCCGAAACCGGACAAGTCCGGCTCCGGTCTCTCCCGCGGGGATGTTACGGCTGCAGGCACAGATACAAGACGGCGGCCTTGAGTCAATCGCGGCGCTGCCTGGTTTGCCGGCAATCCCCGCGACTCTTTACGGCGCTGGCACCCCGCCGTAGAGCCTAGCGGCGGCGTGCGCGCGCCGGCGTGGCTCCGCCGCTTCCGAGGCCGATGATGATCTCGACGTCGCCGCGACCGGCCGGGACGACAATGCCGTCCTCGACATGGGAGAAGTCGACGCCGCCCTGGCCTGAGGCCACCGTGCCGCCGACGCGGGCCGCGCGGCGGGCGATCTGTGTCGTGCCGCGCGTGACCAGCGTCGTCAGGGTCGCGCCGTAGCTGCCGGGGCCGCCCGCCGGACCGAGCAGCACACGCCCCTCGACCCCGACCTTGAGGCGGAAGCCGCCATTGCCGGTCGGCGTGCATTCGCGCGCGACGTTCAGGATCGAGATCTGGTGGCGCAGGCTGCCGCTGTCCTGCCCGGACTGGGCGCGGACCGCAGCGCCGCCATCGGCGATGATGACCTCGGGGCAGACGAACTGCTCGTCTTCCTCTTCCTTCGGCAGTCGATCCGCTGGAGGCGGCGTCGTCGACTGGAACATCACGACATTGGCGACCCTCTGCATCGCGGTCGGCTGACCCGACGAAGAACTCGAAGAACCGCAGCCGGCCAAGGCAAGGCAGAGGAACGGCAAGGCAAGCAGGCCTGGCCGGCGAAGAAGCATGTCACTCACGGCAGGGTCTCCACGCCGGGGCCAAAACCGTTGAGGGAGACGGGAACACCCACCCCCTCCTCCGGCGTCTGAAACACGATGAAGGTGGCGTTCTTGCCTGATTTGAGCTGCCCGAGCAGGTTGTCGTCCATCACGACCTCGGCGACGCAACCCGTGGTCAGGCAGCGAACGAAGCCGGCGCGGCCGATATCCTTGTCGTCGATCTTGAGGCCGAGGCCCGAAGGCAGCAGCACGCCGAGCGGAGCCACGACGCGCAGAAGGCGGCTCTTCTGATCGGCGGTCTTCAGCACGATGACGAGCAGCGTCAGATTCGGCCGGTCTTCGGCCGCGACGTTCTGGACGAGCGCGCATTGCTCGGTCTTGGCGCCGGGCGGCACTTCGCAGCGCATCTGCCAGTCGCCATGCGTCGATTTGACCGCGCCCTGGGCCAGCGCCTGGCCCGCGCCGAGAACAATCCCCACCAGCGCAAGGGCCGCCGCGCAGACAGGCCCGATGATCCTACCCATCCCTGCGATTCCTCCAAACCGGCGACCGTCGCCGGACGTGCATCCCAAATCCTGCACCTAGAACATGCGTGCGAAGCAAAGCGCGCAATTCAGGCAGAAAGCCGGCCCCGCCAAGCGGAATCCCGCTTCTCCCCACCATGGAGTGCGTTGGGACCATGCAGGCCCGGTCCTGTCAAGGAGAGAGCCGTGGTCGCCGGGCCAGTACCGTCAGGCCTCGCGCGATTATGCCGCACAGGATGCGTTGGCGCCCCGCATTGCCCCACTGGCGCAAGCGTGATGTTTGATTTATCGCAATCTCGAAGAGCAAGGTGACCTCGCGGTCGCACTGGCCACGCATGGACAAAACCCTTTCATGAGCGCTCCCGAGTGGAGGCTTCTGGCGGGCGGCCGTGCAGGGCATGATGAGGAGCTATGTCGGATCGATGCGTTTTCTGAGCAAGACCCCAGCCATTCTGGCCGCATCGGCCCTTGCCGCCGCGGCCACGACGCTCCTCGCCGGAAGCGCCATGGCCGGGACCGGCATGCCGAGCCCCTGGCAGCTCAACCTCCAGGGCGCGGTGACCGAGGTCGCCCACTACATCCACTGGTTCCACGACTGGCTGAACATCATCATCTTCGCCATCTCGATCTTCGTGCTGGCGCTGCTGGTCTACATCGTCTGGCGCTTCAACGAGAAGGCCAACCCGGTTCCCTCCAAGACGACCCACAACGCCCTGCTCGAGGTCGCCTGGACGGTGATCCCGGTGCTGATCCTGGTCGTGATCGCGATTCCCTCCTTCCGCCTGCTCAAGCTGCAACTCGAGGTTCCGCCGGCCGACGTCACCGTGAAGGTGACCGGCAAGCAGTGGTACTGGTCCTATGAATACGCGCAGGACGGCGGCGCCTTCGGCTTCGATTCGCTGATGCTCGACGAGAAGCAGCGCGCCGAGGCGATCGCCTCCAAGAAGATCGCCGCCGACGAGGCCCCGCGCCTGCTCGCCGTCGACAACGAGGCGGTGGTGCCGGTCGGCAAGGTCGTGCGCGTGCAGGTCACCGGCGCCGACGTGATCCACAAGTTCACCGTGCCGTCCTTCGGCATCAAGATCGACGCCATTCCCGGCCGCCTGAACGAGACCTGGTTCAAGGCCGACCGCGAGGGCATCTATTACGGCCAGTGCTCGTTCATCTGCGGGCAGAACCACGCCTATATGCCGATCGCCTTCCGCGTCGTCAGCCCCGAGCGCTACGCCGCCTGGCTCGCCGAATCGAAGCAGAAATTCGCCAATGCCGGCGACGCCGCCGGCAAGCTCGCCGCCGCCGGCGAGTGACGGCCATTAACCTGCCACGGGCCGCAAGGCCCGCGGCGAACCCGATTTGACTGACTGTCGCGAAGCGATTTCGCACGAGGAGACCAAGGCGATGGCAACAGCGGCTCCGCACGCTCACGCCCCCGGACATCATGACGAGGAACACGCCCATCCGACCGGATGGCGCCGCTGGCTGATGTCCACCAACCACAAGGACATCGGCACGCTCTACCTGATCTTCTCGATCATGGCAGGGCTCGTCGGCGGTTTCCTCTCGATCATGATGCGCATCGAGCTGCAGCAGCCGGGCCTCCAGATCTTCGCCAACGGCCAGAGCTACAATGTCTTCGTCACCGGCCACGGCCTGATCATGATCTTCTTCATGGTCATGCCCGCCGTCATCGGCGGCTTCGGCAACTGGTTCGTGCCGCTGATGATCGGCGCGCCGGACATGGCCTTCCCGCGCATGAACAACGTCTCCTTCTGGCTGACGGTCGCCGCCTTCGTGCTGCTGATCATGTCGATGTTCATGGAGGGCGCGCCCGGCGCAAAGGGCGTCGGCACGGGCTGGACGATCTATCCGCCCTTCGCCTCCTCAGGGCATCCCGGCCCGTCCGTCGATTTCGGTATCTTCGCGCTGCACCTTGCGGGCGCGGCCTCGATCCTCGGCGCGATCAACTTCATCACCACCATCCTGAACATGCGCGCTCCCGGCATGACGCTGCACAAGATGCCGCTGTTCGTGTGGTCGATCCTGGTCACGACGTTCCTGCTGCTGCTCGCCGTGCCCGTGCTCGCCGGCGCCATCACCATGCTGCTGACGGACCGCAATTTCGGTACGCACTTCTTCAACCCTGAAGGCGGTGGCGATCCCGAGCTGTTCCAGCATCTGTTCTGGTTCTTCGGCCACCCCGAAGTCTACATCATGATCCTTCCGGCCTTCGGGATCATCAGCCATGTGGTATCGACGTTCTCCCGCAAGCCCATTTTCGGCTATCTCGGCATGGCCTATGCGATGGTCGCGATCGGGCTGATCGGCTTCCT
>DATDBB010000287.1:0-18072 GCA_036525085.1 Allobosea sp.
CAAGGCCGAGCGGCTGATCGAGATCACCTATGAAAGCCTGCTGCGCGGCATCAAGGCCGTCCGCGCCGGCAACACCACCGGCGACATCGGCTTCGCCATCCAGCGCTATGCCGAAGCCGAGCGCTGCTCGGTGGTGCGCGATTTCTGCGGCCATGGCGTCGGCCAGCTTTTCCACGATTCGCCCAACATCCTGCACTACGGCTCGCCGGGCGAAGGCCCCCAGCTCAAGGCGGGCATGATCTTCACGATCGAGCCGATGATCAATCTCGGCAAGCCCGGCGTGAAGGTGCTCTCCGACGGCTGGACGGCCGTGACACGGGACCGTTCGCTCTCGGCCCAGTTCGAGCACACGATCGGCGTCACCGAAACCGGCTGCGAGATCTTCACCCTCTCGCCCGCCGGACGCGACAATCCGCTCGCTGCACCGCCCGCCGCGCAATGACCTCCGGCGCGGGCAACGGTTCGGACCGCTCCGCAGCGCCCGTCCAGCCCGCGGCCTCCGACACGCCGCACTACCACGGCCATCGCGAGCGCTTGCGCAGCCGCTTCCAAGATGCCGGCGCAGACGCCCTGCCCGATTATGAGCTGCTCGAACTGCTGCTGTTCCGCTCGATCCCGCAGCGTGACGTCAAGCCGCTCGCCAAGGACCTGATCCGGCGCTTCGGCTCCTTCGCCGAGGTGCTCGGCGCACCCAGCTCGCGATTGACCGAGGTCAAGGGCGTCGGCGAAGGCGTCGCCGTCGATCTCAAGATCGTCGAGGCCGCGCTGCAGCGCATGGCCCGCGGCGCCGTCGCCAAGCGCACGGTGCTGTCGTCATGGTCGGCCGTGCTCGACTATTGCCGCACCACCATGGCCTTTGCGGAGCGCGAGCAGTTCCGCATCCTCTTCCTCGACAAGAAGAATGCCGTGATCGCCGACGAGGTCCAGCAGACCGGCACCGTCGATCACACGCCGGTCTATCCCCGCGAGGTCATGCGCAGGGCGCTGGAACTGTCGGCCTCGGCCGTCATCCTCGTCCACAATCACCCCTCCGGCGACCCGACACCCTCCGGCGCGGACGTGAAGATGACCCGCGAACTCGTTGATATCGCAAAGCCCTTTGGCATCGCGATCCATGACCATGTCATCGTCGGCCGCGACGGTCACGCCAGCTTCCGCGGGCTGGGCCTGATATGACGGTAGTCGCGCTCAAGCGCGTCTACGAGCCGCCGGCTGCGACCGACGGCGCGCGCATCCTGGTCGACAGGCTGTGGCCGCGCGGCATCCCGAAGACTGCCGTCGATCTCTGGCTGAAGGAGATCGCGCCGAGCGACAACCTGCGCCGGCAGTTCCATGGCCAGCCGGATCGCTGGGAGGAGTTCCGCGCCGCCTATGCCGCCGAACTCGGAACCGAACCCGCAACGACCGCACTCGGCGTGCTGGACGAACGGATGAAGGCCGGTCCGGTGACGCTGCTCTACGCGGCCCGCGACGAGCAGCGCAACAACGCAGTGGCCCTGAAGCTCTGGCTCGAAGAGCGAGGCTGACAGGTCGCGTGCGCCGGCCCCGCACGGGGCCATGCGACCAATTGCCGAGGCTGACCTCGCGGCATTGCCCACGCAATAGGCAGATCCCGGCGCGCGCCTGACCATAGGCCCTCTTCCCGAACGCCTGCGAATGGGCATAGGCTGCTGAAAATGGGGAAAGAAACCTGCATGGTCGCGTTCGATGAGATGACCGGCTCGGGAGCCGAACTGAGGCCAGCCTATGACGCGCTCGACCGCTGGCTGAAGGAAGCGCCGCCCGAGACGCTGGCTCTCCGGCGCAGCCAGGCGGAACTCTTCTTTCGCCGCATCGGCATCACCTTCGCGGTCTATGGCGACGAGGAATCGACCGAGCGGCTGATCCCCTTCGACATTATCCCGCGCGTCCTGACCAAGCCGGAATGGACCAAGCTGGAGGCGGGCCTGCGCCAGCGCGTGACGGCGCTCAACATGTTCCTGGCCGATGTCTACGGCCCCAAGGAATGCCTCAAGGCCGGCATCATCCCGCCCGACCTGGTCTACCGCAACGCCTGCTACCAGCTCGAGATGGTCGATTTCCAGGTGCCGCACGGCATCTACTGCCATATCGCCGGCATCGACATCGTGCGCGTCGATGCCGACACCTTCTATGTTCTGGAAGACAATGCCCGCACGCCGTCCGGCGTCTCCTACATGATGGAGAACCGCGAGGTGATGCTGCGGCTCTTCCCCGAGCTCTTCGCCACGCACCGGGTCGCGCCGGTCGACAACTATCCCGACCAGCTCCTGGCGACCCTGCGCTCGGTCGCGCCGCGCAGCGCGCCCTCCGACCCCAATATCTGCCTGCTGACGCCCGGCCAGTTCAATTCGGCCTTCTACGAGCACTCCTTCCTGGCCGACAAGCTCGGCGTCGAGCTGGTCGAAGGCTCAGACCTGCTGGTCAAGGACGACGTGGTCTACATGCGGACCACGCAGGGTCCCAAGCGCGTCGACGTGATCTACCGCCGCATCGACGACGACTTCATCGACCCCCTCGTCTTCCGCGGCGATTCGGTACTCGGCGTGCCCGGGCTGATCGGCGCCTACAAGGCCGGCAACGTGACGCTCGCCAATGCGGTCGGCACCGGCGTCGCCGACGACAAGGCGGTCTACAGCTACATGCCGGAGATCGTGAAGTTCTTCACCGGCGAGGAGCCGATCCTGAAGAACGTGCCGACCTATCGCTGCCGCGAGCCCGAAGCCAACGCCTATGTGCTCGACAATCTGGAGAAGCTCGTCGTCAAGGAGGTCAACGGTTCCGGCGGCTACGGCATGCTGGTCGGCCCGCACGCCAACAAGGCGCAGATCGAGACCTTCCGCCGCAAGCTGAAGGCAAGCCCCGAGGGCTTCATCGCCCAGCCGACGCTGGCGCTCTCGACCTGCCCGACCTTCGTCGCCTCGGGCGTCGCGCCGCGCCATGTCGACCTGCGGCCTTATGTTCTCTCGGGCGCCAACGGCATCTCCTGCGTCCCGGGCGGCCTGACGCGCGTCGCACTGAAGGAGGGCTCTCTCGTGGTCAATTCAAGCCAGGGCGGCGGCACCAAGGACACATGGGTGCTCGATGCATGACATCGCTACCGGCGCCCCCCTGCAACGCTCACCGGACACATCCCGCCTCGTCGCGAAAAGGCCCGATCTGACCATGCTCTCGCGCACCGCCGACAGCCTCTACTGGGTCTCCCGCTATGTCGAGCGGGCGGAATATCTGGCCCGGATCCTCGACGCCACCATGCGGCTCTCCAACCTGCCCTCCTCCTATGGCGGCGCCGGCACCGAATGGCAGAGCGCGGTCGCGACCGCCGGCTGCGACGAGGCGTTCGCCAAAGCGTATGGCGAGGCCAATGAGCGCAATGTCTGCGATTTCCTGACCTTCAACCCGGACAACCCCTCCTCGATCCGCAACTGCCTGGCGCTCGCCCGCTCGAATGCGCGCGGCGTGCGAACGGCGCTGACCTCCGAGATGTGGGACGCGCTCAACGGAGCCTGGCTCGAACTGCAGCGCTTCGAGAAGAAGCGCATGGACCGCGAGGAATTCGCCCGCTTCCTCGACTGGGTGAAGAACGTCTCGCTGGTCTTCGACGGCTCGGCCTACCGCACCATGCTGCGCGACGACGGCTACTGGTTTTCGAGGCTCGGCGTCTATGTCGAGCGCGCCGACAACACCGCCCGTATCCTCGACGTGAAATACCATGTGTTGCTGCCGGCCAACGAGCAGGTCGGCGGGTCACTCGACTACTTCCAGTGGACGACGGTGCTGCGCGAGGTCTCGGCCCTGACGGCCTATCACTGGGTCTATCGCGAGGCGGTGAAGCCGCTGCTGATCGCCGATTTGCTGATCCTGAACCGGCGCATGCCGCGCTCGCTCGCCGCCTGCTACGAGAACATCTCGCGCTTCCTCGACCTGCTCGGCGATTCCTACGGCCGCCAGGGCCCCGCCCAGCGCCAGGCGCGCAAGACGCTCGCCAACCTGTCTAGCACGAGCATCGACGATGTCTTCCAGCATGGGCTGCACGAGTTCATCGAGGACTTCATCACCGAAAACAACCGCCTCGGCGGCACGATCATCGAGCAATATCTGCAATGAACCCGCCGCCGCGGGCTCGCTTCACGCGGCTGCGGCGGTTAAGAGACACAGCGAAACGAGCCAGCCCCCCAATTTGCGATCGCCATGCGGATCCGGATTTCCCACACGATCAGCTACGCCTATGCCGAGCCGGCACGGCACATCACGCAAATCCTGCGGCTGACCCCGCGCGACCATGACGGCCAGCATGTCATGTCCTGGCGCATCGAGCCCAATATCGACGGCCGCCTGCGTGCGACGCAGGACCCGTTCGGCAATGTGGTGCACACCTTCTCGGCCGATGGGCCGATCGCCGAGATGTCGATCCAGATCGACGGGCTGATCGAGACAATCGATCTCGCCGGTGTCGTCCGTGGCACGGTGGAGCGCGTTCCGATCGACGTCTTCCACCGCGACACCCTGCTGACGATGCCGGACGCGGCCCTGCGCAGCTTCGCCGAAGACGCCACAAGGGACGCGGAAACGCCCCTTTCGAAGATGCATGCCTTGCTGGACGCCCTGCATGCCAAGACCACCTGCATCGAGACCGGGCAGCGCACCGGCATCGGCGCGGCGGCGGCCTTTGCCGCGGGCGAAGGCATCCCGCAGGACATCGCCCATATCTTCGTGAGCTGTGCGCGCCATCTTGATGTCCCCGCCCGCTATGTCTCGGGCTATGTCGCAGAATCCGACAGCCTGCCCCACGCCAGCGGCGCCCATGCCTGGGCCGAGGTGCATCTCGAGGATTACGGCTGGATCGGCTTCGACGCCGCCAATGGGCTGTGCCCGATCGACACCCATGTCCGGGTCGCGGCGGGGCTCGACTTCTCCGATGCCGCGCCGGTGCGCGGCGCGCGCAAGGGCGGCGGCGGCGAAGCGCTCGCCGTCCTCGTCAACGCGCGCGAAGCGGACGGACGCTTCGCCAACCAGTAGCCCCCCACCCGCGGCAACGGCAGCCCGTCGAATGGCTGGCGGGCGCGCGGGCGATATGCGACGACACGCCGGCAGACGCGAAGATCGGTCGACACCAAGATCGGCCGACACCAAGACAGGACAAGTCCCGTGACCTATTGCGCCGGAATCCTCGTGCAGGACGGGCTCGTGATGATCGCCGACACCCGCACCAATGCGGGGCTCGACGACATCTCCACCTTCCGCAAGCTGCACGTCTTCTCCTGGCCGGGCGACCGGACATTCGGCCTGATGACGGCGGGCAATCTCTCGGTGACCCAATCCGTCGTCAGCCTGCTGCATGAAGGGCTGCCGAACCCGGAGACGGGCGAGAGCGACACCCTGCAGGGCGCCACCTCGATGTTCCGCGCCGCGCAACTGGTCGGCCGCGCGATCCGCCATGTCCGCACCGAGGATGGCCCGGCGCTGAAGGATGCAGGCGTCAAGTTCGACGTCTCGATGCTGTTCGGCGGGCAGATCAAGGGCCAGCCAATGCGGCTCTTCATGATCTACGGCGCCGGCAACTTCATCGAATGCGGCGTGGATGCGCCTTTCCTCCAGATCGGCGAGCACAAATACGGCAAGCCGATCCTCGACCGGGCGATCACCTACAAGACGCATCTCTACGACGCGCTGAAGGTCGGCCTGATCTCGATGGATTCGACCATGCGCTCCAATCTCGGCGTCGGCCTGCCGATCGATCTGATCGTGATGCGCCGCGACGCCGACGAACCGGAGCTGAGCCGCCGCATCGAGGCCGGCGAGCCCTATTTCCACGACCTGCGCGAGCGCTGGTCGGCGGCTTTGCGAGCCGCCCACACCGCCATTCCAAGGCCGCCCTACGAGCCTAAGAGCTGAGAAAACTCGACGATGGGCTGATGCGTCAACGGGATATCAAGATTCCCCTGCGAAGGTCTGGCTCAATGCGGCCCCCTTGGGACACCTGATGTCGTCGCCTTTCGTCGCGAAGTTGACCAACGCGGACGCGTCCGCGCGGATGCTGAAGAGCACTGTCGCGACTCTGGCCTGCGCCTTTCTGATGGTGATGGCGGCCGCTGGCGCGGTCGTGGTCGCGATCATCAACGACGCGAACCGGCTCGAGGCCGAACGCCAGCGCGAGCGCGTCGAGACCGCGATCGAAAGCCAGGTGCGGCTGCGCGAGTTGCGTTTCCAGAGCCTGGCCGCAGCCGGTGACCTGCAGAGTTCCTTCTCCGGCCCCAACCCTCTGGCCATGCTGCAAGCGGCCTTCACCCGGCTCGGCAGCCGGTTTCTCGAGTTCGACGGCGCCTATGTCGTCTCGCAATCCGGCCTGGTCTTTGCCGGCATCGAGGGCGACCAGCCGGCCGGACAGGCGGGCTATGACGGGCTGAAGCACTTTAGCGGCTCCCTTCCGGGGATGAAGAAGCCGGGCAGTCCGCCGATGCGCAAACTGCCGGATGCACGCGGGGGGCCCGGCGCCTCCTCATGGTCGCTGACCCATGACGGGTTCGAAGCCATCAGCATCATGAAGATGGACGTCGCCCCGCGCCCGGGCTCGCTCGTGACGCAGTTGCTCGGCCCGATCAAGATCGTCGGCTACCGGCGCGTCACGAACTCGATGCTCGAGGATCTGTCCGATCGCTATCGCGTGGCCAATATCAGGGTCGTCCGCGACATGCCGGCCGACCCGCTTTCGAGGCGCGCCCTGCCGGCGGCCGACGGAGCCGTCCACGCCTGGCTGACCTGGTCGCCGGAACGGCCTGGCGATGCCATGCTGAGGCAGTTCGTCTGGGCGCTGGCCGGCGTCGGGCTGCTGTTCAGCGCGATCTTCGCCTTCATCATACATCGCCTGCGCGGCGCCGCCGATCAGATCGCCCTGCGGGAAGGCCAGATCCAGCGCCTGGCCGGCCAGGACGAATTGTCGCTGCTGCCGAACCGGCGCACCTTCGACATCAGGCTCGATCAGGAACTGGCGCAGCTCGACCGTTCCGGCGGCGGCCTCGCGGTGCTGCTGATCGATCTCGACCGCTTCAAGGCCGTCAACGACACCTATGGCCATACCGCCGGCGACGAACTGATCCGCCAGGTGGCGCAGAGATTGTCGAAGGTCGTGCGCAGCGGCGACACGGTGGCGCGCATCGGCGGCGACGAGTTCGGCATCATCCAGACGCACGGACACTTCCCCGCAGGCTGCGCCGCGATGGGCGAGCGCATCCTCGAGGCCCTCACCGCGCCCTTCATCATCATGGGCGTCGAGACCACGATCGGCTGCTCGATCGGCATCGCGCTCGCGCCGCAGGATGCGACCAATCGCGAGGACTTGCTGAGGCTCGCCGACACGGCGCTCTATCAATCGAAGAATGGCGGTCGCAACCGCTACTCCTTCTTCGAGGCGCAGATGAACCGCTCGCTGGCGCTCAAGCGCATGGTCGAGGAGGATCTGCGCCGCGCCATCGATGACGACCAGTTGCTGCTGCACTACCAGCCCCAGGTTTCGGTCGACGGCGCGACGATCGTCGGCGTCGAGGCGCTGGTGCGCTGGGACCACCCGGTCCACGGCATGGTGCCGCCGACCGAGTTCATCGGCATCGCGGAGGAGCGTGGCCTGATCGTCCCGCTGAGCGAATGGGTGCTGCGGCAGGCCTGCCTCGAGGCCAAGCGCTGGGAAGGCATTCGCCTTGCGGTCAACGTCTCGCCGATCCAGTTCCGCCACAAGGACTTCGTCGCCAACGTCATCCGCATCCTCGACGAGACCGGCTTCGATCCGGCGCAGCTCGAGCTCGAGCTGACGGAAGGCGTGGTCGTCGACGATGCCGACGCCGCCGAGGCCGCGATGATGGACCTGCGCGCCCATGGCGTCGGCCTGGCGCTGGACGATTTCGGCACCGGCTATTCGAGCCTGATCTATCTGCGGCGCTTCGCCTTCGACAAGATCAAGATCGACCGCTCCTTCCTGGAATACATGGAGACCACCGGCGAATCGGCCATCCTGGTCCATTCCATCGCGCATCTCGGGCGGGCGCTGGGCTTGCGCGTCTGCGCCGAAGGTGTCGAGACGGCCGAGCAGCATCGATTCCTGCAGGCGATCGGCTGCCATGAACTGCAGGGCTTCCTGTTCTCCAAGGGCGTGAGCGCCGAGGAGATCGACACGTTGCTGGCGCAGGATAAGCCCTTCGCCAAGGTGCTCGCCGCCGCTTGAGCCGCGGCCCACCGCCTGCCTTCAGAAGAACAGGCCGTGGATTCCGCTGAAGATTGCGTAGGCAAAGCCCGCGCTCAGCGCGAGCCCGAACGCGCCGAACAGCGCGCCCGCAATGATCAGCACGCCATCGCGCTCGACCAGCCCGAGGCCCACGAGGCAGACCGCGAGACCGAGCGGTATCTGGCCGATGAAGGGGGCCGCGACGATGAGGCCGAGGGCCAGGACCAGAATCAGCAGACCGAGCACCGGAATGGCATAGGCGCCACCCAGCATGGTCAGCCGCGGCTGTGAGAAACGCTCCAGCCGGATCAGGAGCGGCACCGCCCGGTCGACCGCACGCGTCAGCACGGGCTTGCCGATGCTGCGCGCGAGAAGCGTCGGCGGCAGCCAGGGCATCACGCGCCCCGCCAGCATCTGCGCTGCGACGAAGACGAGCACGAGGCCGCAGACCAGCGGTATCGGCGGCGGCATCGGCAGGCAGTTCGGCAGGCCGAGCAGGACGACGAGCAGCGCATAGGCCCGGTCCTTGAGCGCAGCGACGATCGAGCCCACCGCGACACGCTCTCCGGGCAGGGCGGCGAGCGCCGTGAGAAGTCCCGAAGTGCGCAGGGGTGATGACAAGGGATCAGGCCGGGCCGTGACGGGAGCAGCGGCCTAGCACGCTGCGCCACCGTGCAACAAGCAGGGCCGGCGCAGGCGCATCACGCGCAAAAGGAGGAGCAGCCTCGTCGAGGCTCCCTGCGCTTCGAAAAGCCAGGGACGTTCAGTGCAGCGTCAGCACGCCATTGACGCTGACGATTTCCGCCGGCCGGATCAGCCGCGAATGCGCGATCGTCACCGAATGCAGCGGCCCGTCCAGCTCGCGTTTCCAGAAAGCCAGGAAATCGTGCAGCACCGGAAAGCGCGGCGCGATGTCGTATTGCTGCCAGATGTAGCTCTGCAGGACGCTCTGGTGATCCGGCATCCGGTAAAGGATGGTCGCCGTCGTCAGGCCGTATCCGGCCAGTTGCCGCATGAAGTCGCTGTCGGCCATGTGCTCTCTCCCTTCGTTGCACACGATGAAAGCTTAGCATTTTCACGATGATGCTGCGCCGGCTTGGTTAACAAAAACTTGCATGCTTCGGTTTGGCCTGCTGCAATTGCGTCAGCGGCGAGCCGGCTGGCTCCTGCGCTGGGGGGCGTGCGTGGCGTATGGGTCGGCGATCGCTGGAGCCGTGAGGCTGGCTGCCGTTTCGGCGGTCATGCTTGCCTGTCCGGCGAAGGCCGATGACGGAGAAACCGAGGAGCGCTCGCCGCTCTCGACCGTGATCTTCGGCTCCCTCGAAGCCGGCCCGACCAAGACCTTCGCGGCTATCGGCATGAAGAAGGCGCTGACCGGCGGACTGGCCAGCAGCGGCTTCCGCACATTGCTGAAAGTCGGCGGCTCCCAGGAACAGACAGGAACCCAGCGCCCCCACGGCACTGCCTACAAGAGCGAGGCGCAGGCGCTGATCGGCTATGAATGGCGGATCGGCGATGCGTTTTTGTCGCTCTATGCCGGCTCGGACTATGAGGGCGAACAGCGCGAGGAGCCGCTCGCCACCGTCGTCACCAACCGCTACGGCGCCCGCTTCCACGGCGATCTCTGGATGACGCCGACGCCCGACACCATGCTGCAGGCCAGCGCCTATGCCTCGACGATCGGCGGCCGGCTCTGGGGTCGCATCGCACCGGGCTGGCTCCTGCCTCGGGATCTTCAGCTCAAGGGCGTCTATCTCGGCCCCGAAATCGAGGCCTATCGCGAAAGCGACTACAGCAAACTGCGCCTCGGCCTGCACCTGACCGGCCTGCGCTTGCTCGGGTTGAGCTGGCGCATCTCGGGCGGCTGGCAAAGCACCAGCGATCGCCCGTCGGAAGCCTATGCGACGCTGGGCCTCCATTGGCTGCGCTAGACCGCAGGGGAGCGCCTTTTGCCTTCAGGATCGGATTGCAGGCTCGACATCCGTCAGCGCGAAGTCGCCTCCGACGAAAAGCAGCGGACAATCATGATCCATGGCAGCCACATAGGCGAAGCAATCGCCAAAGTTCAGCTTGGCGGGATGGTGACCCTTGCCCCAGCGCTCATAGGCGTCGGCCACCCGGCTGGCCACGGCCGCTGTCACAGGAACGATGGCGACGGTGAGCCCATCGACCAGCGCCGCCATCTCCCTGGCGATGCCCTTGCCACGCGCCACGATCAGCGCTTCCGCCAAGGTTCCGGCGGACATGATCAGATCGTTATCCGCTTCAAGCAGGTCCGCGCAGGTTTTGGCTTCCGGCTCGCGCTGAAGCACGGCGACCAGCGCCGATGTGTCGATTGCGATCACTCGGGCAGGCCATCGTCACCATAGAGAAAATCCTGGCTCCTGGCCGCGCTCGAGCTGGAATCCACCGTTTTCGCGGCAGATCGCTGAAGGCTCTCGATCAGACGATGTCGCGTCGCACGATCGACGACGCGCTTGATCGGCACGAGCCGCACCGCTGGCTGCCCATGCCGGGTGAGGACGACATCCTCCCCCGCCTCGGCCCGTCTCACCAACTCGGTCAGTTGCCCCTTGGCCTCGCTCACGGCAACCTTCGTCGACATGAGAACTCCTCCATCCGAGGGGAGAAGATTTAGACTATCGAATAGTCCAATTCAAGTCGATGCCTCGGTCAACGCCGCCAACGCCTCCGGCGTATCGACATCCAGCGCAATCGCCGGATCGTCGAGCGGTACCTCGACGATCGCGTCGCCGGCCGCGTCCAGCAGGCGGCGAGCGCCCTGATCGCCGTCGAGCTTCTCGACTTTCGCAAACAGCGCCCGCGCCAGCAGCACGGGATTGCCGCGCTGGCCCAGCAGCGTTGGCACGACGGCAAGGGCGTCGCTGCTTTCGGCGAAGACCTGCGCGAGCCGGTCGATCACGCCGGCCGTGACATTGGGCATGTCGCCGAGCGAAACGACGACGCCGGCAGCGCTCTCCGGCAAGTCCGCAAGTCCCGCCTTGACGGAACCGGCGAGGCCGCTGGCGAAATCGGGGTTGTGCACGAACTCGACATCGAGCCCGGCAAGCGCCGCTGCGACCGCCTCATGCTGGTGCCCGGTCACCACGATCACCGGCCGCGCCCGCGAGGCGAGCTGCGCCTCCACCGCGTGGCGAACCATCGGCTTGCCGCGCACGCTCTGGAGCAGCTTGTTGGCCTCGCCCATGCGCGTCGAACGGCCGGCTGCCAGGACGATTCCGGCCACGGGAGCCGCTTCCAGATGCGCCGGAGCGCGCGGCTGCGGCCGCGAGACGATCTCCATCAGGAGGCCGCCGACGCCCATAGCCTGGATATCGGCGCGGCTCACCGGGATGCCGGCGAGGCAGCGCTGCAGCACCCAGTCGAAGCCGTTCTCCTTCGGCGAGCGGGCACAGCCCGGCGCACCGATCACCGGCTTGCCGGAAAGCTCGCCGATCAGCAGCAGGTTTCCGGGATCGACCGGCATGCCGAGATGCTCGATCCGCCCGCCCGCCTCCAGCAACGCCTGCGGGATCACGTCGCGCCGGTCGGTGATGGCCGAGGCACCGAACACGACCACGAGATCGGCCAGTTCCGCCTGTGCCGCGACCCCTTGCGCCAACGGCGCCTGCTGGTGCGGCACGCGCAGATCGGCCGTGATCGCAGCCCCGGCCGGCGCGAGCCGCTCCGCCATCACCCGCAAGGTCTTGTCGACGACCGAGGGCTTGAGACCGGGAAGCAGCGTCGAGATCACGGCTACTCGCAGCGGCCGGTAGGGCGCGACGGCGACGGGCTTCAGATCCTCCAATGTGGCGAGCGCTTGTTCGACGAGCGCAGCCGGCAGCCCATAGGGGATGATCTTGACGGTGCCGACCATTTCGCCAGCGACGACCGGCTTCATCAGCGGCAGCGTCGCCACCGTGATCGCCTCGTCGATCCGGTTGAGCCCGTCGATCGCACCCGCATCGATCGTCAGCACGCCCGCGGTCGCCGCGAACAGATTGACCCGCCCGGTGAAGGCGGCCTCGGTCACCACGCCACGTCCCGCCAGTGCCGCGGCAAGCCGCGTCGCGGCTTCGTTCTCGCCGATGTCCCCGGGCTCCAGCCGCACCGCGACCAGTTCCGACAGCCCGGCTTCCGTCAACCGGACGACGTCGCCGGCCGTGATCGCGGTGCCCTTCTTCACGATCACCGCGCCGGCACGCACGCTATGGGCGGCGATGCAGCCGGCCGCTTCCGCGACGGGGACAGGTCCGAATTTCATGCCGGTTTCCGCCGCGGGCCGCGCAAGGCCGAGACGATCTCGCCCAGGATCGCCAGCGCGATCTCGGCCGGCGACACCGCGCCGATGTCGAGCCCGATCGGCGCATGGATGCGGCCGGTGGCCACCTCGTCGAAACCGGTGGCCGCAAGCCGTTCGAGACGGCGCCCATGCGTCTTCCGGCTGCCGAGCGCGCCGATATAGAAGCAGTCCGAGCGCAGGGCAGCCTCCAGGCCGGGATCGTCGATCTTGGGATCATGCGTCAGCGCGACGAAGGCGGAGTAGGCATCGAGCCCCAGCGTCGCCAGCGCCTCGTCCGGCCACTGCGTCAGGAGCGCGACCTCCGGAAATCGCTCCGGCGTGGCGAAGGCCGTGCGTGGATCGATGATCGCGAGATCGAGATCGAGCAGCTTCGCCATTGGCGCCATCGCCTGCGAGATATGCACGGCGCCGGTGACGATCACGCGCGGATGCGGCGCCTGCACGGTCAGGAAGAGGTGCTTGCCCTCCGCCTCGACCATCGCGCTCTTGGCCATGCGGAGCTGCTTGTCGAGCACCTCGGCAAGCGGATCGGATGCGACGTCGGCGGCCGTCACCAGCCTCTGCGCGCCGCTCGCGACATCGGTGACCAGCACGGTTGCGCGCCGAGCCGCGCGCTCGGCGTTGAGCGTCGCCAGAATTGCCAGATCCATCGCCTCAGCCCTTGTCGGTGGCGAGCTTGAGGCCAAGCCCGATCATCAGCGAACCGCCGAGCCAGCGCCCGAAGGCAAAGCCGGCCTGCGTCCTCTTCATCATCCTGATCACGGCGGAAGCGCCGAGCACCGTGATGAGATCCGCAGAGGAAAAGGCGAAATTCACGATCGTGCCGAGGATCAGGAACTGCGCCCAGACCGGCAGCGAAGCCGCCGGATCGACGAACTGCGGCAGCATGGCGATGAAGAACAGCGCCACCTTGGGGTTCAGCACCTCGACGATGAAGGAATCGACCAGCGCGCGCTTGACGGTCTTGGGCGGCGCGACGGGGGCGTCAGTCGCCGCCAGCCGCGACCGGATCATGCCGATGCCGAGCCAGACCAGATAGGCCGCGCCGGCCATCTTCACCGCGAGATAGAGCTCCGGCACATGCTTGAACACCACCGAGAGGCCGAAGGCCGCGGCGAAGACATGCAGATAGCAGCCGAGATGGATGCCGAGCATTGCCATGAAGCCGGCGCGCCGGCCATGCGCGATGGTCTGCGCCGCCGTGTAGAGCAGCGCCGGCCCCGGAAAATAGGCGACGACGAGGGTCAGCGTCGCAAAGGCAAGCAGCGTCTCCCAGGAGGCCATCAGTTCACCTTTTCCACCAGAATCTTCTCCACATAGACCCTGATCTTGCCGCCGCAGGACAGCCCGACCTTCCAGGCCGTCTCGTCGGCGACGCCGAATTCGAGCGTACGCGCCTTCCCGTCCGCGATCACGTCTATCGCCTCCTCGACGACCGCCCCTTCGACGCAGCCGCCGGAGACCGAGCCCTGGAAGTTGCCCTCCCCGTCGATGACGAGATGGGAGCCAACCGGGCGCGGCGCCGAGCCCCAGGTCTCGACCACGGTGGCGAGCGCCACGGAACGACCGGACTTCGCCCAGGCTTCGGCCGTCGCGAGGATGTCGGTGTCGGTGCTGATCATGTGCCCATCGCCCCTGGTTCGAACGGCCTGCCGGAGAGCCGGATACCACCTCGCCCAATATATGCGCGGATCGCATGTGGCGCGCGTCTACTTAAGCATGGCCGCCGCCGCTTTCGAGCATGTATGGCGCAAAGCGACCGTCTGTGCCTCGACCAAAGATGACGATCCCGCTATCGCTCGCCATGGGGGCAAGGCGCGATATGGCAAAGCAAGACGGCATCGTTCTTCTGCATGGCATCGCGCGGCGCTCGAGCTCGCTCGCGACCCTGGAAACGGCCCTGCAGGCGGACGGCTATCGCACGCTCAACCTCGACTATCCCGCCCGCAACCGGTGCATCCAGGACATCGTCGCCTTCATGCGGGAGCCGGTCGCGCGCTTCTGCGGTGAGGCAGAGGGCCGGCTGCACTTCGTCACCCACTCGATGGGCGGCCTTGTCGCCCGCGCCTATATCAACCGGCATCGCCCAGACCGGCTCGGTCATGTCGTGATGCTGGCGCCGCCGAACGAGGGCAGCGAGATCGCCGACGCGCTGGGAAACAACCTACTTTTTCGTGCCTTCTTCGGGCCGGCGGGCTCGGAACTGGGAACGGCGCGGCCCGATGCTCTCTGCGAGATTCTCGGCGAGGTCGACTACCCCCTCGGCGTCATCGCCGGCGACCGCTCATTCTATCCGATCGGCTCGCTGATGCTGCCGGGCGCCAATGACGGCCGGGTCTCGGTCGAACGCACCAAGGTTGCCGGCATGGCCGATCACATCACCATCCACGCCACCCATCCGCTGATCATGCGCAACCGCGAGGCTATCGCGCAGACACTCCACTTCCTGAAGCATGGGCGCTTCGAGCGAAATGGAGCAACAACCTGAGCCTCTGACGCGAATGCGCTGATCGATACCAGCGACGTACTCCCCCTTGTCATCCCCGCGCCGTCATCCCGGACAAGCCGCATCAGCGGCGCCGATCCGGGATCCAGGCCTGAACCTCTTACAACCAGCGTTCCGGCATGGATCCCGGGTCTACGCTGCGCTTCGCCCGGGATGACCGCGCGAAATAATGATCAAGGCAGCCATTGATATGGTTGGGTTCAATTCGAAGCAGAAGCTAACCCGCCTTCTTCAGCCATTGGCGCGGGTCGCTCGCGAGGCTCGCCTCCGGAGAGAGCGCGGCACAAAGATCGGCCATCGCCGCGAGGTTGTGGATCGGCCGGAAGGAATCGACATGGGGCAGCATCGCCCTGATGCCGCTGGCGCGCGCCTCGAACTGGTCGAAGCGCAGCAGCGGATTCAGCCAGATCAATTGCCGGCAGGAACGATGCAGCCGGTCCATCTCGAAGGCCAGTTCGCCATCGAGATGCCGCTCCAGCCCGTCGGTGAAGAGCAGCACGATCGCCCCTCCCCCGAGCACGCGCCGCGACCAGACCCGGTTGAACGTATGCAGCGCCGTCGAGATGCGCGTCCCGCCTTCCCAGTCGGGCGCGGCCTTGCCCGCCAGCGCCAGCGCCTCGTCCGGGTCGCGCGCTCGCAGCGAGCGCGTGATGTTGGTCAGCCGCGTGCCGAAGACGAATGAATGCACCCGCCGACGCTTTTCGGTGACGGCATGCAGGAAGTGCAGGAATATGCGCGAATACTCCGCCATCGAACCGGAGATATCGACCAGCGCCACGATCGGCGGATGAACCTCCGCCCGCTCGCGGAAGGCGAGGTCGATCGAGCCTCCACCTCCACGCAGCGAGCGGCGGAAGGTCCGGCGCGGATCGATCCGCGCGCCCTGATGCGCCGCCCGGAAGCGCCGGGTGGCCACGAAATCGTCGGGAAGGCTGAGTTCGGCGACCAATTGCTTGGCGCGGGCGATCTCGGCCGCGCTCATCTGGGCGAAGTCGCGCGATTTCAGCGTCTCGCGGTCGGAGACGGTCAGTTGCGCCGTCAACTCGGTCAGCTCGATCGGCGCATCCTCCTCCCGCCTCGGCGGCGCGAACGCCTCGGCGACGCGCAGTGCCCCGGCCTCCTCCTTCTGCGGCGCACTGTCGGCTCGGGGCGAGACAGGCGACATCTGCGCCATGATCTTCTCGATCAGGTTGCGCCGGCGCCAGAACAGCCGGAAAGCCTGGTCGTAGACGGCGCTGTCCTCATGCCGCTTCACGAAGATCGCATGCAGCGCCCAGTAGACGTCCTCGCGCTCTCCCAGCGCCCCTTCGGCCAGCGCCTCGACAGCCTCGACCACCGTGCCAGGACCGACACGCAGGCCCGCGATGCGCAGCGCACGCGCGAAATAGGCGATGTTCTCCGGGAGCTTGCCGGTCATGGGATGCCGGGGCGCGGGAACCCCTCCCCCTGGTGGGGAGGGGTAGGGGTGGGGGGCGAACGACCGGGTGAGCGATCACCAAGCGGGACGCCCCCCATCCCCATACCCTTCCCCACCAGGGGGAAGGGAGGAGCCTTCAATGGCAACCGGACCAAAACAGCGCTCACGGCCCCATCTCGGTCATGTAAACCTTCTGCACGATCTGCCATTTGCTCTCGACCTTCAGGAAGGATAGCAGGTCGGTGAAATAGCGCGGCGGCATCTGGCACTTCACCTTCACCAGGGCGAGCGTCGGGCCGACGATGTCGATGGTCAGCACATGATCGCCGCGCGCCATGCCGGAGGCCTTCGGCGCCGGCCGCTCGCTGACGGCTTTCAGCCATTCGTCGCGCGGCACGATCTTGATCGTCCCGTCCTCCTGCGCCGTCGTCAGCGCGCTGGTCGGGTGAAAGGCATGTTCCAGCTTGGCGACATCGCCCTCATAGAGCCCGTCGAGATAGGTCCGGGTCACCGCCTCGATTGCACGCAGATCGTTGTTCATGATCGCTCCTTCGCCTGCCCACACGTCCCATTTGCATGCTGGCGGCCGCAACGGGCCCTGTCCTTGATATGGCGCAGGACTGTCGGCAGGCCGTCAGCCCTTCGCCTCGGCCTTCGCCTGATCGAGCAGTTCCTTCACCTTCGAGCCCTGCATCGCCTGGATGTCGTCCTGATACTTCAGCAGGGCGCCCAGCGTGTCCGAGACCAGCGCGGGGTCGAGCGCGACGGCGTCGAGCTCGACGAGTGCCGTCGCCCAGTCGAGCGTTTCCGCCACGCCCGGTGCCTTGAACAGTTCCTCCTTGCGGATCGCCTGGACGAAGCTCACCACCTGTTTCGCCAGCTTCGCTGGGGCGTGCGGCGCACGCGCCTTCAGGATCGCCAGTTCGCGGGGCGCGTCGGGATAGCCGACCCAGTGATAGAGGCAGCGCCGCTTCAGTGCGTCATGGATCTCGCGCGTGCGGTTCGAGGTCAGGATCACGATCGGCGGCTCGGCCGCCTTCACCGTGCCGAGTTCGGGGATAGTGACCTGAGAATCCGCCAGGACTTCGAGCAGGAAGGCCTCGAAGGCCTCGTCCGTGCGATCGAGCTCGTCGATCAGCAGGATCGGCGCACCGCCCTCCTGCGGCTCCAGCGCCTGCAGCAAAGGCCGCTTGATCAGGTACTTCTGCGAGAAGATGTCGCCTTCGAGCCGCTCGCGATCTCCGCTCGCCCCACCGGCTTCCGCCAGGCGGATCGCCATCATCTGCCCGGCATAGTTCCACTCATAGACGGCGGAGGCGAGGTCCAGCCCCTCATAGCATTGCAGCCGGATCAGCTTTCGCCCGAGCCCGGCCGAAAGGACCTTGGCGATCTCGGTCTTGCCGGTGCCCGCCTCGCCCTCGAGCAGCAGCGGCCGCTTCATCTTGAGGGCCAGGAAGAGCACCGTCGCCAGCGCGCGATCGGCGACATAGCCCTGGCTCTGCAGAAGCGTGAGCGTGGCATCGATCGAGGATGGGAGAGAAGCAGTCCGGCTATCGTTCATGTCAAATCCTGGCGCGCGAGTCTGTCATCACCACGCCGTGGCGGCCAGCCCA
>DATDBB010000288.1:0-13773 GCA_036525085.1 Allobosea sp.
ATCACCGCCCGCGCTCGCCCAAACGCAACACTCTGAAATTCACCGAGGATTAGACACGTGGAACGGTTAACGAGCGGTGACTTCACCCAGGAGCAGGACCCTTTCGCGCTGTTTCAGGAGTGGTTCGAGGAGGCGAAGAAGTCGGAGCCCAACGACCCCCATGCCATGGCGTTGTCTACGGTCGATGCGGAGGGCATGCCCAACAGCCGAATGGTGCTGCTGAACGGGCGCGATGGCGAGGATTTCGTCTTCTATACGAACACGCAGAGCCAGAAGGGCGAGGAACTGCTCGGCCAGCCCAAGGCCGCGGCGCTGTTCCACTGGAAGAGCCTGCGCCGCCAGATCCGCATCCGCGGTCCTGTCTCGATCGTCAGCGACGAGATGGCGGACGCCTATTTCCAGTCGCGCCCGCGCGACAGCCGGATCGGGGCCTGGGCGTCGCAGCAGTCGCGCCCGCTGGAGAGCCGCTTCGCGCTCGAAAAGGCTGTCGCGGTTCAGGCTGCGAAGTTCGGGCTGGGCACGATCCCGCGGCCGCCGCACTGGACCGGCTTCCGGATCACCCCGGTCTATCTCGAATTCTGGAAGGACGGTGCCTTCCGGCTGCATGACCGTGTCGCCTTCCGCCGCGCCTCCGTAGGCGAACCCTGGGCGCGCGCGCGCCTTTATCCTTGAGGACACCAAGCCCGATGGCGATGCCCAAATTCGATTTCCCCAAGACCGAGCCGGGCAAGCGCCCGGTGATGCTGCTGACGGGGGCGAGCCGCGGCATCGGCCACGCCACGGTCATGCAGTTCGCGATGGCGGGCTGGCGGATCCTGTCTTGCTCGCGCCAGGCCTTCTCCGACAAATGCCCATGGCCGTCGGGCGCCGACGACCATGTCCAGATCGATCTGGGTGATCCCGAGGACACGATGCGCGGCATCGCCGAGATCAAGCGCCGGCTCGCGGCCGAGGGCGGCAAGCTCAATGCGCTGGTCAACAACGCCGGCATCTCGCCGAAGGGGCCGGGCGGTGCCCGTCTCGGGGCGGCGACGACCTCGTTCAACGACTGGCACAAGG
Organism: Allobosea sp.; assembly: GCA_036525085.1. Taxonomy (GTDB): domain Bacteria; phylum Pseudomonadota; class Alphaproteobacteria; order Rhizobiales; family Beijerinckiaceae; genus Allobosea. The sequence continues at coordinate 1,060 of DATDBB010000288.1, forward strand.
TCTTCCAGGTCAATTTCTTCGCGCCGATCATGCTGGCGCGCGGCCTTCTCGACGAGTTGACGGCGGCCAAGGGCACGATCGTCAACGTCACCTCGATCGCCGGCTCCCGCGTCCATCCCTTCGCGGGCGCCGCCTATGCGACCTCGAAGGCGGCGCTCGCCAGCCTGACGCGCGAGATGGCCTCGGATTTCGGCCCGCTCGGCATCCGGGTCAATTCGATCTCGCCGGGCGAAATCGATACGGCGATCCTCTCGCCCGGCACCGAAAAAATCGTCGCGACCCTGCCGCTGGGCCGCCTCGGAAAGACCGAGGAGGTCGCGCGCGCGATCCATTTCCTCTGCACCGACGCGTCGAGCTATGTCACAGGCGCCGAACTGCACATCAATGGCGGCCAGCACGTATGACAGAGGGCCGCGCGCGATGAGCGGCGAGGGCGGGCAGGTCATCCGCTTCCCCGCGGCTGGCAAGGCGCCGGCCCGGCCGGTGCTGGCGGCCTCGGTCGCGGTCTTTCGCGACGGCAAGGTGCTGCTCGCGACGCGGACGAAGCCGCCCGCCGATCAGCTCTGGTCGCTGCCGGGCGGCAAGGTCGAGGCCGGTGAGACGCTGGAGCAGGCGGCCCTGCGCGAACTGGAGGAGGAGGTTGGCGTCTGCGCGCGCATCGTCGGCTTCAACCGCCATGTCGAGATCTTCGGCCGCAATGCGGCGGGCGAGGTCACGCATCATTTCGTCGTCGCCTCCTTCGTGGGGACATGGCTTTCGGGTGAGCCCCGGACCGGGCCGGAAGCGGGCGCGGTGATGTGGGCCGATCCGCTGAAGCTCGGCGGCCTGGCCACGACGCGCGAGCTGGCCGATGTGCTGCGGCGAGCCCGCGACATCATGGGCGAGGCCGGGGAGGGCGCATGAAGCGGGCGGCGCTGTGCCTGCTCGTGCTGCTCGTCGCGCTTCCATCCGGCGGGGCCTCGGCGCAGCAGCGCCCGCCGGCCGCGACGAAGCCCGCCGAGCCGGCGCCGGTACCCGCACCCGAGCCGCCGCCGCCACCCTATGAGCCGCAATTGCTGAAGCTGGCCGAGATCATGGGCTCGCTGGCCTATCTGCGGACGCTCTGCGCCGGCAAGGAGGCGCAGGACTGGCGCGACCGCATGACGGCGCTGGTCGAGGCGGAGGGCCGGACGCCCTCGCGGCGCGAGCGCCTGACGAGCGCCTATAACCGCGGCTTCCGTGCCTATGCGCTGACGCACCGCGCCTGTACCGCCGGCACTCAGGAGGCCTCGACGCGCCTGGCGGCCGAGGGAGAGCGCCTCGCCCGCTCACTGGCGGGCCGCTATGGCGGATAGGTGACAGGGCGCGGCGAACCGTCGTTTTGCACCGGATTCTCGCGGCCGCGTTAACCTTTCCTAAACGGCGCGGTAGCGTCCCGCGCTGGCACGGCCTATGGTCGAGATGAAGTCGAGCGTTGCGAAGCGGGCCGAAACTGGCGCGATTCGTACCACGCGAAACCGAAAATAGCGCGATAGAACGCCCATTCGAGCAAGCCGCAGAGTCTTCGCCTTCATGTCCATCATTTCCGACGACCTGCCGCTCGACATGACCCTCGCCGAGGACAGCCATGACGCACGCCGCGTCGCCTATGGCTATGTCGAGGATGCCTTCACCGAAGCGCAGCAGGATGGGCTCGACAGCGACGCGCTTGCCCATGCGGCGCTCTTCGCGGCCTTCCGCACGCTGGTCGAGACCTATGGCGAGGAGGCGACCGCCGTCTTCGCCGAATCCCTGCCGGACAAGCTGCGCACGGGCGCCTTCAGCAGCGGCACGCGCCACTGAGCTGTTCGCTCGGTCTCTCTTGACGGCTGCGGCGCGCGCTCTATCGTAATCCTCGATCAAGGTTCTTCGGTCGTTCTCGGCCGAAGCTAAGAGGGAATTCGGTGAGGCGTTCCATGCCGAAGCCGAGGCTGCCCCCGCAACTGTAAGCGGCGAGCTTTCCGTCCATCGTCCACTGGCGCAGTTCGCGCCGGGAAGGCCGGCCGGAGTCAGCGTCGACCCGCGAGCCAGGAGACCTGCCCTGATCGACTGAACGGTCTTTCGGGCGGGGTGTCCTGATCGGTCGTGCGCGAACGGGGCGGGTCTTTCACATCCCGCAGACGTATCGCGCGCGTCCGTCGCATACCCCTCAATCGTCACGGGGTTAGCGATGATGCAGACACTCTCCACCAGCCACCACAGCGAGACATCAGGCTTGACGCGGCAGCCTGCCGCTGGCCATGGTAATTGTAATGTTATTACAATTCATTCAGCCGGCGCTGCTCTTGCAGAGCGCGCCATTCCGCCTTCCTGCCTTCCTCCCAAGCCGGACCATGCCATGACGACATCGACCCGCCGCCTGCGCCGCCTCGTCCGTTCCGCCACGCTCGCTCTTCCGCTGCTGGCGCTCGGCATGGGCTTCGCCAGCGCGCAGTCGACACGCTATCCGGTGACGGTCGAGAATTGCGGGCATCAGGTCACCTTCGACAAGGCGCCGAAGCGCGTCGTGGCGATCGGCCAGACCCAGACCGAGATCCTCTATGCGCTGGGCCTCGGCGACCGGGTCGTCGGCACGGCGGTCTGGTTCAGCCCCGTGGCGAAGCGCTTCGAGGCGGCGAATGCCGGGGTGAAGCGCCTCGCCGACAATGATCCGAGCTTCGAGGCGGTCGTCGCGCAGGAGCCCGATCTCGTCACCGCGATGTTCGAATGGCATGTCGGCCCCAACGGCATCGTCGGCAAGCGCGACCAGTTCGCCAAGCTCAAGGTGCCCGCCTATGTCTCGCCGTCGGATTGCGTCGGCAAGGACAATTCCGGCGCCGGCGACGGCATCCGCACGCAGATGTTCACGATGGAACTGGTCTATCGCAACATCCGCGAGTTCGGGCAGATCTTCGATGTCGCCGACAGGGCTGCGGCCCTGATCGCCGAGCTCAAGGCGCGCGAGGACAAGGCCGTGGCGGCCGTCGCGGGCAATGGAGCCAAGGACATTCCGGTCACGGTCTGGTTCTCGAGCCGGGACGTCAAGGGCGACGCCTTCCTCGCCGGCAAGAACGGCGTTCCCGCCTATATCCTGTCCAAGCTCGGCGCGCGCAACATCATCACCACCAATGAGGAATGGCCGCTGGTCGGCTGGGAAAGCGTCGCTGCCGCCAACCCCGCCGTCATCGTGGTGGTCAAGATGGACCGGCGTCGCTTCCCGGCGGATGACATCGAGCTGAAGCTGAACTTCCTCAAGACCGACGCGGTGGCGAGCAAGCTCGACGCGGTCAGGAACAACCGCATCGTCGTGATGGATGTCGGCGCGACCCGCGCCGGGCTCGACACGGTCGACGGCATCGAGGCGCTGGCCAAGGGCATCGAGAACTTCGGGCTGGCCAAGTGAGCGGAGCCAGAGTGAGTCGGTCTATAGCGAGCCGCGACCTGTGAGCCACGCCCCTATCGAGCCCAACTGGCCGGCGCGCATCGCGATCGCACTCGCCGCGCTGCTGGCGCTGGTGACCGCGATCGCGCTCGCGGTGACCATCGGCGAGATGAAGATCCCGCTGTCGACCGCCTTCCAGGCGCTCGGCAACGGGGTGTTCGATCTCGGCTATCCCGTCAGCGCGATCCAGCAGGGGGTGATCTTCGACTACCGCCTGAGCCGGGCGCTGCTGGCGGCGCTCTGCGGCGGGACGCTGGCCTTGTCGGGCGCGATCCTGCAGGCGCTGCTGCGCAACCCGCTGGCCGAGCCCTATATCCTCGGCATCTCGGCCGGCGCCTCGACAGGGGCGGTGGCGGTGATGATCCTCGGTTTCGGCGGCGCCGCGCTGACGATCTCGGGCGGGGCGTTCCTCGGGGCGGTCGCGGCGCTGCTGGTCGTCGCGCTTTTGGCGACAGGGGCGGGCGGTTCCAGCGACCGCGTGATCCTGGCCGGCGTCGCGGGCTCGCAGCTCTTCAACGCGGCCACCGCGACCATCGTCACCACGCTGGCGAATGCGGAGCAGGCGCGCGGCGTGATGTTCTGGCTGCTCGGCAATTTCGGCGGCGTGCGCTGGCCCGATGTCTGGGTGGCGACGCCGGTGGCGCTGATCTGCTTTGGCGTCTGCATGCTGCACGCCAAGGTTCTCGACGCCTTCGCCTTCGGCGCTGATGCGGCGGCCTCGCTCGGCGTGGCGGTGACGCGGGTGCGGATCGTGCTGTTCGCGACGACGGCGGTGATGACGGCGACCATGGTCTCGATCGTCGGCACGGTCGGCTTCGTCGGGCTGGTGATTCCGCATGCGGCGCGGTTTCTCGTAGGACCGGCGCATGCGCGGCTGCTGCCGGCCTGCCTGGTGATCGGCGCGATCTTCATGATCCTCGCCGACATCCTGTCGCGCATCCTCGTGCCGCAGCAGATCCTGCCGATCGGCGTGGTCACGGCGCTTTTCGGCGCCCCGGCCTTCGCGCTCATCCTCTACCGCGCGAGGCGCACGACATGACGCTCGCGGCGCATGATATCCGCTGGAGCGCGGCGCGGCGGATGATCGTCGATGGCGTGACGCTGCGCGCCGAACCGGGCCGGATCCTCGGGCTGATCGGGCCCAACGGTTCCGGCAAATCGAGCCTGCTGCGGCTGCTCTGTCGCCTGCGCAAGGTCGAGAGCGGGGTGGTCACGCTCGATGATCGCGATCTCGCGACGATGGCGCGTCGCGATCTCGCCAAGCGCCTCGCCTTCGTCGAGCAGCAGGCTTCGACCGAGGTGCAGCTTTCGGTCTGCGACGTGGTCAAGCTGGGGCGGACGCCGCATCGCGGCGCGCTCGCCTCCTGGACCGACGCTGACGAGGAGGCGGTGGAAGCGGCGCTGGAGCGCGTCGACATGAGCGCGCGTCACGACCAGCCCTGGCACACGCTATCGGGCGGCGAGCGCCAGCGTGTCCATATCGCTCGCGCGCTGGCCCAGGAACCGCGCGAGCTGATCCTGGACGAGCCCACCAACCATCTCGACATCCAGCATCAGCTCTCGATCCTGGCGCTGCTGCGGCGGCTCGGCGTGACCTGCATCCTCGCTCTGCACGACCTCAATCTCGCATCGCTGTTCTGCGACGAGATCGCGGTGATGCATCAGGGCAAGCTCGTGGCCGCTGGTGCGCCGCCGGAGGTGCTGACGGAGGATCTGATCTCCAGGGTGTTCGGTGTCGCGGTCAGCATCCGCGAGGGTGCATCCGGGCGGCGCCATATCGAGTATCTGATCGACCCATCCGACGAGGGCATAGCGTGATGAACGAGCCGACGCAGGACGCCGTCACGGCCTATTGGAGTGCCAGGGCGCCGCAATTCGACGGCGTCGCCTCGCATGTCGCGCAGCGCGAAATCTGGCGCGAGGTGCTGGAAGCCGCCTTCGAGGCCGAGGGTCCCAAGGATGTCGTCGATCTTGGCACCGGCACCGGGGCCTGCGCCCTGATCGCGGCCTCGCTCGGCCATCGCGTGCGGGGTTATGACGGGGCGGAGGGCATGCTCGCGGTGGCGCGTGCCGCGGCGCAGGCGATGAAGCTCGACGTCGCTTTCGAGGAGACCGTGATCGACGAGGCCGCGATCGAGCCGGCTTCGGCCGATATCGTCACATTGCGCAACGTGCTGTGGACGCTGGAGCGGCCGATGGATGCGCTGCTGCAGGCGCATCGCGTTCTGCGTCCGGGCGGAATGGTCGTGGTCTCGGACGGGCTGTGGTCGGTCGCGCCGCAATACCGCTCGACCTACGAGCCGGCCCTCGCCGCGCGCCTGCCGCTGCATGACGGGCTGACCGAGGCGCTGGCGCGGCAGATGCTGGTCGAGGCCGGGTTCGGCGAGGCGCTGTCCTGGCAGCATCTTTTCGCGACGCCGCCCTATCCGGGCGATGTGCCGATGTTCGTGCTGACCGCGCGCCGAGGATAGAGCGCGCGAGGTTGGTTCAGGCCGAGATCGTCCCTATCTGGTGCTGCCGGGAACAATCGCCGCAGCGTGCCGTTCCGGTTCGGAGAGGATGACGATGGAATTGCTTCAGGCCGACGCAGTGACCGAGAATGTCGCCGGCAACCGCTTCGAGATGGCGTTTCCCGGCGGGGTCGCCTTCGCCAGCTTCCGTCGCGACGGCGACCTGCTGATCGTGACCCATACCGAAGTGCCGCCGGCGTTCAACGGCCAGGGGCTGGGCTCGCGGCTGGCGCTGGGCCTGTTTGAGAATGCGCGGGCGACGGGCCGCCGGATCGTGCCGGCCTGTTCCTTCGTCGCGGCCTGGGCGCGCCGTCATCCCGAATTCGCCGATGTGCTCGCGGGCTGAGCCGTGATCACCGGAAACCTCATCGCTCCGAGCTGACCATGCCCCACTCAGCCGGGAAACATGAGCTTCGCGCCGCCTTCAAGCGGCTCGAACGCGACCTGCCGCATCGCCTCGCTGCGAGCCTGCGCTGGCTGCGACACCCGTCCTCGCGCTGGGCGCGATTGCCGGCGGGACTCGCGCTGATCTTCGGCGGCGTCTTCTCGTTCCTGCCGATCCTCGGACTGTGGATGCTGCCGCTCGGGCTGATGCTGATGGCGGCCGATGTGCCGTTCCTGCGCCGGCCGATGGCGCGTTTCACCCATTGGGTGATCGACCGGGTCGAAGGCTGGCGAAAGAAGGGCTAGCATCCCGCTCCCGTCGTCCCGTTGGGGGAAGGGCGCTGCTCAACTTGATATTATATATTATCATGATATGTATAATAATGAATCGAAGGGATGGATCGATGACCGACGCGAGAATCACCGAGACATTGACGGTTGCGGGCCAGCCCGAACTGCAGGCGTTCGCCGGTCTGGCGGATGACGGCTTTACCACGCTGCTCAATCTCCGGCCGGACGGGGAGGAGCCGGGCCAGCCGGGCAACGCCGCCGAGAAGGCGACGGCCGAGGGTGCGGGGCTCGCCTACCGCTTCGTTCCGGTGACCGGCGCGACCATCACGACCGCCGATATCCGCGCCTTCCAGCAAGCGATGCGCGAGGCCGGTGGGCCGGTCTTCGCCCATTGCAGGGGCGGCACGCGCGCCTTGACCCTCTATGCCCTCGGCGAGGTTCTCGACGGGCGGATGCAGCGCGGCGAGGTCGAGGCCTTCGGCCGGAGCCATGGCTTCGACCTGTCGGGCGCCGCGCGCTGGCTGGAGCGCGAGGCGGGAAGGCTGGCCCATGTCGAGGCCTTCTACGAACCCGGCAGCGGCAGCATCCAGTACGTCGTCAGCGATCCCGCGACGAAGCGCTGCGCCATCATCGATCCGGTGCTGGACTATGACGAAAAGTCGGGCTCGACCGGCACGGCCAGCGCCGATGCGATCCTCGCTTACATCGCGCGCGAGGGGCTGGGCGTCGACTGGATTCTCGATACCCATCCCCATGCCGACCATCTCTCGGCGGCGCATTACCTCAGCGGCAAGACGGGAGCGCCGAGGGCGATCGGCACGCATGTCACCGGTGTGCAGAAGCTCTGGAAGGAGATCTACAACTGGCCGGAACTCGGGACGGACGGCTCGCAATGGGACCGGCTGTTCGCGGAGGGTGACCGCTTCAAGGTCGGTTCGCTCGAAGGGCGGGTGATGTTTTCGCCCGGCCATACGCTGGCCTCGATCACCTACGTCATCGGCGACGCCGCCTTCATCCACGACACGCTGTTCGTCCCCGATTCGGGCACGGCGCGGGCCGACTTCCCGGGCGGCAGCGCCAAGGCGTTGTGGAGCTCGATCCAGGCGATCCTCGCCTTGCCCGATGATGTCAGGCTCTTCACCGGGCACGACTACCGGCCGAACGGTCGAAACGCGAAATGGGAAAGCACGGTCGCGGAGCAGAAGCGCAGCAATCGCCATGTCGCCGGCATGGACGAGGCCGGCTTCGTCAAGCTGCGCGAGGCGCGCGACCGGACGCTGCCGATGCCGAAGCTGATCCTGCATGCGCTGCAAGTGAATATCAGGGGCGGCCGGTTGCCCGAGCCCGAGGCGAATGGCAGGCGCTACCTCAAAATTCCGCTCGATGCGTTGAAGGGAGCGGCCTGGTGACGGCGATCGAAACCCAGCCCCGCGCCGGAATGGCGCCGGGCGACATGGAAGCACGCGCGAGCGAAGCGGCCTCATTGCTGAAGACGCTGGCGCATCCGGCGCGGCTGATGCTCGCCTGCACGCTGGCGGAGGGCGAATATGCCGTGGGGGAACTGGAGGAGAAGCTCGGCATCCGCCAGCCGACGCTGTCGCAGCAACTCGGCGTCCTGCGCGATGCCGGCGTCGTCGAGACAAGGCGGGAGGCCAAGCAGATCTTCTACCGGCTGCGCGAAGCGAAGGCCGCGCGCTTGATCGAGGCACTCTACGCGATCTTCTGCGCCGAGGAGGTGCAGTCATGAACGCCTATTGGCCCTCGCTGATCGGCGGCATGCTGATCGGCGCCTCTGCGATACTGCTCCTGCTCGTCAATGGCCGCATCGCCGGGATCAGCGGCATCGTCGGCGGCCTCCTCGGTGGCCGGCAGGTTCTGGCCAATGGCGCCTTCCTTGTCGGGCTCCTGCTTGGGCCGCTCCTGCATGCTGCGGCTTTCGGGCAGCTCCCCAGCGTGACGGTCGCCGCATCCTGGCCGGTCGTCGTTCTGGCCGGCTTGCTCGTCGGAATCGGCACGCGGATGGGCTCGGGCTGCACCTCGGGCCACGGAATTCTCGGGCTGGCGCGGTTCTCGCCGCGTTCGATCGCGGCGACAGCGACGTTCCTGGTCACCGGGATCGTGACGGCCACGGCTGTGGGGCTGTTCCGATGAGCGCGCAATCTCTTGCCCGCCTGATCGTCGCGCTGCTGGCCGGGGCGCTGTTCGGCTTCGGCCTGTCGCTTTCGGGGATGGTGGATCCCGCCCGCGTCATCGGCTTCCTCGATGTTGCCAGCGGACACTGGGATCCGAGCCTGATGTTCGTGCTCGGCGGGGCGCTGGTGGTGGCGCTGCCCGGCGTCACGCTGCAGCGCCGGCTGGCGCGCCCGGCTCTGGATGATGAGTTCCATGTGCCGAAAAGGGGCCGCATCGATCGACGCCTCCTGATCGGCTCCGGCCTGTTCGGAGCGGGCTGGGGACTGGCGGGATTCTGCCCGGGGCCGGCAGTGTCGGCGCTGTCGCTGGGGCTGTTGCCGGTTTTCGTCTTCGTCGCGGCGATGGTCGCCGGCATGCTGCTGCATGACAAGGTGATTGCGCACCGGGTGCGCTGATGGCCCGTGCGCTTTCAGCGTGAGCGAGCCATGATGCCGCGCCCGTCCCCCATCTGTGCCGGTCGGCGCATGTGCTGCGTAGGGTCTCCGGCCTGGCTATCGACATGGTCAATGCCAGCTTAATCCATCGCGAGACTTTGCCTCGGTATGCAATCACATCCAGATATTATTCAGCAAATTCCGGCATCCGCTTAGCCGGATGGCGCGTATTGTGGCAAACAGCGTTGCCGCAGAACGCGGCTAAACGAACAGGGATGACGTTCGATGTTGAGGGGGACAGAACCTCTCCAGATTTGGGAAATCATCTCATCGCCCGCCGGCCACGCGGCGCTGCAATACGCCGCCGAAAGCGGGGCGCCGCCGCTCGAGCCTCTGATCGGGCTGATCGAGGAATGGTGGGGCAACTGGCTCGATGATGATCGCGAAGACCACCTCCAGCGCCTGCACAGCATGGTCTCGCGCCTGATGGCGGCCGATGGCTGGGAAGAGGCGGGCGTCCGCCCGGTGCGTTCGGGCCGCCTGATCACCGAGGCGATGACCTTCAGGAAGGCCGGCTACACGACCCTGCAGTAGGGCGGCAATCGTCAGGCCCGCACGGCTTCACGCCGCTGGCCGAGGCCTGCGATCCAGCCGAGCTGGCGGTCGATGCAGCGTTCGCGCTCATAGCCCGAGACGATGGTCGCGCGTGCGGCGCGGCGCAGCCCGCCCAGCATGGAGCCTCTGCGAAGCGCCTCCTCGATCCGATGCGCCAGCGCGACCGTGTCGTGGAACGGCGCGAGCAGGCCGTTGACGCCGTCGGCAATGACCTCCCGAACCGGCTGCGTGTCGGAGCCGACGATGAGGCTGCCGCAGGCCATGGCCTCCAGCAGCGACCAGGACAGGACGAAGGGCACGCTCAGATAGACATGGGCTGCCGAGACCTGGAACAGCCGGACCAGCTGGTCGGAGGCGAGCCAGGGGATGTGGAGCATGCGGTCGCCCAGGCCGGTCTCGGCCAGCATCACCTCGCGCCAGCAGCGCCCATCCTGCCGCGCCCGGCCATAACCCGGCCCGTCGCCGCCGACCGTGACGAACAGGGCATCCGGGTGGCGCTCCGCGACGACAGAAGCCGCACGCATGAACTGGGGATAGCCGCGATAGGGATCGAGATCGCGGGCTGCGAAGGTCACCACCGGATCACCATGTCGCAGCACGCGCCCGTCGGGCAGGTGCAGAACGGCCTCCGGATCGGGACGGCAGGCATTCGCGTCGATGCCGTCATGGCAGACCGCAATGCGCTGGCGCAGATGCGCAGGGTATTGCTGCTGCTGCCACCGGGTCGGTGTGTAGGCGGCGTCGAGCGTCTCCAGCGTCAACAACTGCGCCGCGTTGCGCATGCGGATGCGGTGGCGCTCGGCGTCCGGGATCACGGCTGCCGGGTCGAAGTCGAGATCGGAACCCGTGCTGTTGTAGTAGTACTCGCAATAACCCAACAGGGGCACGTCAGGCAGCGCATCGCGGGCGAACAGCAACCCGCCCCAGCCGATATGGCCGATGACGACATCGGGCGGGTCGGTCCGGGCGAGCCGGCGCAGCTGGCCGGCAACGGCCTCGCCGGTGCGCATGTGATAATCCGTCGCCGCCAGGGCGGCATGCGTCGTGGTCGATGGCCCGACCGCATAGGTCATCTGCCGGACGCCCGCCTGCTCGGGCGCCGCCTGCTCCGTCACCAGCGTGACCTCGGCGCCCTCTGAAACGAGGCGCGCGATCAGGTGAGCGAATTGACCAGATCCGGAGCGATGAACGAATAGGACATGCATGATGCGAGCAGGACGCCTCCAAAACGCAACGAGTCGCTCCACCACTGCTCGAGCCTGCGCAGCGTGTCGTAGGTCGTCTGAAGATCGGCCTCGGCATTGAGGTCGAGATTCTGGCCGAACGCATTCGAATCGTCGATCAGCCGCAGCCGCTCGCAGAGCATCTGCCCCTTGAGCGACAGGGATATGCGCGCCAGCCGCCGGTCGCGCGGCGAGGCCCCGCGCTCGAGATAGCCGCTCTCGACCAGTTGCTTCAGGTTGTAGGAGGCATTGGAGCCGACATAGTGGCCCCGGTCCAGCAGGTCGCGGACCGCGATCTCGCCCTGCCCGATCGTGAGCAGCACCATGACCTGCGACGGCGAGATGTCGTCCACGCCGAGCTTGGCCAGCTCCAGCCGCATATAATCGAGGAACCTTCGGCTGACTCGCTCGATGACGCGAGCAAGATCGAGCGGGGAGACGCCGAGGCGCGACGATGCGCCTTCGGTGTCACGCGAGGGCTCGGGCGCCCTGTGATGATGGCCGTTCAGCATTCTGTCCGGGAATTGCTCGCTGCTATGCGGCTTGGACTGCATTTCCTACTCCGCCTTGCTGTCAAATGGGTAACCCCGACCCGAACGAATCCCACACCCGAGGATTAGCCTACACGCAAAGCACATGCCACCTCCGATCGCGACATTTGTAGATTTTGTCGACAGATGAATTCGGGCGAACTGTTTCGAATTTCAAATTGTTTCGATTTTTCGCCTTAATTGTCGATATTAACCCGGATTTATCAGGCATTGATCTGTCATTGTCTTGCCATCACTGTCGTGTCAACCTGCCAATTGGCTGACGTCAGGTTCTGCGTCGTGGCTGCTCCTTGCCCAATTGCGGGCTTTCGATCCGGAGATCTGAATGAAGGCGAAGACACTGGCGCCTGACGTGCTGATCCGCGGCCTGCAGCGCTCTTTCGTGGGAGGCCTCGCCTATGCGGGGTTCCTCAGCCTGTTCGTCAATCTCCTGCTGCTGATCGTGCCGCTGTTCATGATGCAGGTGCAGGATCGCGTGGTCGTCAGCCGCAGCTACGACACGCTGACGATGCTTCTCGTCATCGCCGTCGTCGGGCTGGCGCTCTATGGCGTGATCGAGTTCATCCGCTCGCTGACCTTCCAGACGATGGCGAGCATCTTTGCGCGCCAGCTCAACCTGCCGGCGCTGCAGGCGGCGGTCAGCACCTCGCTGGAGCAGGGCTCCGGGCAGGCGACGCAGGCGATCCGGGACCTCAACGACATCCGTTACTTCATCGCGAGCTCGGCCGTCGCGACGCCGCTCGAGGCGGCGTGGTCGCCAATCTTCCTCGTCGTGCTCTTCGCCCTCCATCCCGTCTATGGCCTCGTCGGCATCGTCTCGCTGGTGATCCTGCTGATACTCGGCGTGCTCTCCGATGTGCTGACCCGGCGCGTGCTGAAGGAGGCCAATGCCGAGGGCGTCGCCAGCATCAACGACGTCGGCGCGAGCCTGCGTCATGCCGAGACGATCGAGGCGATGGGCATGCTGCCGGCTCTCGCAAGCCGCTGGAAGAGCCAGCAACTCGCGATGATCGAGCATCTCGACGTCGGCACGCGGCGCGGCAAGTTCATCGCCGCGCTGACCCGGTCCTCGCGGATGACGATGCAGCTTGCGATCTATGCCACCGGCGCGGTGCTGATCATTCGCAACGAGGT
>DATDBB010000289.1:0-5496 GCA_036525085.1 Allobosea sp.
GCGTGCCGACGCAGGCGAGGGTGGCATTCTCTTGCATCGCCCTGGCGGGCGGTGCCGTGGAGAGCCAGCAATCATGACCGTCGCTGGAGGTCTCGCCGTCTATTTCGTGATCTGGTGGACCGTGCTCTTCGCCGTGCTGCCCTTCGGCGTGCGCAGCCAAGCCGAGACGGGCGAAGTCACTGAAGGCACCGAGCCGGGAGCGCCCGCGCTGCCGGGCTTGGCTCGCAAGGCGGCGATCACCTCGGTCATCGCCGCGATCGTCTTCGGCATCGTCTGGTACGTCTGGGCGACGTTCGAACTGTAAGCCGAGCGGGCTTGCACAGAACCACCACGTCATCCCGGACAAGCCGCGAAGCGGCGCAGATCCGGGATTCATCGTAAAGCTCCGGAGCCCTCCGATGGATCCCGGGGCAAGCCCGGGATGCCGGCGTGGTTCGTTCGCAGCTTGGCTGGCGATCTGGCGGGGGCAAAATGAGCCCGGCCGGACAGCAGACAAAGAAAAAGGCAAGGCTGGCGCCTTGCCTTCTCTAGTCTATTTTTACCGCAGTATCGGCGCGCGTCTGCTTGCGTGCGACTCGTATACTAGGCGGGCGTTTGTCCTCCCGAGACCTGGTCCGCGGCGCTTCGATCAACAAAGCGTGTCCAGCAAGGGTTTGATAACCGATTGCGACAGCTCTGTCATCACTTTAGGCATGGCTAGCCTGATCTTTTTGCAAATTTATTCTCCGCTGCACTTGTGCGCTGCAACATCGTTCGATTCGGCACTATTGAACGCCTTGTTCCGGCCAAAGGATGCCGCTACCACGCGCGGGGATCAGATACCCGCCGGATCGTCGGCGGCCATGGAGATGACAATGCTGCGCAGCTCGCTCGCTACCCTCGCCATCCTGGCGTCGTTCGGCTTCGCCCAGATGCCTGCTCAGGCGCAGGCGCCGGACCCGAACAACACGCTGATCCTCGAGACCAAGGATGGCCCGGTGACGATCCGGCTGCGGCCCGATCTCGCGCCCAAGCATGTCGCCCAGATCAAGGCCCTGACGAAGAAGGGCTTCTATGACGGGATCGTCTTCCATCGCGTCATCGACGGCTTCATGGCCCAGACCGGCGATCCGACCGGCACCGGCACCGGCGGGTCCGACCTGCCGAACATCAAGGCCGAGTTCACGCCCACACCCTACAAGGTCGGCTCGGTCGGCATGGCCCGCTCCCAGTCGCCCGACTCGGCCAATTCGCAGTTCTTCATCTGCTATGAGGGCTGCGGCTCGCTGACCGGCCAGTACACGCTCTTCGGCGAAGTCGTCTCGGGCATGGACGCCGTCCGCAAGATCAAGAAGGGCGCGCCCGGCAGCGGCCAGGTCTCCGGCCCCGACAAGATCGTCCGCATGCGCCTGCAGGCCGACGCGAAGTAAGACATTCAGGCGAGGAGGGCAGGGCGATGCGGATGTGCTGCCTTGCCGTCATTCTGATCGCGCTCGCGGCAGCTGATGCGCGTGCGCAGGACACGATCGATCTCGGCCTGCCGCCACCATCGGGCTCGCAGAATCCCGTCCTGCCGCCGCCCTCCGGCTCGCAGAACCCGGTGCTGCCGCCTCAGTCCGGGCAGCGCTATGCGCCGGGCATCGGCGGGCGCTTCGGTGGAAACGAGGATATCCCTGGCTTGAGCGAGCGCCGCGTTCTGCCACCGCCGCGTCCCGGCAGCGGCGAGATCGGCGTCATCGGCGGGCTCGCCCCCGCGACGCAGCCATTCGAGGGCGAGGCCCTTGAACGTCTGAGTGATGTCGCGCCGGCCTTGCGCCGCTGCTGGACGCCGCCCGCCCTGGACGGACCCGACACCGGCGTGATGGCGACCGTCCGGTTCAGCCTGCGTCGCGACGGCTCGCTCTTCGGGCAGCCCCGCGTGACCTGGGAAACCAAGCAGACCGACCCCGACTTGCGTCAGCGCTTCACCGATTCCGTTGTCGCCGCAGTTCGCGGCTGCACACCAATGAGGTTGTCCCCGCCGCTGGGAGCGGCTATCGCGGGGCGACCCTTGTCCATCCGCTTCCACGGCCGAGCGCCGTCAAATGAAAGGCCGATCTGATGTCCCTCGATCCCGAGAACACCCTCGTCATGGAAACCACCAAGGGCAAGGTGGTCATCAAGCTGCGTCCCGACCTCGCCCCGAACCATGTCGAGCGCCTTAAGCTGCTCGCCCGCGAGGGCTTCTATGACGGCATCGTCTTCCACCGCGTCATCGACGGCTTCATGGCGCAGGTCGGCTGCCCGCATGGCACCGGCACGGGCGGCTCGGATCATCCCGATCTGAAGCAGGAATTCAACACCGAGCCGCATGTCCGCGGCGTCTGCTCGATGGCCCGTTCGCAGAACCCGAACTCGGCTAATAGCCAGTTCTTCATCGTCTTCGACGACGCGCGCTTCCTCGACAAGCAGTACACTGCTTGGGGGCAGGTCGTCGAAGGCATGGAGGTCGTCGACACCATCAAGCGTGGCGAGCCCGTGCGTGACCCCGACTCCATCGTCTCGATGAAGGTGATGGCCGACTTGGCCTGATCAGCATCGTGGATGTCGGACTCTTCGACTTCGACTTACCTGAAGACCGCATCGCGCTGAGGCCCGCCAGCCCGCGCGATGCGGCGCGTCTGCTCGTCGTCCGACCGGATGCCGCCGAGCCCTTCGAGGATCGCGGCATCCGCGACCTCGTCTCGCTGCTGCAGCCCGGCGATGCGCTGGTCCTGAACGATACGCGCGTGATCCCATCGCGGCTCTATGGCCGTCGCTGGCGGGGCGAGGCCTCGGCACGCATCGAGATCATGCTGCACAAGCGCGAGAGCGAGGATCGCTGGCGCGCCTTCGCACGGCCGGCCAAAAAGATCACGATAGGCGAGACCATCACCTTCGGCGATGATTCCGAGGGCGTTGCCTGCGAACTCGGTCGCCTGCAAGCCGAAGTCGTCGACAAGGCCGAAGGCGGCGAGGTCGAGCTGCGCTTTGCCCTCGGCGGCGCCTATCTCGACGCGGCCATCGCGCGTTTCGGCGAGTTGCCGCTGCCGCCCTATATCGCCGGCAAGCGCCCGACCGACCAGGCCGATGTGAGTGACTACCAGACCATGCATGCCCGCGCCGACGGCGCTGTCGCGGCGCCGACCGCGGGCCTGCATTTCACGCCCGAGCTCGTCGCGGCGCTCGAAGCTCGCGGCGTAACCCGCCATCTGGTCACGCTGCATGTCGGCGCCGGAACCTTCCTGCCGGTGAAGGCGGAGGATACGGACGACCATCGCATGCATGCCGAATGGGGCACGGTTTCGGCCGAGACGGCGGCGGCGCTCAACAGGGTTCGGGAGCGGGGCGGGCGCATCGTCGCGGTCGGCACCACCTCGCTGCGCCTGCTTGAAAGCGCGACGGGGGAGGACGGTGTCATTGCGCCTTTCTCTGGCGACACGGCGATCTTCATCACGCCGGGCTATCGCTTCCGGGCTGTGGACCTGTTGCTGACCAATTTCCATCTGCCGCGCTCGACGCTGTTCATGCTCGTCTCGGCCTTCTGCGGTCTCGACGTGATGAAGCGCGCCTATTCCCATGCGATCGCCGAGGGCTACCGCTTCTATTCCTATGGCGACGGCAGCCTACTTTATCGCGGGAAGCAGCCGTAGCCGTCATTGCGAGCGTGAGCGAAGCAATCCAGGGGGACGTCGAGCACTGCCGCTCTGGATTGCTTCGCTTACGCTCGCAATGACGATGAGCGGAACTCTGCGTTGCGTGGTCAAGAAGATCGTGTTCCGGCTCGCCATTGCCCGGCGAAAATGCTACCCGGCACCACCACACAGGAATTCTGACGGACCATGGCCGATATTTTCCGCGAGATCGATGAGGAAGTCCGCCGCGACAAGGCGGCTGAGCTCTGGAAGAAATATGGCTGGGTCGTCACCGGCCTCGCCATTCTGGCCGTTCTCGCCGTTGCCGGCTGGCAGTTCTGGCTCTATCGCGAGCAGCAGGCCTCGCAGGTGGTCGGCGCGCGGCTCGAGGCGGCGCTGAAGGCCTCGCGCGACAACAATGGCACGGAAGCCGAGACGATCCTGGGAGAGCTCGCCGCGAGCGCCCCGGCCGGCTATCGCCAGATCGCCCGTTTCCGCCTCGCCGCCGAGACGGCCAAGCGCGATGCCGCGGCCGGCGCGACCGCCTTCGACGCGCTCGCCAATGACGGCTCGCTGGGGCAGCTCTATCGCGATCTCGCCCGCCTGCGCGCCGGCATGCTGCGCGTCGACCTCGTGCCCTATGCCGAGCTGCGCACGGCTTTGGAGCCGCTGGCGACGCCGCAGGGCGCCTGGCGCCATTCGGCCCGCGAATTCCTCGGCATCGCCGCGCTCAAGGCCAATCTCTTCGAGGATGCCGGCCGCTGGTTCGACGCCATCGTCACCGACCCGCAGTCGCCCTCCGTGCTGCGCCAGCGCACCGAGCTCTACCTCGCTCTGGTGCGCGGCGGGCCGGTTCAGACCAAGAACTGAAGACTAGAAGAACAAACGCCGTCATCCCGGACAAGCCGCGAAGCGGCGCCGATCCGGGATCCATGCCGGAGCGCTTTCAGGTGAGGTTCCGGAATGGATCCCGGGTTTCCCTGGGGGCGCCCGGGATGACGGCGTAACAGGATACGAAAACAGAATGACCGCCACCGTCGCCATCATCGGCCGGCCCAATGTCGGCAAGTCGACGCTGTTCAACCGGCTCGTCGGCAAGAAGCTCGCGCTCGTCGACGATCGTCCCGGCGTGACGCGCGACCGGCGCGAGGGCGAGGCTTCGCTCGGCCATCTGCGCTTCAACATCATCGACACGGCAGGGCTGGAAGAGGCGGATCCCACCTCGCTCGCCGGCCGCATGCGCGCGCAGACCGAAACCGCCATCGCGCAGGCCGACGTCATCCTGTTCATGATCGATGCCCGCCTCGGCCTGACGCCGATGGACCAGCCCTTCGCCGATCTCGTGCGCAAATCCGGCAAGCCCGTCATCCTGCTCGCCAACAAGGCCGAGGGGAAGAAGGGGCTGGACGGCATCTTCGAATCCTATGCGCTGGGCCTTGGCGATCCCGTGCCGTTCTCCGCCGAGCATGGCGAAGGCACGTCGGACCTGCTGGAGGCGCTCGCGCCTTACGTCGACGTCGAGCCTGAAGAAGAGGAAGAGTTCGACGAGAGCTATGGCGACAAGAAGTGGGTCGATGCGCCCGCCGCCGTCAGCGACGAGGACGAGGAATACAACGATCCCAACAAGCCGCTGCGCGTCACCATCATCGGCCGCCCCAATGCGGGCAAGTCGACGCTGGTCAACCGCATGATCGGCGAGGAGCGCCTGCTGACCGGCCCCGAGGCCGGCATCACGCGCGACACCATCTCGGTCGACTACGAATGGCGCGGACGCCCCGTGAAGCTCTTCGACACGGCGGGCATGCGCAAGCGCGCCCGCATCGAGGAGAAGCTCGAGAAGATGTCGGTGCAGGACGCGCTGCGC
>DATDBB010000290.1:0-28173 GCA_036525085.1 Allobosea sp.
CGCGGCCGGGCTTGCGGCTTCAGCCTTGAGCCCGCATGTGCTGCGCCACGCCTTCGCCAGCCATCTGCTCCAGAACGGCGCCGATCTGCGCATCGTGCAGGAACTGCTGGGGCATGCCGACATCGCGACGACCCAGATCTATACCCATGTCCTCGACGACCGCCTCAAGAGCATGGTGCGAGACCTGCATCCCCTGGCGGACGATGCCTGAGAAGAGCCGATCATGACCGAGCCTGTTCTAACTCCGCTCCCGCCGGAGAGCTTCCGCAGCAAGCCCTGGAAGAATGGCGGCGGCGTCACGCTCGACATCGCCGACGCCTGCGCGCCCGGCGCCGATCCGGCCGGCTGGGAGGGCATGATCTGGCGGCTGGGTCGCACGGCCATCGTCCAGCCCGGCCCGTTCTCGGACCTCACCGGCTATGAGCGTCTGCAGGCGGTGATCGTCGGCTCAGGCCTCGTGCTCGACGGGACGGACGGCGAGATCGACCTGCGCCAGCCCTTCCGGCCGGTGCGCTATGATGGCGGCATCCCCCTCGTCAGCCGGCTGGAGAACGGGCCGGTCGAGGTGCTGAACCTGATGGTCGACAGGGCGCTCTGCGCCGCCGATATGGTCGTGCCGGTGGCGGGGGAGGGCATCGCCCTGAGCGAGGGAATCCACATCCTCTATGCGCCGGGCGCCGCCGTGACCGGGCGCTGCGGCCCGGAGGCGTTCACTGTCCCTGCCGAGCACGCGCTGCGCATCGATGCCGATGCGGATGTCGAGCTGGTGGCGGATGAGGGGACGTCCCTGCTCGCGACGATCAGGCTGATCTAAGGCGTGTCGGCGAAGCTCTGACACGCTCCGTCATCCTGGGCGACCGAAGGTCGTCCCGGGATCCATCGGAGGGCTCTGGTGCTCTACGATGGATCCCGGATCTGCGCGGCTTCGCCGCTTGTCCAGGATGACGGCGTGGTTTCGGTGCCCAAAGAACAGTCGTTAGTCGCAGCGGATCGGCTGGGCCTTGCGCGGCAGTTCGCCGATCGCCGGGACGAACTGGCCGGTGACGGGGTCGAGGAGCATCAGAACGCCTGTCGCGACGGCGAAATAGGCGCCGTGCAGATGCAGGCGTCCCTTGCCCTCGAGGATCTGCACGCAAGGGAAGCTGCGGAGGTTGGTCAGCGACTGCTGGATCGAGGACAAGGCGAGGCGCTCGACATAGCCGTCCAGCGTCTCGTGGCGCCCGCGCCCGCCGGTGCGCTCGGCGGCGGGGCCGATCAGCGTGATCCATTTGCCGATGAAGTCGCCCGAGGAGAGCGGGCCCTGCGCATCGTCGGCGAAGGCGCGGATGCCGCCGCAGCGACCATGGCCGAGCACGACGATGTGCTCGACCTTGAGCGCCTGCACCGCATATTCCAGCGCAGCCGAAGTGCCGTGGAGCTGGTCGTCGGGCGAGAAGGGCGGCACCAGATTGGCGACGTTTCGGACGACGAACATCTCGCCGGGCCGCGCATCGAAGATCACCTCCGGCGAGACGCGTGAATCGCAGCAACCGATGAGCATGATCTTCGGCGTCTGTCCGGTTTCGGCGAGCTGCTCGTAGCGGTCCTTCTCGCGGTCGAAACGATCGTCGAGGAAGGCGCGGTAGCCTTCGGTCAGCCGATCGGGAAACGGGGCTGCTGGCAAAGGGGCTGCGGGCTTTTCCATGGCTCCTTCGAACAGGAGGCGCGCGGTTTCGTCAAGCGCGTGTTGCACTGCGAGAGGGCCGAGGACAGCTCATCCCGTCGCGATCTTCGCCTTCAACAGGCTGGCGAGCCGCTGTGCCTCGCCGGTCAGCGCCACCGTCTTGAGCCGGGCGGTCGCGCCCGCGACGAGCGCCACGGCCGAGCGCGGCAGGTCGAGTTCGCGCGCGAGAAGCGCGACCAGCGCGGCATTGGCCTGCCCGTCGCTGGGCGCCGCGCGGACCCGGACCTTCAGGATAGGCCGTCCATCGGCCAGCGTCTCGACGCCATCGATCGCGTCGCGCCCGCCGCGAGGGGTCAACCGGACGGTCAGCCGCAGGCCGCCGCCGGCGGCGGCAGACCAGGGCTCGGCCATATCAGAAGACGGCCGGGTATAGATAGAGCACGATCACGCGCTGGATGAAGAAGATACCGAGCAGCAGGATGATCGGCGAGATGTCGATGCCGCCGAGATTGGGCAGCATGTTGCGGATCGGGCGCAGGAGCGGCTCGGTGATCCGGTAGAGCATGTCCCAGACGGTCGAGACGAACTGGTTGCGGGTGTTGAGGACGTTGAAGGCGATCAGCCAGCTCAGCACCGCCGAGATGATCAGGAGCCATGTGTAGATGTTCAAGGCGAGCATCACCACGTCGAGAACAGCACGCATCGGCATTCCTCTTGATCATCGTTGAACCACGCGCCTCGTCCCCGGCCGGCCGCTGAAACGCGCCTGAGAAACTCAGCCGAGAAACTCATGGCGCGGACGATTGACAGACAGGCGACGCACAGCCTAGAAGGCCAGCGCCTCGGGGCTGTAGCTCAGTTGGGAGAGCGCTGCAATCGCACTGCAGAGGTCAGGGGTTCGAATCCCCTCAGCTCCACCAGGCTTCTGGTGGACCCCGAGGCACAGCGAAAGCATGGGGTGACTGGGCGCGGCGAGGGGCGCACTCGCGCATCTCGCTCGAAGGCTCTTCTCGACAGCCGAATGACATTGCCGCCTCGGTTCCTGCCGAGCGCTGCGCCATGTGCCGCTTGGCGGAGCACATGGCGCATTGTCTGCCCTCACGGACGGCGCAGGGCTCAAGGCGTCTGCGGGAGGACGTCGTTTCCGAAGAAGTCGGTCTGCCGCGGTCCGCTGGTCTGATTGGCCCGGACATAGTTCGCGCCGCCTCTGCTCGGGGCGTTCGGACCGGGATCGAGATAGCTGCGCTGCGCGGGCAGCGGCATCGCGATCGGCGCCGACGAGGCGACCGGCGGCTCGTTCGAAGTCGTGCAGGCGATCAGCGGCCAACAGCACAGCATGGCAGCCGGCAGGCGGAAGAGCTTCGTCGCGTGTTTCATCCAACCCTCAATGTTTCGAGAAGCGTCCTAGCCTTCGATCGTCTCCGTCGCTCGTACTCTATGCCTTGTCCCGCCGTCCACTCAATGTGATCCGGCACGCCACCGCCGAAGCCGATCGTCGTCGAGCACTGACCCTTGGCGTCTGCCGCGCCGATCTGGAGCAAGAGCGCGATCGCGTCGTTCTGTACGCCAGCCCGAGCGGACTCGCGCCTCAGCCTGCATAGCGGCAGGCCCTGTCCTGATCGATATCGGCCAGGCTACGCGTTTCGGCGGGGCCGTAACCGCCGCCGCCGGAGGTCTCCAGGCGGATGATGTCGCCCTTGAGCAGCGGCAGATTGTTGATCTTCGAGCCCAGCGCCTTGCGCTCGCCATTGCGGATCAGCCAGAGCTTGCCGGCCCGGCCGGGCTCGCCGCCCTCCAGCCCGTAGGGCTGGAACTTGAAGCGCTCCAGATTGGCGGTGAAGACGGCGGCCGGGCTGTCCACGCGCCATTCGCGGAACAGCCCCAGCCCACCACGATGGCGCCCGGCGCCGCCAGAGCCGTCGATCAGGCCGTAGCCCGTCACGGTCAGCGGCACGTCGGCCTCGATCATCTCGATCGGAATCGAGGCGTTGTTGTGCATGCCGTAGGAATAGGCGCTCAAGCCGTCCTGGTCGTCATAGGCGCCGGTGCCGCCGATCTCGATCTCGACGAGCACGCCGCGCTCGCCGGTCTCGCCGATGGTCTGGAAGGAGCAGACATAGGAGACGCCGTAATAGGCTGCCGGCACGCGCCCCGGCACCGCCTGGTGCAGCGCGCCGAACATCGTCGTCGCCAGCCGGTGCGCCACCGCGACGCGGTTGGCGACGGGGGCGGGGTGGGACGGGTTGACGATCAGCCCATCGGGCGCGATCACCGTGACCGGGCGATAGCAGCCGGCGTTGGCCGGGATGTCGCGGTCGGCGATGGCCATGACCGCGTAGTAGACGGCCGAGCCCGAGGAGGCGAGCGTCGCGTTGATCGGGCCCGTCGCCTGTTTGCCGCAACCGGAGAGATCGACGGTCATCTCCTCGCCCTTGACCTCGATGGCGGTGTGGATGCGGATCGGCTCCGGGACGATCCCGTCATCGTCGAGGAAATCCTCGAAGCTGTAGCGCCCGTCGGGGATGCGCCCGATCATGGCGCGCACGGCGCGCTCGGAGCCGTCGAGCAGGCGTTTGCAGACCTCGATGATGGTTTCCGCGCCGAAGCGCCCCGCGAGGCGCTGCATCGTGCCGTGGCCGACGGCGAGCGAGGCGAGCTGGGCCTGGAGATCGCCCATCAGCATGTCCGGCCTGCGCACGTTCTGGCGCATCATCGCCAGGACGTCCTCATTCATCACGCCGCCGCGCACCAGCTTGAGCGGCGGGATGCGCAGCCCCTCCTGGAAGATTTCGGTCGCGGTCGCGGCATAGCTACCCGCGGCCATGCCGCCCATGTCGAGATGGTGGCAGAGCGTGCCGACGATGGCGATGCGCTGCCCCTCCGCATAGACCGGACGATAGGCCAGGATGTCGGGGATGTGCTGGCCGCCGCAATAGGGGTCGTTGGTGATGACGACGTCGCCTTCCGCCCATTGATCGAGCGGCAGGAAGTCGCGGACGATGGTGAGCAGGCCGGCGCTCATCGAGTTGAGATGGCCGGGGATGCGGGCCGACTGGGCGATGTTGTAGCCGTCGCGGTCGAACACGGCCGTCGAGTAGTCCAACATCTCGCGCACGATGGTCGAGCGGCTGGTGCGCCAGACGGTGACGTCCATTTCGGCAGCCGTGGCAGTGAAGGCGTTGCGCAGGACCTCGATGGTGACGGGGCCGAGATCGGCGGCTGTGGCGAGGGGCATGGCGAAGCTGGGCTTGGGGGCGTTCATCATCGTCTCCCGGTCAGTTCTTGCGGGCGATCAGGGTGCCCATTGGGCCGGGCGCGCATGCCCATCCGGCGGTGAGCAGAATCGTGGTGTATTCCTCCTCGACCAGCGCCGGGCCTGCGATCTCGCCGGCGAGCGCGCTGCGACGGAACACGGCGACATCGCTCCATCGGCCGTCGAGCAGCACAGGGCGGGTTTCCATCGCTTCGGATGGTCCCGACGCGACAGCCGCAGTCGCGCTGGCGGTTCCGTTCGAGAGCACGCCGACGGCGGCGAGCCGCAGCGCGACCATTTCCACCGCTGCATTCGGATCGGCATAGGAGAAGCGCTGGGCGTGGCCTTCGTGAAAATCCGCGATGACGCGGGCGAGCGCCGCCTCCGTCGCCTCCGCATCCGCCCATGGCACGACGAGCTCGGAGGCCTGGCCCTTGTAGCGAAGGTCGGCGGAGACGGCGTAGCGACGCGCCTCAACGGGCACGCCGTCTTCCGTCAGCAGCGCCTCGCCCTGCGTCTTCAGCTCGGCGAGCATGCCGGCGATCTGGGGAAGGCTGGCCGCGGTTGCGGGCATGACGCGACTGCGGGCGAGATCGTGGACGATGTCGGAATGGAGGATGCCATAGGCCGAGAAGGTCGAGGCATCGGCGGGGAAGACGACCTCGGAGACGCCGAGTTCCTCGGCGACGGGGATCGCGTGCAGGCCGCCCGCGCCGCCGAAGGAAACGAGGCTGAAATCGCGCGGATCGAGCCCCTTCTCGAACAGGCTGAGGCGCGCGGCGGCGGCCAGGCTCGTATTGGTTACGGTCATCATGCCGTCGACCGCCTCGGTCATGGACAGGCCGAGCGGCGCGCCGACCCTTGTCTCGATGGCACTGCGGGCGCCGTCGAGGTCGAGCTTCATGGCGCCGCCGAGGAAATAGCGCGGATCGAGACGGCCCATGACGAGGTTGGCGTCGGTCACGGTCGGTTCGGTGCCGCCGCGATCGTAGCAGACCGGACCGGGGCGGGAGCCGGCGCTGCGCGGGCCGACACGCAGGCGCCCGGCCTCGTCGATCGAGGCGATCGAGCCGCCGCCCGAGCCGATGGTGCGGATCTCTATCATGGGGAGGCGCACCGGCAACTCGTCGATCTCGCCTTGCGTCATCTGGGTGACCGTGCCGTCGCGGACGACGCAGACGTCGAAGCTGGTGCCGCCCATGTCGACGCCGAGCAGGTTCGGCCGCTCCAGCGCCTGCGCCATGCGCAAGGTGGCGAGCGCCCCGCCGGAGGGGCCCGACAGCAGTAGACGTGCCGGCTGGCGCTTGGCGACGTCGGCGCTGCAGACGCCGCCATTCGACTGGACGAGCAGCAGGCGCGCGCCGATCCCCGCTTCGGCGAGACGCGCGGTGAGCCGGTCGAGATAGTTGCCGACGACCGGCAGCAGCAGGGCGTTGAGCACCGTGGTCGAAGTCCGCTCGAATTCGCGGATCTCCGGGCTGATCTCCGAGGACAGCGAGACGGGGATCGCGGGAAAGCGCTCGGCGAGCCACGCTGCCAGAGCTTTTTCATGCGCGTCGTTGCGGTAGGCGTTGAGCAGTGCAACCGCGATGCTGGCGGGTGCCGCCGCCGTGATCTGATCCGCGAGGGCGCCCAAAGCCGCGAGGTCGAGCGGCGTCTCGATGCTGCCGTCCGCCCGCATGCGCTCGACCACGCCCAGGCGCCGGTCGCGCCCGATCAGCGGCTCCGCCCGCTTTTGGCGGGCGCTGTAGATGTCGCGCCGGTTGTGTCGGCCGATCTCGAGCACATCCTCGAAACCCGCGGTCGTGATCAGCAGGCCGGCGGCGAATTTGCGCTCCAGCACGGCATTGGTGGCGATGGTCGTGCCGTGCAGCAGGATACGGATGTCGGGTAGGGAGAAGCCGAAGCGCTCGCCCGCCTGCTTCAGGCCCGTCAGCAGGCCGATCGAGGGATCCTCGGGCGTGGTCGGCGTCTTCAGGCTGGCGAGCGTGCCGCTAGCCTCGTTCAGGATCTGAAGATCGGTGAAGGTGCCACCGATGTCGATGCCGATGCGGATGAAGGGAGAGGCAGTCACGGTTTCTCCAGTCGTCATGACGAGCGCGGGAAAGATCAGCGAGATGGATCGGGAGATGAGAGGTCAGGCTGTGATCAGCGCATCAGCGCCGGCAGCCAGAGCGCGGTCTGCGGCCAGATCATCAGCACGCCGACCGCCAGCAAATAGGCAGCGAGGAAGGGCATGACGCCGGCGAAGACGTCGGTGATCGGCCCGCCCTTCGGGCGCATGCCCTGCAGCACATACATCACCGTGCCGTCGGGCGGGCTGATCTGGGCGATCTCGACCAGCATGGTCACGATCACGCCGAACCAGATCGGGTCGTAGCCGAGGCCGATGACGATCGGGAACACGACCGGCACCGTGGTGATGATCATGGAGAAGCCCTCCATGAAGGTGCCCAGCGCGAAATACATGCCGATGATCGCCAGCATGATCGCCCAGGGCGGGACCGGCAGCCCGGAGATCATCGTGGCGACGCTTTGCGGCACATTGATCAGGGTCAGCACGTAATTGAGCAGATAGGCGCCCATGATGATCAGGCCGAGCAGTGCCGTGTTGCGCGCCGTCGTCAGGGCCGAGGCGTGCAGCATCGAAAAGGAGAGCCGGCGCTCGATCAGGGCGAAGGCGGCGGCGCCGACGACACCGAGCGCGGCGGCCTCGGTCGGCGTCGCATAGCCCGCATAGATCGAACCGAGCACCAGGACGATCAGAACCAGCGTGGGAACGAGGTCGGCGAGCGCCTTCAACTTGACGATCAGCGGCAGCGGCGGTGGCTTGTCGAGCGGGTTGCGCAGGCCGTGCAGGACGATGATCGCGACGAAGAAGGCGGTGACGATGACGCTGGGGACGATCGCCGCGATGTAGAGCGCTCCCACCGAGGTCTCGGTGATCAGCCCGTAGACGATGAAGGTGATGCCGGGCGGGATCAGATTGCCCATCGCGCCGCCGGCGGCGAGCGAGCCCAGTACCATCCGCTGGCTGTATTTCGTGCCCTCGAAATAGGGCAGGGCGACGGAGCCCATCGTCGCGGCGGTGGCGACGGAGGAGCCCGAGATTGCCGAGAACAGGGCGCAGGCGGCGATGTTGGTGTGCAGAAGCCCGCCGGGCAGGCGGTTCAGCCAGACGTTGAGCGCCTTGTAGAGCCGCTCGGAGAGCCCGGCGCGCAGCAGGATCTCGCCCATCAGCAGGAAGAGCGGCACCGCGATCAGGACGAAGTTGCTGGATGGGCCCCAGAAGGTCTGGCCGGCGAAGGCCCAGAACGGCCGGTCGGAGAACATCAGACCGGTCAGGACCGCGAGGATGCCGAGCACGGCGGCGATATGGACGCCGGCCCCGAAGAACACGAGGAAGACCGCGACCAGCGCCAGGATCTCCGCGATCGGCAGCGCCTGGCCGCCGGAGGCCGCGAAGAAGACGAGGCCGAGGATGCCCAGGAGGAAGGTGACGGCGATCATGCGCTGGCGTCCTTCCTGGCCACGGTAACATTGGCCATCGCAACGTTGGCCATGGCGACGGCTTCGAGCGCCTCGTCGGCCTCGTCGTCGATGCTGCGCGAACCGAGCAGGGCGACGATCTCGTCGTAATGGCCGCAGAACAGCTCGAGCATGGCCTCCAGCAGCAGCACCGCGATCATCGCCAGGAAGGCGGCGAGCCCGAAGGCCCAGATGCCCTGGGGGATGCCGAGCGGGATATGCAGGGCGCTGTTGTCATGCGCGTCGAACATCAGCGATTCCTGGAGCAGGTCCCACCCCGCCCAGGCGAGGAAGGCCGAGAACAGTCCGAGCAGGACGAGGGCGAGAAGGTGGAGGAAGGCGCGGGCGCGCAGCGGCATGCGGTTGACGAGCACGTCGACCCGGATATGCGCGCGTTCCGCCAAGGTGTGGGCCAGCGACCAGGAGATGCCGCAGGCCAGCATGTAGCCGCTGATCTCGACGGTCGCGGCGCTGGAGACACCGAAGGCCGAGCGGCCGACGATGTCCGCCGTGATGAAGAGGGCGCAGGCGACGTAGTTCCAGCCCGCGAGATAGGCCATCCCGGCTGCCGCGCGATCGACGCCCTTGCGCAGGGCCCGGGCAAACCGCAGCGGAGCCGGGGTCGAAACCCCGGCCGCGCCGGTCAAGGCTTGAACTCCAGCTTCGAGATCGGCGCGATGACCTCGTTGTAGACGGTGCCGCAGCGGGCGCCGCAGCGCTTGACGAAGCCGGGCAGCACAGCGCTCTCCATGATCTGGCGCACCAGTGCCTTGTCGGCCTCGGTCGACTTGACCTCGGTCATCGGCCTGGCGGCGAGCGAATGGATCTTGCAGGCGTCCTTGTTGCCGATGTTGCAGTCGATGCCGTCGCGGGTGGCGGCGTCGCCGAGCTTCCAGAGCGCGTCGGTCATCTCGGCGAAGGTCTTCTCCAGCAGCGCCTTGCTCGGGGCGCCGAGCTTGTTCCACCAGGCGACGTTGACCATGTAGCCGGCCACCGCCCAGGACAGGGGCAGGTCGGAGATATGGCTCGCCACCTCCGGCCAGCGCGCGGCGGCGCCCGAGCCCGTTCCAGTGACGGCGCAATCGACGACGCCGCGTTCCAGTGCGCTGTAGACCTCGGGGAAGCCGATCGAGACCGGCTGGCCGCCGATGGTCTGGACGAGATCGACCAGCGAGTTGCCGAAGGTGCGGATCTTGCGACCCTTGAGATCCGACAGCGTGGTGAAGGGCTGGCGGCAGAACAGCACCTGCGCCGGGAAGGGATAGGTCACCACGAGGCGCGTGTTGAAGCGCTCCAGTTCCTTGTTGGCGAGCGGCAGCATCGCGTCGGCGATCTTGCGGGCCATGCCGATGTCGGGGCTCAGGCCGGAGAGGTCGATGCCGTCGAGCAGCGGCACGTCGCCCGACAGCGTGGTGAGCGTTCCCGCGCCGATATCGACCTGGCCGGAGCGCACGAGACGCACGATCTCGGCGCCGCCGAGATTGCGTTCGGCATGGGAGGAGAGCTGGACCGTGAACTGGCCGTTGGAGGCCTTGGGGAGCCCCTCGCGCAGGAGCGGAATGTCGACGAGTGTGTATTGCGCGCTGGTCGGCAGCGGCTGCGTCACCGCTGAGATCGTCAATTTCGGCAGGGCCGTCTGTGCCGATACGGCTGCGGCGGTCGTGAGCGCCGCAAGCAGCGCTCCGCCGGTCAAAATGCTCTTCATCATCGCTGTGAGCCTCGGTTGTTATTGTTCCCCTGATGGCCCCGCGCTTATGGCTGTCTCGCTCCCCGCCTCGCCTGTGATCGGCGATTGCTATCCTGAATTGACGATCCTCGTTCCGCTGGATTTCAGTCTGGACAGCCGCTGCGGCCGTCTTCAGGAGGTGATTTGAAGGCTATTGGCCTCGCACTGTCGAATTGTGTTTTTGGATCGGGGTGATCGGGAATTCCGATCGGGCCGCGGCCGCTCCTCGAGCGTCTTTCCGATCTGGCAGGCATGCCTTGCGACCAGCGCGGCCAGGAAATTGTTGGGCTTGCGCAGATAGGCGATCTGGAAGCCGTTGGGCGGCAGCGACACGCCCTCGACCTCGATCCGGCGCAGCCGGCCCCGTTCGATCTCCTCGCGCACCAGCGCCAGCGGCAGGATGCAGCTTCCCATCCCGTCGAGCGCCATGCGGATCATGATCGTCAGCGAGGCGCTGCCCCAGAGCCGGACTTGTTCGCGGCCCTCGCCGGCCAGAGCCCGCTTGATCTCCTCCGCCAGCGGGCTCGAATGCGAGAAGCTGATGATCGGCCATTCCGCGAGCCGGGCGAGGGTCAAAGGTCCCTCGCCGATCGGAAGCTCCGGGCTTGCCACCCAGCCCAGCGGCAGATGGCAGAGACGCTGGTTGATCGCGCGCGGATCGGCGACGGGGCCGACCTGCATGCTGAGATCGACCTGTCCGCGCAGAAGCTGCTCCGAGAGCACGTTGGTCGTGTCCACCACCATGTCGACGACCAGCTCGGGATAGTTGGCGTTGATCACCGCGATCAGCTTCGGCATCAGGGCGTGGACCAGGGTTTCGGCGACGCCGAGCCGCAGGACGCCGCGCACGGCATCGGCGCGTGAGACGACCGCGCGGGCCTCCGTCATGATCGAGAGCATGCGCTCGGCATATTCCAGCAGCACGGTGCCCTCCCGGGTCAGCGTCGTGCGTTTCTGCGGCGGGCCGAACAGGACGGTGCCGAAATGGCTTTCGAGCTGGTCGATGCGTGCCGAGATCGAGGGCTGGGTGGTGTTGAGATGGCCGGCGGCGGCCCTGAACCCGCCAAGCCGCGCCACCCAGACGAAGGTTTCCAGGCATTTGAGGTCGTTCATGCCTCAGCCTCGCCTCAGCGCAGAAGGCGGGCGGACGAATCTGAGCGACGGAACCGGCATGATGATTTCAGGCCTCGCTGCGGGATAGCCTTGCCGGCCTCGCGAGAGGGATCGGCGCTACCGTGAGCAGCTAGCATCATCCGTGCCGGGAGGGCCGGGACGTCCCGCAGCGCTAAAGCCCGGCGGCCCGCGCGTCGCGGTCATCATCTGGAAATGGGGCCGTTCGGCGCTCTCAGCCGAGTTCGCACTCCGCGAGATAGGCGGCCTCGAGCATCTCGCGGCAGGCGGCGGCCTGTTCGCGCACGGCTTCGAGCGTGACGTGGTTGCCGATATCGGTCAGGTCGCGCAGCGCGAAATCCACGGCCGACAGCAGATCGAGTGCGAGGCCGACCGGGGCCTCTTCCCGCATTTGCGGCAGTCGAAACTGCAGAACCTGTCCCATGTCACTCTCACTGCTGACGAATCGCCGGCAGTGTGACGCGAGCGGGGTGGCCAATCCGTTAACGCGGACGGCGGTCGGTTCAGTTCTGAACGAAATTGGTCGGCAGCGCGCGGACGGCCGGGCCGCTGAAGGAGCCGGTCCTGGCGTCGCTCGGCTCGGCATGGCTGAAACCGAGCGCAGCCGCCGGACTCGGACCCGTGATCGGCGAGGTTGCGGGCGCCGTGGTCCTGGCCCGGGCGGTCGCCACCGTGACGCTGGTGCCGGCAGGTGCGGGCGGTCGCGCCACCGCCGCGAACAGCGAATCGAGGCCCGAGCGGTCCGCGTCATATTGCGCCACGATCGGCGTCGGCACGGGCCGAACCGGCGCGGAGGCGGCGACCGTCACACCGCCGCCATGCGGACGGCTGGGCGGCAGCGGATGGGTGACCGTGACGAGACGGCCCTCGGCAACGGCGGGCAGGGCGGCGGCCTCGGAGCCGCGCAGGCCTGTCGGCGCCAGAGGGGTCGAACTGCCCGCCAATGCGAACTGCGCAAGGGCCGCCGGCCGCATCGGCGGCAAGGGTGCGTTGGTCGGCCGGCCGGCGATGACGGTCTCGGCCAGGCCCGCGATTTCGCCCGGCCGCCGTGGCGGCAGGGCCGCGAGGACGAGCTTCTGATCGGCGAGTGCCGGTTGCTGTGCGAAGGCGAGGGCGCCGCCGGCTCCGGGCAGCGCCGCGATCTGGACAGCGCCTTCGCTCGGCTGCTGCGGCAGGGTCAGGCCGCGCGGACGGGCGAGCGGGATCGGGGCGTCGACCAGCGAGGGCCGGCTCTCCTGCGGGGGAGGGGCTGCTGCGGCATTGACGGGCGCAACGGCCTGGGCTGCCGGCGGTTCGGGCGCACGGGGCGCCAGCCGCTCGGCGCGCTCCTGCGCAAGCGATCGCGTGGGTGGGGGTGCGACGGAGGCGACGGCGAAGCGGCCACCATCGGAGGCGTTGCTGTCGGCATAGCCGTTATTGGCATAGGCCATGACGGCCGGCTGCTGCCTCGGCGCGCCGCGCCGGCCGCGGGTCGGGCGGGCATCGGCCTCTTCCTCGTCGCCGCCGAAGAGGGCGGCCCAGAGGCTCTTGCGGCCGGACGAGATCATCGCGCCTTCGTCGAGATCGGCCGCCGCATAGCCGGCGACGGCGCCGCCGCTCGCCAGGATTTCGGCCTTTGCTAGCTCGTAGCCGCCCATGGGCTGCCCGTCCGCGGGGAGATGGACGGTCTTCTCGTCGGGGAACAGGCGCGCGAGCTGATCACGCGTCATGCGCGGCCAGGAGCGCACCGAGCCGGCGTCGAGATGCACGAAGGGGGTGTGGGCTCCCGGATAGAAGCCGACGCCGCCGCGCTGGAGCCGCATGCCGGCTTCGCGGATGCGGGCGGTGGGGGTATCCGGCAGATAGAAATCCATCGCCTTGCCGAGCATGTGCTGGCTGTGCTTGGCGACGGCGCTGGAACGGCGGCGCAGCATCGAATTGGTGCCGGGCGAACGATAGGCGGAGACGACATGGAAGGGCTGGTCGGAGCCGACCATGCGCTGGACTTCCCAGGCGACGTCGAACAGGCGCGGATCCATCCGGATCGGCTCGTCGGTGCGCCAGTCGCGCAGCGCCCAGTTCAGTTTCTCGAGCGCTTCGGAGATGTAGCGGCCGTCACGCTTGAAGGTGACGGTCGTCTCCTCCTTGGTGTGCATGTGCCGGATGGTGAGCGTGCGGGTATCGCCATTGGCGACGGCATCCTGCGTGCCGCGCACGCCGAGCAGCAAGGCGCCCGCGGCGACCCCCAGGGCCAGCGCCCGACGAAGAACCGGCTTCGAGTGCGACGCGAGCCGCCTCGAAAGCATGGCGTTTGACCTGCCCAATCTGCCTGACCCGTCTCGATGCCCCGGCTGAGCGGCGCGAATGAACGTGAACGAACAGTTGCGGAGAAGCGTTAACGATTGGTTAGCAAGCCGAGGATCGGCGTGCCATCATTTTCTACAATCGGCTGGCTAGCTGTGGATCGTGGCGAAATGGTGCCCATATATCAGCCAGATAGGTCAGCCGCGCTGTTCGAGCGCCTGCCGCACCATCCTGTGGAAGCCGTAGAGATCGTCGAAGGTGGTGAGCTTGCCGTCCGCGCCGACCACATGGGTGTTGTAGACGAGGTGGATCGCCAGCGGCTGCGGCAGGTTGATACGACGCTCGCCGGAGCCGATCAGGCGCTTCAGCCGCTCCTGCGTCCATTCCGCGCCGAGGACCTGGTCGGCAAGCATGAATGGATTGTCGACGCGCACGCAGCCATGGCTGAAGGCGCGCCGTTCATTGGCGAAGAGCCGGCGGTTGGGCGTGTCGTGCAGATAGACCGAGTGCTCGTTGGGGAACATGAACTTGATCCAGCCGAGCGCGTTGCGCTCTCCCGGCGGCTGGCGCACCGAAATGCCGCCGCCCTTGGTCCGCGTCACGACATAGCCGCGCTTGGCCGCATATTCCGGATCGGCCGCCAGCCCCGGAATGAACTCCTTCTTCAGGATCGAGGGCGGCACGTACCAGGACGGGTTGACGATCACATGGTCCATCTTGTGCGAGAAGATGGGCGTCGCGGTTTCGGGCTTGCCGACGATGGCGCGGGTCTCGTGGACGACCCGGTCCTGCCTGACGACGCGGACGCGAAATTCCGGGACATTGACCATGATGTGGTCGGTGCCGAGATCGGCGGGCAGCCAGCGCCAGCGCTCCATCTGGGCGACGATGTCCTGCTCGCCGCGGGCCCGTGCGGGCGTGCCGAGCGCGGCGAGCGTGCGCTCGCTCAGGATGCCGTTGGCCGGAAGGCCGGCCTTCTTCTGGAAATCGGCCAGGGCGAGCGCGGTCGAGCGGTCGAAGACCGGCTCCTGCGTCGGGCCGAGGCCGAGCCTTGCGCGCACCAGCGGGACGCGCTCGTCGCGCATGCCGAGCTTCAGGGCGGGGCCGGCGGGAATGCGCACCAGCGGGGTGTCGTCGAGACGCTCGCGCAATTCGGCGAGCTTGGCCTTGAGGCGGCGGTAGCCTTCATGGGGCGGGTTATAGGCCGCGAGCACCGTGCCGGGGTCGCTGGCCCCGCTCAGCTCCGACAGGACCTCGGTGGCCGACGGCAGATACAGCGTCGGTGTCAGCAGTTTCGACAAGCGGCGGGGGTCGACACGGGCGCCGCGGGCATCACGTGCATAGAGGACAGCGAGGGCGGAGAGCCTGACATCGGCTTCCGCGAGGCTGCCCTTGTCGCTGGCCTCGAAGGCCGGCAGGGGATAGTCGGTCGGCCGCAGCCCGTCCTCTCCGGCGCGGCCGAGCCGGGCAGCGAGGCGCTTGCCGGCCTCGCTCCAGCCCTTGCCGTCGATCCAGAGCGGCTTATGGCCGTTCGCCTCATAGGCGGCGAGGATGTCGGCGCGTTCGCGCTCAGCCAGACGCGGCAGCGCCAGGGCCTCGTTGGCACGCGCGGTGATGTCGGCGGCGAAATCCGAAGCAGGGGGCAGATCGACCACCACCTTGGGCAGGTCGGGCGGCGCGATCAACGGCTGCGCCGAGCGCAGGGGCTCGGGCGCGAATTCGGGTGCAGCCTGGGGCTCGAGGGCCGGGATCAACTCGGGATCGGCCGGCGGCAGCTCAATTTCCGGGATGCCGAGCGTCACGGGCTGGTCCGGCGCCGCCGCCGGAACGGACGGCAATTCCGGGGTGACGAGGCTGCCATGAGGCTGGGCCGAGGGCGTCACCGCACCGGTCACCATGCCGGGTTCGGATTCGGGGACGCTGGCGGTTTCGGAGCCGGCGGCGATGGAAGCGCCGGGGGCGGCCTCGGCGCTTGCCTGCGGCTGCGCGGCTGCCGGCCTTTCATCGTCGAGGATGACGAGGGCGGGCTGTTCCGGCAGCGGGATGCCGAGCGTCGGATCGGTTTCGGGGATGCTTTCGGCGAAGGCTGCGGCACATCCGAGGGAAAGCGCCAGTGCCGAGACGCAAGCCAGATTCGCCCATTGGCGACGACGCATGGTCGCTATCCCTGAATTCTACCGAGTGCCGCATTCCTGCGTGACTCGGCCTGTTTCGACAAGATGCGGCGGCGCAACACGCGGCCGCATTCGGTTGGTCGCGGCTCAGGCCGCGTCGGTTTCATCCGCGCTCGATTCAGCCTCGATCAGCCCGTAGTCCTTGAGCTTGCGATAGAGCGTCGAGCGGCCGATGCCGAGCTTGCGCGAGATCTCGGACATGTGGCCGCGATAATGCGCCAGCGCGAATTTGATGATGTCCCGCTCGAGATCGTCGAGCTTGCGCATGTCTGAGCCCTCGACGAGGTCGAGCGCATTGGGGTCGCGCACCGGCATCTGGATGATGCGCGGCGTGTCGTTGCGCGCCTCGGCCGGCCCGAGGGGCGCTGGCGCCGGCGGGATGCGGATGTCGAAGCCGTCCATCTGCGCCGCGATCTGGGGAAATTCGGCGACGGTCAGCTCGTCGGCATCGGCCAGCACCACGGCGCGGAACATCGCGTTCTCGAGCTGGCGGACATTGCCCGGCCAGTCGTAGCCGCTGATCAGCGACAGCGCCTCGGCGGAGATGCCGCGCAGCTTCTTGCCCTCCTCGGCGGCGAAGCGGGCGAGGAAGCCGCGCGCCAGGTCGGGGATGTCCTCGCGGCGCTGGCGCAGCGGCGGTAGCGTGATCGGGAAGACGTTGAGGCGATAGTAGAGATCCTCGCGGAACTCGCCCGCCTTGACCTGTTCGAGCAAGCTCTTGTTCGTCGCCGAGATGATGCGGATGTCGACGCGCACCGACTTCTTGCCGCCGACCGGATCGACCTCGCCCTCCTGGATGGCGCGCAGCAGCTTGACCTGCGCGTCGAGCGGGAGTTCGCCGACCTCGTCGAGGAAGAGGGTGCCGCCACTGGCCTCGACGAACTTGCCGACATGGCGTTCGGTCGCGCCGGTGAAGGAGCCCTTCTCGTGGCCGAACAGGATCGATTCGACGAGGTTGTGCGGGATGGCGCCGCAGTTCACGGTGACGAAGGGCTTGCCCTTGCGGTCGCTGGAGCCCTGGATCGCGCGGGCCAGAACCTCCTTGCCGACGCCGGATTCGCCCTCGACCAGGATCGGGATGTTCGACTTCGCGGCGCGCTCGGCGAGGCGCACGACGCGGGCCATGTCGGCGCTCTTGGTGGCGAGGTCGCGGAAGCCGAGCGTGTTGGCGGCGCGGCGCTTGATGTGGCGCAGCTCATGTTCGAGCGCGCCGAGCTTGAGCGCGTTCTTCAGCGAGATCTGCAGGCGCTCGGCGCCGACCGGCTTGACGACGAAATCGACGGCGCCGGCGCGCATGGCCTGCACCACGGTCTCGATCGAGCCGTTCGCCGTCTGCACGATCACGGGCGTGTCGATGCCGCGCTCGCGCAGGGCGGCGAGCACGCCCATGCCGTCGAGTTCGGGCATGACGAGGTCGAGGATGATCGCGTCGAAGCGTTCGCCCTCCGGCCCGGAGAGCTGCTGGAGCGCGTCCCGGCCGGTCTCGGCGGTGACGACGTCGTAGCCGGAACGCCTGAGCATGGCGTCGAGCAGGCGCCGCTGGACGGGATCGTCGTCGACGACGAGGACGGTGGCGGTCATGACACCTCGGTAGCCAGGCAAAGGGATGCTGAAATCGACCAGCAACGGAATCGCTGTTCCGTTCTGGGGCATCCTCGGCCAGAACGGTTAAGCGGTGCTTAAGCGAGGCGCGGCGGGCTGCGACGCCGACAGCCTCACGCCAGCGTTGATCGCGTCCCCTGCCCCGCGCATATGAGTGTAGAGCCGGCCCGATCCTGCGAGGTGATTCAGAGATGACGATTGCGTTTGACGGGGCGATGCGCGCCAAGTCCGCCGAGACGGCCGCTGCCCGCGTGGCGAAGGCGCTCGGGCCCTTGCCGGAATGGGATCTCAGCCATCTCTACCCGTCGATGGATTCGGCCGTCCTGAAGGCCGATCTCGAGGGCGCGATGACGCAGGCGCAAGGCTTCGCCTCGCTCTATCGCGGCAAGCTCGCGGCGCTGGCCGAGCGCGAGGATGCCAGCGCCGTGCTGGCCGAGGCTGTCGGGACCTTCGAGAAGCTCAGCGACCTGCTCGGCCGGATCGGCGCCTATGCCGGGCTCGTCTATGCCGGCGACACCACCGATCCGCAGCGGGCCAAGTTCTACGGCGACACGCAGGACAAGCTGAACGCGGCGGTAACGGAGCTGCTGTTCTTCGAGCTCGAGCTCAACCGGATCGAGCCCGAGCTGCTGGCGCGCGTCGTGGCGCAGCCGCCGCTGTCGCATTGGAAGCCCTGGATCGAGGACCTGGCCAAGGACAAGCCGCACCAGCTCGAAGACCGGATCGAGGCGCTGTTCCACGAGAAGTCGATGACCGGGCATGCCGCCTGGAACCGGCTCTTCGACGAGACCATCGCCTCGCTGCGCTTCAAGGTGGGCGACGAGGAGCTGACGCTCGAATTGACGCTGAACAAGCTGCAGGATGCCGACGGCGCCGTCCGCAAGGCCGCGGCCGAGGCGCTCGGCGAGGTCTTCCGCGCGAATCTGCGCATCTTCGCGCTGATCACCAACACGCTCGCCAAGGACAAGGAAATCTCCGACCGCTGGCGCAAGTTCGAGGATGTCGCGGATTCCCGCCATCTCGCCAATCGCGTCGAGCGCGAAGTCGTGGACGCGCTGGTCTCCGCCGTGCGCGAGGCCTATCCGCGGCTGTCGCACCGCTACTACAAGCTGAAGGCGAAATGGTTCGGCCGCGAGGAGCTGGATTTCTGGGATCGCAACGCGCCGCTGCCGCAGGTCGAGCAGCGCACGATTCCCTGGGCGGAGGCGCGCGATACGGTGCTGGACGCCTATGGCGCTTTCTCACCGGCGATGGCGGGCATCGCCCGGCGCTTCTTCGACGAGAAATGGATCGACGCCCCGGCCCGCCCCGGCAAGGCGCCCGGCGCTTTCGCCCATCCCACGGTGCCGTCCGCGCACCCTTATGTTCTGGTCAACTACCAGGGCAAGCCGCGCGACGTGATGACGCTCGCCCATGAGCTTGGCCATGGCGTGCACCAGGTGCTGGCGGCGCCGAATGGCGCGCTGATGGCGCCGACGCCGCTGACGCTGGCCGAGACGGCGAGCGTCTTCGGGGAGATGCTGACCTTCCGCCGCCTGCTCGACGGCACGACCGATCCGAAGCAGCGCAAGGCGATGCTGGCGGCCAAGGTCGAGGACATGATCAACACGGTGGTGCGCCAGATCGCGTTCTATTCCTTCGAGCGCAAGGTGCATGAGGCGCGCAAGTCAGGTGAGCTGACGCCCGAGGCGCTGTGCGAGCTGTGGATGAGCGTGCAGGCCGAGAGCCTGGGACCGGCGATCAGGCTCGGGCCCGGCTACGAGCCGTTCTGGTGCTACATCCCGCACTTCATCCACTCGCCCTTCTACGTCTACGCCTATGCCTTCGGGGATTGCCTGGTGAACTCGCTCTACGGCGTCTACCAGAACGCGGCGGAGGGTTTCCAGGAGCGCTATTTCGCCCTGCTTTCGGCCGGCGGCACCAAGCACCACGCCGAGCTTCTGGCTCCCTTCGGGCTCGATGCGCGCGATCCGGCCTTCTGGCAGATCGGGCTCTCGATGATCGAAGGGTTGATCGCCGAGCTGGAAGGGATGGAGTAGGCGCGGGGACCCCCGAGTGGAGAGGGGCTCCGCGCGCCCGTCGTCGATGGCTCCGATGCGTCAGCCGTGCCCGGCCTTCAGCGCCTGGTCGAGATCGGCATAGAGATCCTCGACATCCTCGATGCCGATCGAGAGCCGCAGCAGATCGGGCGGGCAGGGCGAGCCGGCTCCCTCGATCGAGGCGCGATGCTCGATCAGGCTCTCGACGCCGCCGAGCGACGTCGCGCGCTTATAGAGTTCGACATGGGCCGCTGTGGCAACCGCCGCCGCCTCGCCGCCGACGACCTGGACCGAAAGCATGTAGCCGAAGCCGCCCTCCATCTGGCGGGCGGCGATGTCGTGGCCGGGATGCTGCGGCAGGCCGGGATAGAGCACGCGCGCCACCAGCGGATGGCCGGAGAGCTTCTGGGCGAGGGTCATCGCCGAGGCGCTCTGGCGCTCCTGCCGAACGTGGAGCGTGCGCATGCCGCGCATCAGCAGATAGGCCTCGAACGGGCCGAGGATGCCGCCCTGGCCCTTGCGCACCGTCTTGATCCGGTTCCAGAACTCGTCGTCCTCACGGGCGCAGAGCGCCCCCGCGACCACGTCGGAATGGCCGTTCAGCACTTTTGTGGCCGCATGCATGACGATGTCGGCGCCGAGCAGCAAGGGCTGCGTATGCACCGGCGAGGCGCAGGTCGAATCGACGGCGAGCTTGGCGCCGGCCTTGTGGGCGATCTCGGCGGCGCCCGCGATGTCGGTGATCGTCCAAAGCGGGTTCGACGGAGTCTCGGCCCAGACCAGCTTGGTCTTGCCGGGCTTCACGGCGGCGGCGAGCGCCGCGAGATCGTCGGTCTCGACGAATTCGATCACGAGGCCCCAGCGCGTCGCCTCGGTCAGAAGCCAGGCGCGCAGGGCCCAGTACATCACCTTTGACGCCACGACATGATCGCCCGGCGAGAGCGCCTGGAACACGGCGGTCGCTGCCGCCATGCCTGAGCCGAACAGCAGCGCGCCCGCCCTGGCCTGCTCCAGCATGGCGAGGACGCTCTCGGCCTCGCGCGTCGTCTCATTGTCCGGCCGGCCATAGATGAAGCCGGTGGAGTAGCCGTTGTCCTCGTCGCGGATATAGGTCGTCGAGACATGGATCGGCGGCACGACGCCCTTCGTCAGCGGATCGATCTTGCCCATGGCCTGCGCGGCGAGAGAGCGGGGATGAAGCTGGCGCTTGGGCATGGTGAATCCGCAAAAGTTCCATGAGGGACCGGAATGCCATCTGGCGCATGGCGCATGCAGGACGCAAGGCCGCGACCTTGCCCTGCCTGCAACCGGCCCCCATCATCCGCTCATGAACAGCGCCGTTCCCGACTCAGCCTCTCCTCGCCGGCCGCTCTGGCTGGATGTCCTGATCGCGGTCGTGCCCGTGATCCTGGCGTCGGTGATCGGCAGTGCCGCGACGGTGCCGCAGATCCCGGGCTGGTATGCAGGCCTCGCCAAACCGCCCTTCAACCCGCCGAACTGGATCTTTGCGCCGGTCTGGACCACGCTTTTCGCGATGATGGCCTATGCCGTCTTCCGCATCCTCCGGCAGAAGCCGGAAGCACGATGGGCGCTGAGCGCCTACCACATTCAGCTCGCGCTCAACCTGCTCTGGTCCTGCGTCTTCTTCGGGCTGAACAGCCCGCTCGGCGGCATCCTGGTCATCCTGCCGCTGCTGGCGATGATCCTCGCCACGATCGCGGCCTTCGGCCGGCTCGACCGTATCTCGGCCTGGCTGCTCTGGCCCTATGCCGCCTGGGTTTCCTTCGCGACCCTGCTGAACGTCTCGATCTGGTGGCTGAACCGCTGAGGCCTTGGCGCCCGATCAGCCGATCGAGCGCTCGATCACGTTCATCACCGTCGCACGCAGCTCGGCGATGGTGAAGGGCTTGGTCATCACCTCCGAGACGATGGCGTCGAGGCTGCGGGCGCGTTCGCGCTGCTCGGCATAGCCCGTCATCAGCATGATCGTGAGATCGGGGAAGGCCTGCTTGGCGGCCAGCGCCAGCGCGATCCCGTCCATCAGCGGCATGCGGATATCGGTGAGGAGCAGGTCGAAATGCCCTTTCTCGGCGATCAGTGTGTCGAGAGCCTCGGCACCGTCGGCAGCGGTCAGGCAGGTATGTCCGTCCATGGTCAGGCCGCGCGCGACCAGTGTCCGCAACGGCTCCTCGTCATCGACGACCAGAATGCGCGACATCGGTTCAGATCCCGGGAAAGCCGGCCTGGTCGGCCGTCTCGATGACGCCGACATAGGGCAATTGCCGGTAGGAATGGGCGACGTCCATGCCGTAGCCGACGACGAAATAGTCGGGGCATTCGAAGCCGACATAGTCCGGCGTGAGGTTCACGGCCCGCTTGCCCGGCTTCTCCAGCAGCACGACCGTGGAGACCTTGGACGCGCCGCGAGCCGCCAGCAGGTCCTTGGCGAAGGTCAGCGTGCGGCCGGATTCGAGGATGTCGTCGACGAGCAGCACCTCGCGTCCGCGGACATCGCTCTGCACGTCCCTGAGGATCTCGACCTGTCCGGAAGACACGGTCGCCGCGCGGTAGCTCGACAGATGCACGAACTCGACCTGCGGCGACATGCCGGCGCGGTGCATGGCGCGGATCAGGTCGGCGACGAACATGAAGCTGCCCTTGAGCACCGCGACGACCAGCAGGTCGGGCGGTGAGGTCGCGGCGATGGCCTCCGCCATCTCTTCGTTGCGGCGTGCGATGGCTGCCTCGTCGAAAAGCACCCTGATGCGCCGTGGCTCGGACATGGTCTCGTCGTCCTTTCGCGCCGCGCCGCCGGCCAGCCTGTGGGTGCCGGGCGCGAGCGCGGTTCATGCAATGATCGTGTCAGGAGATGTAGAGCGCCGGAGCCGGTGTGAATAGGGCCATGCGCCCTATGCCGCAGCGCGATGGCTAATGCCCGCTTGCCACAGCCGGCGCGGCGCTCGCGAAACGCACCAGCACCGATTGCCCGGCTGCCGGCGGCGCCGCCAATCGCGCCCGGAAACGCATCAGTTCCGCCGGATCCAGCTCGTTGCGCGGCGGGTCGGTCTTCCAGCTATAGAGCGTCTGGCCGGCGGCATCCTTCACCGCGACCTCGATCGGCGGAACCCTGGTGTTGCCCTTCGCGATGTTGGTGACGTCGCCCTCGACGACGAGGAAGCGGCCGGCCACGTCCTCGACCAGGCCGCTTTCGACGGCGCTCAGCTTCAGCCCGCGGACATTGACCGGGAATCCGAGCATCTCGAAGGCGGAAGCGAGCTGGGGCGCCACACGCGCGGCACGGTCGCGCTGCCAGAGCAGGATGCCGAGGAGGGCGAGTCCCGCCAGGGAGATTGCGACGGGCGCCGAAACCGCCTGGAGGCGAGCCTTGGCGCTCTTCGTCGGCTTCTTCTTTGCGGACCGGCCCGTGCCACGCCTGGCGCGAACGGGCGGCTCGTCCGGAGGCTCGACGGCCTGCTCGACGGCCTGCTCGGCAGCCAGTGCGGAAACCTGCGCCTCGATCGCGGCCGCTTGCTCCAGCTCCTCGTTGAGCAGCGCCTGCGTCTCCTCGGCGCTCGGCACCTCCGGCAATTCCGGCTCGGGCGCGACATGCCACAGGGTCTGGCAACTGGCGCAACGGACCTTGCGGCCGTCGGGGCCGAGCTTGGCGCCGTCGAGTTCGTAGCGGCTGGCGCAGGATGGGCAAACGATCAGCATGGCGTCGGTCGGCGGCTCCTCGTGCATGCCGGGCTTTGGGCATTCGGCGCCGCTGCCGCGGACGCATCCCTTATTGGCCGCGATCATGGTTAACGCCGCGTGAAGAACTCTGGCCCATGCTCCCGGTGGCGCGCGCTTTCCGCGAGGCCGCGCAAGAGGTGTAGGATCGGCCGCAGAGATTCGCGGCCTCCGGCGGCGAAGCTGGCGAGGAAGCAGGA
The DNA here is from genome assembly GCA_036525085.1 of Allobosea sp. Lineage (GTDB taxonomy): Bacteria > Pseudomonadota > Alphaproteobacteria > Rhizobiales > Beijerinckiaceae > Allobosea. Next base: position 23,332 of record DATDBB010000290.1, read on the forward strand.
ATTGGTTCGGTTCGAGAATGTCGGCCTGCGATATGGCATGGGCCCGGAGGTGCTGAAGGACATCAACTTCAGCATCGCGCCGCGCTCGTTCCAGTATCTCACCGGGCCGTCGGGCGCCGGCAAGACGACCCTGATGCGCCTCGTCCTGATGGCGCTGCAGCCGACGCGCGGACTCGTCAATCTGTTCGGCCAGGATGTCTCGCGCCTCGACGCGGCGACGCTGACCGCGTTTCGCCGCCGCATGGGCGTGGTCTTCCAGGATTTCCGCCTGCTCGACCATCTCACCGTCTACGAGAACGTCTCGCTGCCGCTGCGCGTGCTCGGCAAGGAGGAGACGAGCTATCGCGCCGAGGTCGTCGAATTGCTGCGTTGGGTCGGCCTTGGAGAGCGCATGCACGCCGTCCCGCCGGTGCTGTCGGGTGGCGAGAAGCAGCGCGCCGCAATCGCCCGTGCGCTGATCGGACGACCCGAGCTTCTGCTCGCCGACGAGCCGACCGGCAATGTCGATCCCGCGCTCGGCCGGCGCCTGTTGCGCCTGTTCATGGAGTTGCAGTCGCTCGGCACGGCCGTGGTGATCGCGACGCATGATCTCGCCCTGATGGAACTCTACGACGCACCGCGCCTCGTGCTCGCCGACGGCCATCTCCATGTCGATGCCTGACCCCCGTAACCACGAAGGCGAGGAGCGGGCGCTGCCGAGCAATCTGCGGCGCGACCAGCCGCTGGTGCCGGTCGATACGGTCGCCGGCCGCGCGCTGATGGCGGTGATCGCGATCCTGACCTTCCTGGCGGCGCTGAGCGCCGGCGCCGCCGTGCTCGCGGCCCGCGCCTCGGAGCAGTGGCGCGGCGCCGTCGCCAACGAGATGACGATCCAGATCAGGCCGGATTCGCGCCGTGACGTCGAGGCCGACATCGCGCGTGCCGTGGCGATGGCCCAGGCCGTCGACGGTGTCGAAACCGTGCGCGCCGTGCCGAGGACGGAATCCGACCGGCTGCTCGAACCCTGGCTCGGCGCGGGGCTGGATCTCGTCGAATTGCCGGTGCCGCGGCTGATCGTGCTCAAGCTCAGGTCGAGCGCCGGCCCGGATCTTGCTGCCTTCGGCGCGGCGCTGCGACGCGAGGTTCCGACCGCGATCCTCGACGATCACCGCCTCTGGGTCCGCAGGCTCTCGACCATGGCGAGCACCATCATCATGTCCGGCGCAGCGATCGTGCTGCTGGTCCTGACGGCCGCGGCGCTGGCGGTCGCCTTCGCCACGCGTGGCGCCATGGCCGGCAGCCGCGACAGCGTCGAGGTCCTGCATCTGGTCGGGGCGGACGATGCCTTCATCGCGCGCGAGTTCCAGAGCCGCTTCGTCAGGCTGGGTCTGAGGGGCGGGGCCGTCGGCGGGTTCGCCGCGATCGTCGTCATCGCCCTGCTCGGCTGGCTCTCCTCGCGCTGGAGCGCGGCGCCGGAGGCCGAGCAACTCCAGGCGATGTTCGGCGCCTTCGAGATCGGCTGGTCGGGCTATGTCGCGGTCATTCTCGTGGCCGTCGTCGTCGCCGCGATCTCGGGGCTCGTCTCGCGCTTCACGGTCAGGCATTATCTGCGCGTGCTGGCCGGGGGGGCAGCCTGATGGCGATCCTCGCAGACGGAAAGCTCGGCCGGTCGGTGCCATTCCGGCATGCCTGTCAGCTCCATTGGACGCTCCCCGGCCGGTTCAGCCCGATTGCCGCGCTTATGCCTGATTGCCGCTCTAGACTGTGGGCGTCATGGCGATGATCGGCACCAGGCACGAGCAATTGGCTCAGGAGCGGCTGACCTACATCGCGCGCAATACCGACCCGGCAGCCGAGGCCGTCGGGCGGCGCGTGAAGCTTTGGCGCGTCGCGCTCTGGAGCATGCTCGTGTTGCCCCTCGTGGCGGGCGCGGCGCTCACGCTCGGCTATATCCGCTTCGCTTCGGGCATCGCCGGCCGCGAGCCCGTCACCGTCCCCCGCACTGACGCCATCGTGGTCGTTACCGGCGGCTCGCAGCGCATCGGCGACGCCATAGGCCTGCTCGGCGCCGACCGGGGCTCGCGCCTGCTGATATCAGGCGTCAACGAGAAGACCAGCCGCGAGGAACTGGCGAAGCTCAACCCCTCGGCACGCGAACTCCTGGCCTGCTGCGTCGATCTCGACTATCGCGCTCGCAACACCATCGGCAACGCCATCGAGGCGCGCCGCTGGCAGCGCAAGCATGGCTTCCGCTCGCTGCTGGTCGTGACCTCGAACTATCACATGCCGCGCACTCTCGCGGAGTTCGCCCATGCGATGCCGAATGTCCGCCTCCTGCCGCATCCCGTCGTCAGCGAGCAGATCGACACCGCCGGCTGGTGGAACCGCTGGGGCACGCTGAAGGTGCTCGTGCCGGAATACGCCAAGTTTCTCGCGGCCCGCTTGCGCAGCACCATCGAGAGCGATCCCGAAACGTCCCGGCTTTCCGTCATCATCGGAGGCCGCAAGCCGGTCTCGGCCAGGCCGGCCGAGCAGATCGGGCCGGAGCAGGAAAGACGCAGCCAGGCGAAAAACAGTCGCCAGGATGGCTGAACCCGACCTCCGCGCTTGACGGCGGCGAGGCCGCAAGCTCTTTGCGCGCCATGCTGATCCTGCGCTCCCTCGTCTTCAACGTCCTGTTCTACGCGAACCTCGCCCTCTGGCTGGTCTTCGCGGCCTTTCCGGCGCTGCTGCTGCCGCGACGCGCCTTGCTCGCGGTCACGGTCGCCTGGGCTCGTACCGCGCTCTGGCTGATGCGGGTCGTCGCCGGGACCAGCTACGAGATCACGGGGCGCGAGAACATCCCGGAGGGAGGCATGATTGTCGCCGCGAAGCACCAGTCCTTCTGGGAAACCTTCGTGATGATGACGCTCTTCAAGGATCCGATCTTCATCCTGAAGCGCGAGCTGACCTGGATCCCGTTCTTCGGCTGGTGCCTGCACAAATTCAGGATGATCCCGGTCGATCGCGGCGGTAGGGCCCGTGCCCTGGCCCAGGTCACGCGCCGCGCCAAGGTCGAGCTGCGCGATAATGGCCGCCAGCTCCTGATCTTCCCCGAGGGTACCCGCCGCCCGGCCGGCGCGCCCCCGGCCTACAAATTCGGCGTCGCCCATCTCTATGCCGAGCTGAACCTGCCCTGCCTGCCGGTCGCGCTGAATTCCGGCCTCTACTGGCCGCGCCGCAAGTTCCTGCGCCGGCCCGGAACGATCCGCCTCGAAATCCTGCCGCCGATCGAGCCGGGGCTGGACAAGGTCGCGTTCCAGGCGCGGCTGCAGGAAACCATTGAGACGGCGAGCGACCGGCTGCTCGCCCAGGGCCGCGCCGAACTGGCAAAGCTGGGGCTCGACCCGCTGGCCAAAGCCTGAATCGCGCAGACTGCTGACATGTTTCGGCAGCAGCGCTGATCCCCGCCACCGTGCGCCCGACGGCGCGCTCTTGACTCGAAGCCGTTTCGTTCTCATTTTGTTTTCAGAACAAAGGAGGAACGATATGGCTGCCCTCGCCTATCGACACCACGACGATCACATCGCCTCGCGCCAGGCCGATCTCTTCGCGCAGCCCTTGTCGGTTGCGGACGAGCCGGCGCCGGCCGCCCGCGAGTTGCCGATGCGCAGCACGGCCGGGCTGGGGGAGCGCCGCTTCACCGCCTGGCGCGGCCGTTCCGGCCGGCGTTATGTCGCCTCGGTCTTTGCGATCGGCGACGACCATGCGCTCGGCTTCACCGATGCGGTGCTGCTGGCGGTCTCGGCCGACAGGCGCATCCTGGCGGCCCGCGACAGCGGCCCGTTCGGAATCGAGGCCGCGCTGACGCGCTGGCAGCAGGCGGTGGCGCAGGCCGGCGCCAGCGAAATCCACGTCCATCTCCTGGCCGAGGACGGCATCAGTCGCCGCGCCGCACTGCTCGATTTGATGCCGGAGGTTTGAGACCTAATGCTTCGGGCGCGGTGCCGCGCCCGGCGCGAGCGCTTGCGCCAGCCCGGCCAGGACCGGGTCGAAGATGCCCATCGTGCGCAAATGCTCGTCGGTGAGCAGGACATAGTCCGGATTCTCGCCCGAGCTGCCGCGGCCATGGCGAACCAGTTCGAGTTGCTGCTCGCGCGGCAGGCGCCCGGCATATTGCAGGTGCTTGCGGTCGGCGACATAGACCAGCGCCGTGACGTTGCGGCCGTCCTCGAGCCTGACCGGCATCAGGCGTTCCAGATAGACCGCCGTCGCCTGCTCGCGGGCGCGCAGATAGTCGACCGTTTCCTGCGCTTTCTTCGCCGCGACCCGGAAGGCTACCCCCCGGCAGACCCCGCCGCGATCGAGCCCGAGCACGAGGCCGGGCCGCTCCGGCGTGCCGCGATGGACATGCGAGAAAATGCACAGCGAGCGGTGATAGCCATGCAGCCGCGCCGGGACGCTCTCCTCGAAATCGAATCCGGGCCGCCAGATCAGCGAGCCGTAACCGAAGACCCAGAGCTCCGTGGCGCCGAAATGCGAGGTCATGTAGCTCCCAAAGATCCGCACGGCCCATAATTTGGCCCCGCCGGCCTGCTTGATGTCCGGCGGCGCCTGCGCCATCCCCTCGGCTGGCGCCCGCATCCTGCGGGAGCTAACAATCTCCCGGCCATACAGCATCGCGCGAAAAAGTGGGAACCGGTTTTTCGCCAAAGCAATGCGGCAACCTGAGAGCAATGGATCGCCACCGCATGACCGCTACCACTTCCGGGCGACGCAGCAGCCGCTTCTGGCTCTACGCCCCCTTCGTCCTGCTCGCCCTCCTCGCCGCCGGCTGGACGGGGTTCTGGTTCGTGGTCCGTGGCCGGGTGATCGATGCCGTCG
>DATDBB010000291.1:0-6159 GCA_036525085.1 Allobosea sp.
GTGAATCCAAGTTCCTGCCCCTGCCGCCGGCGCGGATCAGGCCGGACGGCCTGTTCGAGGGCTATGCCAGCCTCTTCGGCATCGCCGATCTCGGCAAGGACGTGGTCGAGCCCGGCGCCTTCCGCGAGAGCCTCGCGCGCCGTGGTCCGGCCGGCGTCAAACTGCTCTGGCAGCATGATCCAGCCGAGCCGATCGGCCGCTGGGTCATGCTTTCCGAGGATGCGCGTGGGCTTTTCGTGAGGGGCCAACTCTCGCTGGCCGTCGCTCGAGCCCGCGAAATCCATGCGCTGATGCGGGAGGGCGCGATCGACGGCCTCTCGATCGGTTTCCGCTCCGAGAAGGCCCGCACCGAGCCGCGCAGCGGCCTGCGCCGGCTGGAGCGCATCGATCTCTGGGAGATCTCGATCGTCACCTTCCCGATGCTGCCGCAGGCCCGCATCTCCGCCGTCAAGGCGCTGCGCGCCGCGCCGGCTTTCGCCTGACTCTGAACCGTTCCACCCGAGGAGAGACCATGACCACTGCCAACCACGCACCCGAGAGCAAGGCGGCCGGCTCCGACCTGTCGCTGGCCTTCGACGACCTCCGCTACACGCTGGAAAACTATCGCGTCAGCAATGACGAGAGGCTGACGCAGATCGAGACCCGCAACGGTGTCGATCCGCTGACCGAGGAGAAAATGGCGCGGATGGATGTCGCTCTCGACGACGCCATGCGCCGGATCGACCGCCTGACGCTCGATCGCAGCCGCCCGGCGCTCGGCCGCGACGAACCGCGCGATCCGCTGGTCGGCGAGCACAAGGCTGCCTTCGCCGCCTATATTCGCAGCGGCGAGGCCGGCGGGTTGAAGCGGCTCGAGGCCAAGGCGCTCTCGGCCGGCTCCGGCCCCGATGGCGGCTATCTCGCGCCGTCCACCGTCGAGAGCGAGATCCTGCGGCGGCTGGCGAATGTCTCGCCGATCCGCGCCATCGCCACCGTCAGGACGATCTCGTCGGGCACCTACAAGAAGGCGTTCTCGACCACCGGCCCGGCCGCCGGGTGGGTCGCGGAAGCCGCCGCTCGCCCGCAGACCGGCACGCCGACGCTAGCCGAACTCTCCTTCCCGGCCATGGAACTCTATGCCATGCCGGCGGCGACGCAGACGCTGCTCGACGACGCTATCGTCAATATCGATCAGTGGATCGCCGAGGAGGTCGAGAGCGCCTTCGCCGAACAGGAGGGCGCGGCCTTCGTCAATGGCGATGGCATCGACAAGCCCAAGGGCTTCCTGGCCTATCCGACGGTCGCCGAGGCGAGCTGGAGCTGGGGCAATATCGGCGTGCTCAACACCGGCGTCGCCGGCAATTTCGCGGCCGCGAACCCCTCCGACATCCTGGTCGATCTCGTCTATGCGCTGAAGGCCGGCTATCGCCAGAACGCCTCCTTCGTGATGAACCGCAAGACGCAAGCCGCGGTGCGCAAGTTCAAGGACTCGACCGGTCAGTATCTCTGGCACCCGCCGGCCTCGGTCGGGGCTCCGGCGACGCTGCTCGGTTTCCCGCTGGTCGAGGCGGAGGACATGCCCAACATCGCCAACAATGCGGTCTCGCTCGCCTTCGGCGACTTCCGGCGCGGCTATCTCGTCGTCGACCGGGCGGGCGTCCGCATCCTGCGCGATCCCTATTCCGCCAAGCCCTATGTGCTGTTCTACACGACCAAGCGGGTCGGCGGCGGCGTGCAGGACTTCGCAGCGATCAAGGGGCTGCGCTTCGCGGTCTGACCAGCCCCGGGAGGCGGCCTGGACGTCTGAGGACAGGGCCTCAACGCCCTGTCCTCAGCGCGAGAACCACCAGCTATAGCCCGCGGAGGGCGGTTGCGGTTCCATCAGGCGCGGGTTCGGCCCCATGGCGAGCAGCCGTGCGGCGGCATCCGAAATCCAGCTGCGATGTTCGGCGACCGGGGTGATCGCGGTAAAGCCACCGCAGATGCGGCGTTCGCGTGCGTTCAGCGGGCCGCTCGACCAGCTGACGATGCCGACGAGATCGCGCGAGCGGACATCGCCACGCAGGACGGGCCCGCCGGAATCGCCCCGGCAGGCGCCGGCGCCGGGGGTTTCGCCGCGGGAATCGGCATCGACGGCGACCTTCACCGTGTTCTGCGTGGTGTAATTGCCCGCGTTGACCAGCCGGGTCTCGCGCAGGCGGCGTGCCGTCTTCTTGTTGTTCTCGATCGAGAGGCCAAAGCCCGCCATCGACACGGCTTCGCCCTGCCAGAGGCCACCGCCCAGCGTCACCGGCTGGATGTCGGCCGGCAGCGGGGCCGCGAGCCGCAGCATCGCGAGATCGGCGCCGGGCTGAGTCCGCGGCGTCGTCCCGGGAACGAATGTCGGATGCGGCAGCACGGCGATGACAGCGTGCCGGCGCGCGCGGAAGCGCGGATCGAGGCTGACCACGCTGACCGAGCCGCCGCCCATCAGGCAATGCGCCGCGGTGAGAACCAGTTCCGGCGCGATCACGGCGCCGGAACAAAGCTCGCCGCGGCTGGTCTCGACGCGCAGGGTCGAGGCGCGCGCCCCGCGCGCGTCCTGCGAGTTCGTGCCGCCGACGACGGCAAGCGCCGGCGAAGCGCCGACGACGAGGGCGAGAACAAGGGCGAGACGGCGCATTATCATGTTGCAGACCAAGTGAACGAGGGGACTCAATCTATGGCCTGCGGCGGCGCAGTCCAGCCCCTCCGTCAGCGAGCGCTCGTCCAGGAGGCTCGCTCGGCCCATTTCGCCAGCGTGCCGTCGATCCAATTGCGCTGCGGTGAGACCAGCACGCCCTGGCTCAGCAGGCCGCAGCTCTTGCCGGATGGCCCGGTCGACCAGCTCGTCACCGCGACGATGCCGCCATCGGCCGCTGTCATCGGCCCGCCGGAATCGCCCTGGCAGGCGCCGGGGCCCAGCCGCTTGCCGGCGCCGGCCGGATCGGCCGCCCAGAGCAGGACCCGGCCCGGCCCATAGGGCTCGACCGCGACGAGGGCGGCGGAACGATAGACGCCGGTAGTCCGAGCCTCGCCTTCGCGCGAGATGCCGTAGCCGGCCAGCGTCACCGAAGCGCCGGCACGCGGCAGCGCTCCGTCGACGAGCGTGGCGGGTGCGAAGCGCGCTGGAAGCGGCTCGGCCAGTCGCACCAGAGCCATGTCGATGGAGCGTTGCCGCGCGGCGACCGCATTGGCCTTGAACTCGGGATGGAGGGCGACGGAGGCCGGTGCGATCAGCACGGGCTCGCCGCTGCCTTCCTTCCAGTGGATGCGCAGTTCGGTGCCGCCGGCCGCGCAATGGGCTGCCGTCAGGATCGCTCGTGCCGACAGCACGATGCCGGTGCAGACGCCGCCCCGCGCATTGAGAACCATCAGCGTCGAGCCGGCAGCCGGCCCGCCATCACGGCCGCCGACGACGGCGCTCGCTGAGTTCGCGGCCAGTGCCAGGCCGCAAGCGAGGCCGATGAGGCCGATCAGATGTCCGACGCGCATCGCGCTCCTCCCCGACAGGAGGTGCTGGATAGCGCGTCGGCTCCCGCAATTGAACCCACGATCGGAGCGACCATGACGCCGCTTGCCTTGACCCCGCCGGCGCAGGAGCCGGTTTCGCTGCCTGAAGCCAAGATGTTCCTGCGCCTCGACCAGAATGCGGAGGATGACCTGCTGGGCACGCTGATCACCGCCGCGCGGTTGATGATCGAGGCAGCGGCCGGCCGGCTCTTGGTCGACCAGGCCTGGCGCATCGTGATCGATCGCTGGCCCGATGGTGGCGAGATCCGCCTGCCGCTCTCGCCTGTCAGTGCGATTACCGCTGCGCGCGTCTACGACGTGGTTGGCGTGGCTCAACCGGTCGCGCCGGCTGCGCTGCAACTCGATATCGCTGCCGATCCTCCGGTCATTCGGTTGGTGGGGGAGGTGCCCGAGATCGGCCGTGCCCGTGGCGCCATCGAGATCGATGTCGTCGCCGGTTTCGGTGCGACGGCCTCTGCGGTTCCGGCCTTGCTGCGACAGGCGGTCCTGCGGCTGGCCGCGCGCTGGTTCGAGCAGCGTGGCGATGTCGTCGGGCGCGACTCCGAGGCATTGCCGCCCGAGATCATGGCGCTGGTCGCGCCGTTCCGCCGCGTGAGGCTCTGACCATGGCGGCCACGGATGACCCGCCTGTCGGCGCTCTGCGTCGCCGCCTCATGCTCGAGGCCCCGGTCTCGATGCCGGACGGGCTCGGCGGCACGACACAGGACTTCGAGACCGTTGCGGCGCTCTGGGCGCAGGTCGAATGGCTCGCGGGCGATGAGCACTGGCGTCGGGGTCGGCCGGAGCAGGTCGCGACGCATCGCATCACCATGCGCTGGCGTGCGGGCGTCGATGCCGGTCGGCGCCTGCGCGATGGCGAACGCCGCTTCGACATCCGTACGGTCGCCGATCCCGATGGCAGCCGGCGCCGCCTTATCTGTCACGTCCTGGAGGTCTCGCCATGAGCGACGCGGTCCTCGCCCTGCGCGCCGCGATCCAGGGACGGCTCGAAGACGACGCCGAGCTGAGCGCCCTGATCGGCTCCGGCCGCATCCATGACGAGGCGCCTCGCGCGGCGAGCGGCGTCTATGTCGTGCATGGCGATGTCGAGGCGCGCGACTGGTCGACCGGCAGCGACCGCGGCTGCGAACAGGATCTCGGGCTGACCGTCTGGGCCGGCGAAAGTTCTTCCTCACGCCGGGCCCTGGAGGCGGCAGCGCTGATCGTCAAGGCGCTGGACGAGGCTCCGCTCGCGCCCATCGGGCACGGGCTCGTCAACCTGCGCTGGAGTTCCAGCCGGCTGGCGCGGGACGGCGCGACCGGGCTCGCCTTCGTCGCGATCCGCTTCCGAGCCGTCACCGAAACGCTCTGATTTCATCAACGCTGAACCAGGGAGACGCCGGATGTCGGCACAGAAAGGCAAAGATCTGCTGCTCAAGGCGGCGGATGCGGAGGGCGCTTTCGTCACGGTGGCGGGGCTGCGCGCCCGGCAGATCGCCTTCAACGCGGAGACCGTCGATGTGACGCATTCCGAATCCGCCGGCCGCTGGCGCGAATTGCTGGCCGGCGCAGGCATGCGGCGCGCGGCGATCAGCGGCGCGGGCATTTTCAAGGACGAGGCCTCCGATGCGCTGGTGCGCCAGATCTTCTTCGACGGTGCGATCCGCGACTGGCAGGTGATCGTGCCTGATTTCGGCACCGTCACCGGGCCTTTCCAGTTATCTAGCCTGGAATATCGCGGCGACCATGCCGGCGAGGTCACTTTCGACCTGTCGCTGGAATCCGCCGGCCAACTCGCCTTCACCGCGCTCTGAGGGAGGCCGGCATGATCAACCGCTATCGCGGCGAGACCGCTCTCATGGCCGATGGACAGGCGCTGCCGATGCGTCTGACGCTCGGCGCTCTCGCCGAGCTCGAACACGCCTTCGCCGTGGACAGCCTGCCGGCGCTGGGCGAGCGCTTCGCCGGGGGGAAGCTCTCGGCGCGCGACGTGACGCGCATCCTCGCGGCCGGGCTTCGCGGCGCCGGCAGCAGCGTCAGCGACAATCAGGTCGCGAGCCTGGCCTTTGACAGTGGTCTCAACGGAGCGATCCGGGCGGCCATCGACCTGCTCGATGCGACCTTCGGCGATCAGCCCGGGGAGGCAGAGGCGTCATCCCGCCCTCCGCAGCCGCCGGCGACCTGACCCCGCTGGCGGCGCCTGTTCCGTTTCCCTGGCGCGAGGTCATGGCCTTCGGCCTCGGCCGGCTCGCCTGGCCGCCCGACACCTTCTGGGCCGCGACCCCGCGCGAGATCGGCGCGGCCTTGCGCGCCCATCAGGCCGAAAACCTGTCATCGGCGGCGCCGGGGCGTGATGCGCTGCGAGCCCTGATGGCGGCCCATCCCGACACCTGACCCTGCTTTTCGTTTGCTCCCGCCTGTGAGGTCCGCCATGGCCGATGACGACATCGTGCTCTCCTCCCGCCTGTCCGACATGCGTTCGCTCGGCTCTCTGACGCAGAGCCTGAACAAATCGGCCGAGAGCTTCGGCAAGTCGATCACCAACGCCTTCGCCAAGGGCATCGTCGAGGGCAAGCGCTTCGAGGATGTGCTGCGCAGCGTCGGCCGCTCGATCACCGAGACCCTGCTGAAATCGGCGCTGAAGCCGCT
>DATDBB010000292.1:0-2102 GCA_036525085.1 Allobosea sp.
GAAGCACGTCATCCCGGTGATGCAGCGGCAGTTCGAGGAGAGCGGGGAGGGCGGCTCGATCATCAACATCTCGTCGATCGCCTCGATCCGCCATACCGGCGTGCCCTATGCCAGCTATTCGGCCACCAAGGCGGGGCTGAATCAGCTCACCCGCACCACCGCCGTGCAATACGCGCCCCAGAAAATCCGCGTGAACGCGATCCTGCCGGGCCTGATGAAGACGCCGATGGTCGAGCATTCCGCCGGCCTCGCCGAGGCCTATGGCGAGGGCGATGTCGATGCGATGTGGGCGGCGCGTGACGCGCAGGTCCCGATGGGCCATATGGGCGAGGCTTGGGACGTCGCCCATGCCGCGCTGTTCCTCGCCAGCGACGAAGCGCGCTATGTGACCGGCATCGAACTGGTCGTCGATGGAGGCATCACGCTCAAATATGGCTGACAACGAGAACACGCCGCCGATTGCCAAGCCCTCTCAGGCCAAGCCCTGCGCCATCTGCGGCAAGCCGGTGGTGGCGCGCTACAAGCCCTTCTGTTCGGCCAGGTGCGCCGACATCGATCTCGGCCGCTGGCTGAAAGGCACATATGTCATCCCCGGCGAGCCGGTCGAGGAGGCCGAGACCGGCCTGCCGCCGCGCCAGGACGATGAGGCCTGAGCCGGCCCGCAGCGTTTCACCCGCCATTCATGAACGCCCTGCTATCCGGAACCTTATTGGCCTGCCGGCCTTTGATGGCTGTGCGATGGCACAAGCTGAGAGGAAATGCATGATGCTTCGTAAGCTCGCACTAGTGGCGATGGTTGGCGCGACACTGATGTCGGCGACCTCGGCCGGCGCGCAGATCTATGGCGATCCCTTCGGGCCGATGCGCCCCGGCTACCGCCCGCCGCCGCCGCCGGAATATCAGCCGCGCCAGCGCTACCAGGAACCCAATGATCGCGGTTACGACCGAGGCTATGATCGTCGCCGAGGTGGCTATGACGACGGTCTGCGCTATCGCCGGGGCGGCGGGCGCATCTGCGCGACCTCGCGCGGAGCCTGCCCTGCGCCGCCGCTCCCGGTCGGCAGCTCCTGCCGCTGCGACATCGACGGGCTGACCAAGCGCGGGATCGTCCAGTAGCGGTCCACGAGTCTCTGTGGTGTCCGTTCATCGTTTAGGGGCGGCAGGAATCTGCCGCCCCCGTTCATTTGCGCTATGGCCTTAGCGGGGCGCATGGCTCGCGCGGCAGGATTGGATGTCATGGCCTATCGCGACGAACTCGAACTGGTGCTGGAGGCGGAGCAGGCGCTTCGGCGCAGGATCGCGTTGCGGATCGCGCAGGAGCGCGGCGAGCCTGTCGCCGAAACTTTGCGGCAGCATCAGATCCAGGCCGCCGACGAGGCGATCGAGGCCTGGGTCGAGGACGCCGAGGAGGCGCATGACGCGCGCGCCTTCCGCCCGCTGACGCCGCTCCAAGAGCTTCTGGCCGAGCACCGCGCGATCTGCGACCGCATCCTCGACATCCAGGATCGCCGCCTGTCCTGAAGGGCAGGCGAAGAGGCGGCGCTGCGATCGAATCGTGGCCTCCGACGTCGCGACTTTGTCATTGCGCATCTGAAGCGCTGTCATCGCGACACGCCTGCGGATCGCGCCGGCCAGCAGGCTCTGCGACGGTTAGGAATGTTGAATTGGCAGAAATCGGGAGGGAAAAATGGTGCCCAGAGCTGGAATCGAACCAGCGACACTGCGATTTTCAGTCGCATGCTCTACCAACTGAGCTATCTGGGCGCCGGGGAAGCGGGGTGCGCATCCCTGTTGGTCGGCGCGGTATAGTCGGTGGCGAACGGGCTGTCCAGTCGCTTTGACAGCTTTGCGACAGCGATCCACGCGCATCGAACGAAGCGCAGCGGTCGCTTCTGGAAACCCTCAGGATTTGTCGGTTCGATGGCTTGTCAAAGCAAGCGGCAATCGGGCATAGAGCGTCTAACGGAGACGTGGCCGAGAGGCTGAAGGCACTCGTTTGCTAAATGAGCATACCCCACAAGGGTATCGAGGGTTCGAATCCCTCCGTCTCCGCCACTCCTAACCCATTGAAATCGTTGAATTTTGTAGCTCGCAGATCCACG
>DATDBB010000293.1:0-46572 GCA_036525085.1 Allobosea sp.
GATGCCGCAGGTGTTGCGGATGATGAAGGCCATCTTCTCCGGCGTGCAGAGCGAGGCCGCGACGATGAGATCGCCCTCGTTCTCGCGATCGTCGTCATCGGTGACGATGACGATCTCGCCGCGGGCGAAGGCCTCGATGGTGGCGGTGACATTGTTCGACATGGCAGCCTCGCGCGGCCCGGAAAGGCCGAGGAAATCATTGGGAGTGACGGAGCCGCCGGTCGCGGCGGCGATGCGCTCGGCGCTTTCGCGCGAGATCCAGGCGCCTTGATCGTTGCAGAGCGCGGTGACGCTTGCGGGCGACAGGCCGACCTTCTTGGCGAAGGCGCTGCGGGCGATCTTGTTCTGCGTGAGCCAGGCGTCGAGCTTCATGCGCCCAAGCTAATACGGCGCGACTTCATCCGCAATGAAGCGGTCACGCATTTTCAGTATTGCTGAAATGCATGATCCCTGTCGTCACGCTCGAACCTGATGTGATTGGTGGTGACGTTTTGCCAATCGGCAGAAATCGTCCGCAGTCATGCTCTGACAGGAACGCACGGCGGTTCAATCCGCTGGGTCATTCTCATGAATCACCAGCCGCTCTCTGGGATCGCTGAATGTCCGAGATGGGCCGAAAGCAGTCATTAGGATAGCTCCGCAGCTATGCGGGATAAACCTGCCGTTCGCGGAACGGTACGAAATTCGAGCGCAGCGCAAACAATCTCCAGAAAGCCCAACTTAGCCGTCAGTTCCAAACCGTTTCATCATGTGGCCGAGCTTCTCAGCTTTCGAGCGAAGGTAAGGTTCATTCAGCGCGGTGGGTTCGCTCATATGCTCCTCTCGCGTGACATCGATGCCGTATTGTTCCAGCCCCACGACCTTTCGCGGATTGTTCGTTAAAAGCCGGCACGACGTCACGCCGAAATGCTTTAGTACAAAGGCCGCCCGCTCATACTCACGTGGATCAAGGGGCGAGCCAAGCTTCTTGTATGCTTCTGCAGTGTCCAAACCTTCCGTCGCGGTGATGTTCATGCCTTTGATTTTAGTTAGCAGGCCCGCGCCACGCCCATCGCACAGCATGTAGATGAAAATCCCTCCCTCTTCCTGAATACGATGAAGGCCCGTTTCTAACTGCCAGTGACAGTCACAATCCGTGCTTTCAAAAATCTCGCCCGTGTAGCAGGCGCTTTGAACGCGGACCAACGGCGGCCTGCCTGCGAAGTTGGATGTCAGCGCCAGAACGTTATCTTGCTCGTTGTTGGACCAAGCGAAGACGTAGAGATCAAACCTGCCGTATTTAGTATTGAGCGGCGAATTAGCTACCTTTGGCTGTGTCATCGCTTTTCCGTTTGTCTGACACTTTCTTGCCATGGCCGCTGGCGAGCATTTCGGGCTCGGGAACCAGACCTTCCCACGAGTCATGCACCCACCGGGCGGTTTGCGTAACTTTCCGCGCGAGCAGCTTGTCCGCCTCCACCGAATCGGCGAAATCCCCATCCTTGAAGTCGAAATTGGCTTTCTGTTCCTCCAATTCGCGCTGTGCACGCCGGTACAGAACCCACAGGCGTTGCGGTTTCCTGAGCTGCAGCCAACTTGTGAGGCCGCCTGCCATTACCGACAGCAACGATGGAATAACCTTTGATAGCAACACCCCCTCACCCAACGTCACAAACAAAGGTGCGAGCAGAGTGCACGCGATGATTGTTATGAAACATATCTGGGCCTCGAACTTGTTATGGTTGGCCTTCTCGCGCATGCCTTTCCGCACGGATTTGTAGTAGTCGAGCGCGGAATCGAACTTGTCCTCGGGAATGGTAACGTCTTTTCGCCAACTCATACAAAATCCCTCTATTTGCGATTCGGTTCATATAGGGGCTAAACCTAAGCCGGTGCGGACGAAAGGTCGGTTTAGGCCAACTTTTTCGACAGCTTCTCGCAGCGACTGCGAAGTAAGGCATGGGCTCGAAGCGGACATTCGCTGCGCGCCGTTCGAACGTCGCCTTTGGGTCGTTTTCCGACATTCGATAGCGGTCACTGCGATATCCCGATCGGCAGAGTGTCTCCGAAGCAGGCCGATGGGCTGCAGTCGCGCCCCCCTGAAGGCACCTGAGGGACTTTGTGAACGGCAGTGTCGGCTCTCCTGCGCCAGACGGAAATCAAGCCTGAGCCGCCAATGCGGCCCGCACGGCGGCCGTGACCCGGCCTTGAACGTCCTCGGTCAGATAAGGATGCATCGGCAGGCTGACGACCTCGGCAGCGAGACGCTCGGAGACTGGCAGGCCGTTCGGGGCGGCCGGAAAGTGCTTGTACGCAGCTTGGCGATGCAGGGGCTTTGGGTAGTGGACGGCTGTTGGAATGCCCGCCGCCGCCAGGAAGGCCTGGAAGGCCCCGCGATCGAGCTCGGGAAGCCGCAGCGTATATTGCGCCCAGACCGAAGTCGTGTTCGCCAGGATATGCGGCACGGCGGCAATGTCGCGAAGCTGCTCGCTGTAGCGGCTGGCGATCCGGTTGCGGGCAGCGATCTCCTCCGGAAATATCTTCAGCTTTTCGATCAGAATGGCGGCCTGCAACGTGTCGAGACGGCCGTTCATGCCGATCCGGACATTGTCGTACTTATCCGCCCCCTGGCCATGGATGCGCAGGGAACGGATGATGTCGGCCAATTCGCCATCGTCTGTGAAGACCGCGCCGCCATCGCCATAGCAGCCCAGGGGCTTGGCCGGGTAAAAGCTCGCCGCGGTCGCAAGCCCGATCGTGCCGACCTTACGCCCCTTGTAGCTTGCGCCAAAGCTTTGAGCCGCATCGCAGACCAGCCACAGCCCCTCGCGATCTGCGGCCGCCTCGATACGGTCGTAGTCGGCCGGCTGTCCAAACAGGTCGACCGTGATGATGCCGACCGGGTTGAGGCCCCTGGCCCTGGCCATTTCCATGGACGGCCGCAGGCTCCCGACATCGAAGTTGAAGGTATCGGGGAGGATGTCGACGAAGATCGGGGTCGCGCCAAGCAAGGCTATGGCTTCTGCGGTAGCGGCGAAGGTGAAGGACGGGCAGAACACCGCATCGCCGGCCTTCACCCCCTTGGCCATCAGGACAAGGACCAGGGCATCGGTTCCACTGCCGCAGGAAATCGCGTGCTTGGCACCGCAAAACGCGGAGAGATCTGCCTCGAGTTGCGCAACCTCCGGACCCATGATGTAGGCGCCGTGGTCGAGAACCCTGTGGATCGCCTCGTCGACCGCCGGTCCAAGATGCCGGCGCTGCGCGCAAAGATCGGTAAAGGGGATCTGGCTCGGCGCAGCCGTTTCATGAGCTTCGGAAACGCGGCGGCCGTCGTCCGCGCCCCCGGCAACGGCCTGCCCGCCATGACCGGGGTTCATCGTCATGCTGGCCCGGGCCAGGACCCGCATCACGCGCAACCCTTCGTCACCATCCGTGATGGGATCACGCCCCTGGGCGATGCAGTCGATAAAATGCTGGCATTCACATTTGAGCGGCTCGCTCGCTTCCACCGGGACCGGAAGCGGCTCTGCTCGGATCGTTGCCGTTGCATGCTCCGCCACATTCACGCTGTGCCGGTACAGCAGCAGCTTGCGTTCCCATGGCGCGCCGTCATCGAGCACGATCATGGCTTCCGTCCCGATCACGGTAAGCCGATGCTCCTTGACAGGATTCAACCAGGACAGGTTGATCTGGGCCTGTTCCCCGGCCGGGAAGGTCAGGTGAAGGGTGGCGGCGTCGGCTATCGCGTTTCGCAGGTGGTAGCCGCCGACCCCCTGAACCTCGCTTGGTTCTGCGCCCACGATGGCCAGGATGATGGAGACATCATGCGGCCCCAGGCACCAGAGCACATCCTCTTCGAGCCGGATCGCCCCCAGGTTCATCCGGTTGGCCTGAAGCCGCAGGACACGGCCGATGACACCGGTCGCGATGAGGCTCTGGAGCCTCGAAAAGGCGGGATGATACTGGAGGATATGCCCGACCATGAGCCGCCGGCCCAGGCGGTGTGCCAGGTCGGCCAGTTCCTCGGCATGTCCGATCTCCATCGCGAGCGGCTTCTCGACGAAGACATGTTTTCCGGCCAGCAGCGCGCGCTTGGCCAGGTCGTGATGGGTCGACGGCTGCGTCGCGACCGCCACGGCCTGGATCGAAGGCTCGGCCAGCACCTGCTCAAAGGACAAGGCTCGGCTGCCATACTTGGCAGCAAGAGACTCCGCCGTCGCAGGGTGGTGATCGACAACCGCGCCGAGAAAACCCAGCTCAGCAAAGCAGCGGACCAGGTTCCGCCCCCAGGCCCCGCAGCCGATCACCGCAACCTGAACGCCCTCCGAATTTCTTGGGAGGTCAATGAGCCCAGATGATCCTTCGATCTGCCCCAAGATTACTCCTATCGTGTCTTGACATGAGCTTTCTTGATCTGATGATCAGACAAATGCTGTCACTACTGCGAGATGAATCTGGACCCAATCCTTATGAATCTGTACTGCAACGACCCTGGTCAGGCAGCCAAATTCGACAATAGTGATGCATACAGAGAATTCATTCTGGAAAATTGCAGCCGCTTTGTCTACCGTTCCGTCGCCTTGAACAGCGATGTGGCTGAATATTTCCTGAGATTTGCCGAAATGGCCCGCTGTTGCAGCTAAAGGCACGAGGGCAGATATGCCCCGAGCACCTCCTGCCGGAGGAGCGCAGCCCTTCTCTGCCAGAGAATTTTGGGTCCGCCGCGCGGTCCGAGAATGACGCCCCCGCTACGGCTGAAACGGCCAGCGCGGCTCGATAACTCCGACCTGCGCCCGGTGCCGCAGATATTGGTCGGCCAGCACGATAGCGACCATCGCCTCGCCGACCGGCACGGCGCGGATGCCGACGCAGGGGTCGTGGCGCCCCTTGGTGAACATGTCCGCTTCGCCGCCGCTGCGGGTCACCGTGGCGCGCGTCGCCAGGATCGAGGAGGTCGGCTTCACCGCGAAGCGCGCCACGATCGGCTGCCCCGTCGAGATGCCGCCGAGGACGCCGCCGGCATGGTTCGACAGGAACAGCGGCTTGCCGTCATTGCCGGCGCGCATCTCGTCGGCATTCTCCTCGCCGGAGAGTTCGGCCGCCCCGAAACCGTCGCCGATCTCGACGCCCTTCACCGCATTGATGCTCATCAGGGCGGAGGCGATCTCGGAATCGAGCTTGGCATAGATCGGCGCACCCAGCCCTGCCGGCACGCCTTCGGCGACGATCTCCAGCACCGCGCCGATCGAGGAGCCGGCCTTGCGGACACCGTCGAGATAGCCCTCGAAGAACTGCGCCGCCTTCGCATCCGGGCAGAAGAACGGGTTGTTGCCGACCTCGTCCCAGTCCCAGTTGTTTCGGTCGATTCTGTGCGGCCCCATCTGCACCAGCGCCCCGCGTACGATCATGCCCGGCACCACCTTGCGCGCGATCGCGCCGGCCGCGACCCGCATCGCCGTCTCGCGGGCCGAGGAACGCCCGCCGCCGCGATAGTCGCGAATGCCGTACTTCACGTCATAGGTGAAATCGGCGTGGCCCGGCCGGTACTTGTCCTTGATCTCCGAATAGTCCTTCGAGCGCTGGTCGACATTGTCGATCATCAGCCCGATCGAGGTGCCGGTCGTGACCTGCACGTCGTCGCCCTCGCGTGCGAAGACGCCGGAGACGATCCGGACCTGGTCGGGCTCCTGCCGCTGCGTGGTGAATCGCGACTGCCCCGGCCGCCGGCGATCCAGATCGCCCTGGATGTCGGCTTCCGTCAGCGGCAGCAGCGGCGGGCAGCCATCGACGACGCAGCCGATCGCCGGCCCATGGCTCTCGCCGAAGGTGGTGACGCGGAAAAGATGGCCGAAGCTGTTGTGGGACATGGTCTGAGCCTGACGAATTCCTGCGTCAGGCTCTTAGTCGCTGCGACCGATCACGGTCAAACACTGCGCGCGCTCATCAATGCCCCGCCGCCGCCTTCGCCGGCACGGCAGGCGCCCCCTCCCAACGCGTATGCGCCGGCAGGTTCTCGCCCTTCATGATCACCGTCAGCAGCCCGACCTGGGCGTAGTCCCCGACATGGGTGTCGTAGAGCACGGTCGCGCCCGCGCCGACGCAGACGCCCCGGCCCAGTTTCACCCGGCCGACCTTCATGACGCGGTCTTCATAGAGATGCGTCTGCAGGGCGGAATGGGCGTTGACGGTGCAGAAGTCGCCGACGGTGATGCAGTCGAACTCGGTGATATCCGTCGAGTCGAGCCAGACGCCCTTGCCGTATTTCGCGCCGAACAGCATGAGGAACCAGGGCAGGAACGGCGTGCCGCGCAGATAGTCGAACAGCACCTTGCCGCCGAGCCCCCAATAGAGCACCGCGACGGCCTCCGTGCGCATCGCCCAGAACGACCACATCGGCTTCATCACCGGCTTGTAGACGCCCATCATCAGCCACTTCATCGCGGCGCAGATCACGGCCTGGGCGACCGCGATCAGCATGGCGACGCCCATGAAGGACAGCACGAGGCCGGTCCAGTCCTGGTCGTTGATCTTCTGCTGCAGCACCAGATCGACGGCGAGGGTGCCGAAGGTGATGAACAGCATCGCCGGGAAGGAGGTGTGCAGCGCCTCGAACGCCCCGCGCGCCAGCTGCTTCTGCCATGACGGCCGGTAGGTCCAGTCGGCCCCGAGATCGACCTTCTGCCGCGTCGGCAGCCTGATCGGCGGCGAGCCGAACCAAGTATCGCCTGCTTGCATCTGGTCGTTGGCCGGCGGCTTCGACTTGATGCCGATCAGCACCCGGTCGGGGATCACCGCGCCGGGCGGCACGACCGCATCGTTGCCGACGAAGACCTGCTCGCCCGTGCGGGTCATGTCGAGGCGCATATAGCCGCGCCGCATGTCCTCGTCGCCGAAGACGACCTCGTCGGCAATGAAGTTGCCGGCGCCGATCCCGGTCAGGTCGTAGCGGCCCGAGAGGTTGGTCGAGATCTCGGCGCCCTTGCCGATGCGCGCGCCCATCAGCCGATACCAGAAGCGCATGTAGATCGTCGCGAACAGCGAGGACAGCGTCTCCAGCGTCACCTCGGTCGCCAGCGCCACCGTCCATTTGCGCGCATAGAAGCTCGAATGGATTGAATAGGAGCCGGATGTCACACGCGGCAGGATCGCCCAGCGCAAGCCAGCCATCAGCAGCACTGTGAACGCGATCAGCCCGATCGCGGTCGGCCAGGTCAGGATCGGCAGGTACCAGAGATAGCTGACCTCCGACCAGGTCGAGATCCAGTCGTCGATCTTGTCGAACAGCCAGAAGGCCGGGAAGATCGGCAGCAGGCTGATCGGCGGCAGCACGATCAGCATGAGGACGTAGAACGCTGTCATCGCGGCGCGCCGCTGCGGGCTCGCCTCGGCTTGCGGGGGCAACGAGGCGAGATCGACCATGCCGGTCTTGCGGGCCGGCGAGCCGTCCCAGATCTCGGCCTGGCCGATGCGGGCATGCGGTGCGATCGCCGTCAGGTCGCCGATCTCGGCATGGTCCTCGATCACGCAGTCATGGCCGAGGACGACGGAAGCTCCGGCGCAGACATCCTCGCCGATGCTGATCCGGCCGATGATCAGCTTGTCGCCGATCGCCTCGCCATTGGCGAAGGTCGTCTTCGAGCCGAAGCTGGTGCCGTCGCCGATCGTGATCAGGTCGATCGCGCCGGCTTCGTAGTCGGAGATGATGACGTCGCGCCCGACCTTGGCGCCGAGCAGGCGCCAATACATCCGCATCACCGGCGTGCCCTGCAGCCATTTGATATGGACGAGGCCGGCAACGCGGGCGGCGAACCACCAGCGGAAATAATAGACGCCCCAGAGCGGATAGACCCCGGGCTTCGTCCGGCCGAGCACGAGCCATTTCAGCGCGATCGCGATCAGGCCGGTGACGATGGTGATCGCGACATAGACGCCGAGCAGCGCGAAGACCTGCCCGAGCAGCGGCAGGTCTTCGCCCGACAGCAGCATGTAGGTCACGAAGATGCCGAGCCACTGCGCCGTCGCGAGCCCGATGATGACGGGCAGCACGGCGGCCTGCGCCAGCCCGCAGAGGAAGCGCCGCAGGAAGGGCGGCGGCGTGAAGGAGAGGTCCTGCGCCTCGGCGATGCCGCGCCCGTCGAGCAGCGCCGCCATGCCGCGCAATGTGCGGGCACCATAGACGTCCTGCAGCGTGATGCCGGCATAGGCCGGACTCTCGCGGACGATCGAGATGAAACGCGCCGCCAGCAGCGAGTGGCCGCCGAGATCGACGAAAAAATCCGCCTCCAGCGGCAGGCTCGATGCGCCGAGCACGCGCTTTGCGGCCTCGAGCAGCGCGGCCTCGGTCGCATTGCGCGGCGGCTCCTGCTCGCCGGCAGAGCTTGGCGCCGTCAGCGGCGCGGCCTTCAGCATGCGGCGGTCGACCTTGCCGGAAACCATGCGCGGCAGCGAACCGACGGCCTCGAAATGCGCCGGCACCATATAGGGCGGAAGCTGGTCACGCAGCGCAGCGCGCAGCGCAGCCCCGTCGACGGCGACACCCGGTTCGGCCACGACGAAGGCGACGAGCCGCTCGATCTCGTCATCGGTCCGCATCACCACGGCGGCCTGGTTGACGCCGGGCTCGTCGGCGAGCTTCGACTCGATCTCGCCGAGCTCGACGCGGAAGCCACGGATCTTGATCTGGTCGTCGATGCGGCCGTGGAAGACGATGTTGCCGTTCTCGTCGAGGCTGACCGCGTCGCCCGAGCGGTAGAGCACCGGATCGTCGCTGCCGAAAGGATGGCCGAACGGGTTGGCGATGAATTTCTCGGCCGTCAGCTCCGGGCGGCCATGATAGCCCCGGGCGACGCCGGGCCCGCCGATCAGCAATTCGCCCTGCTCGCCGCGCCCGACGACCTCCATCGCCTCGTTGACGATATAGGCGGTGTAGTTGGCGATCGGGCGGCCGATCGTGACCGTTTCGCCGGGCGTGACCTCGGCTGCGGTGGCGACGACCGTGGCTTCGGTCGGGCCATAGGTGTTGAGGATGCGCCGGCCGGGCTTCGACCATTTCTGCACGGTCGCGGGCGGCAGGGCCTCGCCGCCGAGCAGGATCAATCTCAGCGAGGGCACGTCGGCCGGCAGGATGCCGAGGAGCGTCGGCACCGTGTCGATCACGGTGACGCCGGCTTCGCTGAGCAGCGTCGGCAGCTTCTCGGCGTCGCCCATCATCTCCGGCGAGGCGACATGCAGCGTCGCCCCCACCAGATAGGGCGTCCAGATCTCTTCCATCGACAGGTCGAAGGCGACCGAGGCGCCCTGGAAGACGACGTCGTCGGGCCCGATCTCGTAGAGTGCGTTCCCGGATCGCAGGAAATGGCAGATGTTGCGGTGGCTGATGACGATCGCCTTCGGCGTGCCCGTCGAGCCCGAGGTGTAGATCAGATAGGCCGGATGGTCCTTGGTCAGCCCGGTCGCGCGCGCCGGCATGGCCACGCCGTCATCGGCCGCAGCCAGCGCCTCGGGCGTCCAGACGGCGCGCTCCGTTCCCGCGGCGCGGCCCTGCCAATCGGCGGCGGTGACGATGCCCTTGGCCTCGGCATCGTTGAGGCAGATCGCGATACGCTCGACAGGCGCTTCGGCGTCGAACGGCACCCAGGCCGCGCCCGCCCGCGTGATCGCGATCTGCGCGATCAAGAGGTCGATGCCACGCGGCATCCACAGGCCGACGAGATCGCCCGGCCCGACGCCGGCGAGCGAAAGCCCGCGCGCCTGCCGCCCGGCCGCAGCCCAGACCTCGTCATAGCTCAGGCGGCGCGATGCATCGACCAGCGCCGGATGTGCGCCACGCGCCACCACGCTCGCCGCGAAGATCTCGCCCAGCACTTCATCGCGCAGGAGATCCGGCCGCTTCTCGCCCGCCATCATGGCGAGCGGACTGGCAGCCGCCAGCTCTGTCGTTGCCGACAGCTTGCTCATATCGTTCATTGCGCCCCGCTGCAGTCAGGTCCGGCGCATCGAGGAGCAGCGCCGCATCGCGCTCCCTCCCGACGCGGCATTCCCCTTCCGCACCTCATCTTGATCCGAAAAGCGCATCTCCCCGATGCGATTATTCGGCAGAACCCCCGGCCGAGCGACCTGCCGCGACACGGCACCCCCACTAGCATGTTTCTCTTGCTCAGGCACGACTGAACCCGCGATGAACGCTGCCGCTTCGGCACCGCGCCCGCGGGAGCCCTCAGCCCCGCATCAGTGCCGCGACATGCGCTGCCGCCGAACGGGAAAGCCCCTCGAGATCATAGCCGCCCTCGAGGATCGAGACGATGCGGCCGCCGCAGCGACGATCCGCGATCTCCATCAGATGCTGCGTCGCCCAGGCGAAATCCGGCTCCTTGAGATTGAGATTGGCCAGCGGATCGCGCCAATGCGCGTCGAAGCCGGCCGAGATGACGATCAGGTCCGGGGCGAACGCCTCGATCCGCGGCAGCAGGGCCGTCTCCATGGCCTCGCGAAAGATCTCCGAACCGTCGCCTGCACGCAG
Source organism: Allobosea sp. (assembly GCA_036525085.1). Classification (GTDB taxonomy): domain Bacteria; phylum Pseudomonadota; class Alphaproteobacteria; order Rhizobiales; family Beijerinckiaceae; genus Allobosea. The sequence goes on from DATDBB010000293.1 coordinate 10,502, forward strand.
CGGCGCGTTGACGATGGTGCCGTGCTGGCCGCGCTCCGAGGCAGCGCCCGTGCCGGGATAGAGCGGCATCTCATGCGTCGAGGCATAGAGCACGCTCGCATCGTCCCAGAAGATTTCCTGCGTGCCGTTGCCGTGATGCACGTCCCAGTCGATGATCGCGACGCGCTCCGCACCATGGCGCCGCTGCGCATGCCGGGCCGCGATGGCGGCGTTGTTGAAGAAGCAGAATCCCATCGCCTTGACGCTTTCGGCATGATGCCCCGGCGGGCGCATCGCGCAGAAGGCGTTCGCCACGCGCCCGGTCATCACCTCGTCGACAGCCAGGGCCGCCCCCCCGACGCCATGCAGCGCCGCGTCGACGGTTCCCGGCGACATCAGCGTGTCGGCATCGACCTGGACAAGCCCGCTTTCGGGAGAGGCGGCGAGGATCGCCTCGGCGAAGTCCCGGGGGTGGCACAGCGTCACCAGGTCGAGCGAGCCGAGCGCGGCGCTTTCCCGAATCAGTGCGGAGAAGCGCTCCTCCTCCAGCGCGGCCTCGACGGCGCGCAGGCGGTCCGCGCGCTCGGGATGGCCGGGCGGGGTCTCGTGCCGGAGGCTCGAGGGGTGCGTGATCAGCAGAGTCGTCACCGGAAAGGCCTCATTTCGGAGATCGAAGAGAGTGGTGCGTGGCAGGATGGCCACTGTGCACTGCGAAACGCCTGATTCGACGGCCCTCGCGGGAACCGAAATTGCGCCCTGCCGGTTTGGGCCCTAGAGCATCGGCGAACAGGCGATGCTTCCGTCGGACGCGGCGGAAACCAAGCGTTAACCCTGCATTCACCATAAAGATCGCCTCCGGGCCGCGTTGAGGACGTCATGAGACAGACCGTGATCATTGCATTGGCGATGTCGACCCTCCTTGGGGCATGCCAGTACAAGAGCGTGAACGCTCCGGCTCTGTCGGCCCGCGACGCCGAATACATCGCGCTGGTGCCGAATTTCCAGCATGAGATCACGCATCTGCCTTATGAGATCGCCGACCCGACGGGCAAGGCGCCCGGCACGATCGTCGTCGATACCAAGGAGAAGTATCTCTACTACGTTCTGCCGAACAAGAAGGCGATCCGCTACGGCGTCGCGACCGGCGACGAGGCCTTCGGCTGGACCGGCGAGGCCATCGTGCAGCGCAAGGCCGAGTGGCCGCGCTGGACGCCTCCCGCCGAGATGATCGCGCGCTGGCCGCATCTGGCGCCCCGCGCCGGCGGCATGGAAGGCGGCCCCGACAATCCGCTCGGCGCCCGCGCGCTCTATCTCTACCAGAACGGCCACGACACGCTCTATCGCATCCACGGCACCAACGAGCCGGAGACGATCGGCCGCTCGGCCTCTTCCGGCTGCATCCGGATGCGCAACATCGACGTGATCGACCTGTTCAACCGCGTGCCGAACGGCACCAAGGTGATCGTCACCTGACGGAAGGCCCGGCGGCGAGGCCTTCGCCGCTCTCAGCCGAGTTCGACCAGCAGGATCTCCGGCGGAATGCCGAAGCGGATCGGCAACTGACTCGTGCCGATTCCGGCCGAGACGATGAGATCGCGGCCGTCCTCGCGGACATGTCCATAGGCATAGCGGTTGCCGTAGCGCGACGGCACGATCGGCGCCCAGCCCAGCAGCCGGACCTGCCCGCCATGGGTATGCCCCGACAGGGTCAGCGAAACGCGGTCCGGCATGCGCGCGAAGACGTCGGGCTCATGCGCCATCATGATCACCGGCGCGTCGTCGTCCGCGATCTGCGCCATCGTGCCTGCGAGATCGTCGAGACCGTGCGGAAGGCCGCGCCGGCGCGGCAGGAAGGCGATCTGGTCGCCAAGACCAGCGAGCCAGAGCGGTCCGTCCGCAGTGGCGAGCCTCAGCGCGCGGTTCTCCAGAACCGGGATTCCGACCCGCTCCAGGGCCTGGCCGACCTGCGTCGGGCCGGCGCGGGCGACCTGCGTCGCCCGATCATGCCACCAGTCATGGTTGCCGAGTACGGCGAAGACGCCGTCGCGTGACCGAATTCGTGCCAGTTCGGCCGCCCAGTCCCGCATCGGCGGATCGGAGGCGACGGGCTTCCGGCTCGCGACGAAATCCCCCAGCAGCAACACCAGATCGGGCTTCAGGGCGTTCGCCGCATCGACGATCTCGGTGACCCGAGCGAGCGGCACATGCAGCGAGCCGATATGAAGGTCGGAGATCACCACGAGCCGCATGCGGCGGCCCTCGGGCCAGCCGCGCGGCCTCAGCCTGTAGCGGGTTACGCCCTGCTGCGCCGGCTCCCAGGCCGAAGCGTAGGCGCCCGTGCCCGCGAAGGCCAAAAAAAGACCGGCGAGAGCTTTGATCACTCTGCGCCGGTCAAACATGGAGGGTCTCGAAAAAGCGTCTAAGAGGTTCAGTCGTCAAAACCGTGGCGAAGGACACCGGCAAGCCGGGATGGTTCATCCTTCGCACGGAAATCCAACGCGGCAGCCGGCTGTCTTGTTCCAGCCGCCACTGCGGGAAAAGCGATGGGGCGGAACCAGGAGGGGTAAGCCTCCCTTGCGGATGCATCGTGGAAACTCGCATTCGGTTGCGCCTTGCGACGCGGATCTGCGGAGGTCATGGGTCTCGACTGCTTTTGCCACACGGATAACGATGGTTCCTGGCCATCGCCACGCAAGCACCCTGACCGGCGATCGGGACGGCGCCACGGCGCCTTCGTGATCTGTTCAAGGCGATTTGTGTCGCTTCGCAAGCTAGCGCCATAATCATGAACGAATTGCTGCGCGGCAGCACGCAGGAAATCGATATGAAAACGCCGCCCTGTCGATCCGGCAGGGCGGCGAGGATTGGTCGGCAAAGTCGGCGTCGGCCTCAGGCCGCGAGCAGCCCCTCGGCCTTGGCCCAGTTCAGCGTCTTGTTCAGGGCGCGCTCGTAGCGGTCGAACATCTCCTCGATCTCGCCCTCCTTCATCACGAGCGGCGGGCAGAAGGCGACGCGGTCGCCCATGGCGCGCAGGATCAAGCCCTCCTCCTGCGCGAACACGACCGATTTCGGGCCGACGCCCTTCTTCGTCTCGAACGACGTCTTGGTCGCCTTGTCCTTGACCAGCTCGACGCCGCCGATCAGGCCGACACCTCGTGCCTCGCCGACGAGCGGATGCTCCTCCAGCTTGTTCAGGCGGCGCAGGAAGGTCGGCGCGACGCTGCGGACATGCTCGACGATTCTGTCGCGCTGGTAGATCTCCAGCGTCTTGACCGCGATGGCGCAGCCGACGGGGTGGCCCGCATAGGTGTTGCCATGGCCGAAGGTGCCGATCTTGCGGCTCTGGTCGACCAGGACCTCATAGATCCGCTCATTCATCATCACCGCGCTGAGCGGGAAATAGGCCGAGGTGATCTGCTTGGCGCAGGACAGCGAGTCGGCGGCCATGCCGTAGGTCGTCGTGCCGAACATGTTGCCGGTGCGGCCGAAGCCGGTGATGACCTCGTCGGAGATGAAGAGGATGTCGTATTTTTCCAAGACCGCGTTGATCTTCTCGAAATAGCCTTCCGGCGGGGTGATCGCGCCGCCGGCGCCCATCACCGGCTCGGCGATGAAGGCGGCGACCGTGTCCGGCCCCTCGCGCAGGATCATCTCCTCGAGCTCGGCGGCGAGCCGCGACGAGAAATCCTGCTCGCTCTCTCCGGCTTCCGCGAAGCGGTAGTGATGCGGGCAGGAGGTGTGCAGGATGCCGGGCAGCGGCAGGTCGAAGTCGATATGGTTGTTCGGCAGGCCGGTCAGCGAGGCCGAGGCGACGGTGACGCCGTGATAGCCCTTCAGCCGCGAGATGATCTTCTTCTTCTGCGGCCGGCCGAGCGCATTGTTCATGTACCAGACGATCTTGACCTGGGTGTCGTTCGCATCCGAGCCGGACGCGCCATAGAACACCTTGGAGATCGGAACCGGCGAGATTTCCTTGAGCTTCTCGGCAAGTTCGATCGCCGGATCATGGCTGCGCCCGCCGAAGATGTGCTGGAACGGCAGCTTCTTCATCTGCTCATAGGCGGTCTCGATCAGCTCCTGGTTGGAGTAGCCGAGCGAGGTGCACCACAGCCCCGCCATGCCCTCGATATATTCCTTGCCGGCCGAGTCGTAGACATAGATGCCCTTGCCGCTCTCCAGCACGAGAGGGCCGGTCTCGCGGTGCGTCGCGAGATTCGTATAGGGATGGACGAGGGTCTCGATGTCGCGGACGGCGAGGTTGGACAGCATCGTGCGGTTCCCTGATGCAGTTGGTGGCTTTTGCCATCATAGATCGGCCGCACCGCAAGCGCTGAGCGATTTTAACGCGCATCACCGCAGACTCTGCCGCAGGGCAAGGAGCGGGCGCGCGATCCTTCAAATGGCATCGCGGTTGCCGCAATCGCTTGCCAGCCAGCACCGCGCTCGCCATGGTCCGGCATCTGGAATCCCTGTAAAGACGCCGCATGATTGATCCGGTCGCAACCATGAGCCAACCCGCCCCCGGCCGGGCCTGCGGAAGCTGCACCCTCTGCTGCAAGGTCTATGACGTGCCGGACGCCGGCGCCACGGCGGGCAACTGGTGCCCGAACTGCCTGCCGGGCCGCGGCTGCAAGATCTACGAGTCGCGCCCGCAGCAGTGCCGCGCCTTCCACTGCCTCTGGATAACCCAGGATTTCCTCGGCCCCGACTGGAAGCCCGACAAGGCCCGCTTCGTGCTGACCATGGATGCCGCAACGCGCTGGCTCTTCGTGCAGGCCGATCCCGGCGCCGCGCAGGCCTGGCGCAAGGAGCCCTATTACGGCCAGCTCAAGCGCTGGGCCGCGGCCGGCAACCGGCCCGTCATCGTCTTCGTCCGCAAGCACGCCACGGCGCTCACGACCAATGGCGAGACGGTGCTCGGCGAGATCGGCGCCGATGAGCGGCTCGTGCTGCGCGAACTGCCCGGCGGACGTCAGGTCGTGGAGAAGATCCGGCTGAGCGCCTGAGGGCAACGACCGGCGCGGGGCCCTGCCCTAAGCCTCGCGTCCTACGCTTCATCCGCCGCGCGCGCGAGGTCTCGCCAGGCGAGCACGAGACGGTCGAGTTCCGTGAGGTCCTGCTCCGGCAGCTTGCCGAGCGTCTGCGCCACGAATTCGCGCTGCGTCCTGATGCCGGCTTCCGCCAGCCTGCGGCCCTCGGGCGTCAGGTGCATCGCGTAGGAGCGCCGGTCGCCGGCGATGGCGCGGCGCTCGACGAGGCCAGCCTGCACCAGCCGGTCGACGAGGCCGGAGACATTGCCCTTGGTGACGTAGAGCCGCTTGGCCAATTCGTTCTGGCTGATGCCCTCGCGCTCGGTCAGGGTCGAGAGCAGGTCGAATTGCGGGATCGACAGGCCGAGCGCGCGAATCCGCGCCGTCATCTGCATCAGCATGCGCTGGTGCAGCCGCATGAAGCGGAACCAGACGCGATCCGGTTCTGTCACGTCTGCGCGCGGTGCGGTCTTCGAGTCTGTCACGGCCTTGCCCCCGTCACGAAAGATCACGCCTAAACCATCTCGCCGACGGATGCGAGACACACGCTGCGCCGCGAACCTTGCCTTCGAGCCGTCGCAGCGTCACCTATGATCGATGCATCGCCGTCTCGTCTTCGAGGAACCTGTCTCGCGCGCCGCGCTCTGGAGCCGGCGGCTGGCCTGGTTTTCGCTCGCGGTGCTGCTGCTCGCGCTCCTCGTCTTCCGGACCGGCGAGCCGAGCCTTCAGGGTACCGCTCCTATTGCTGGGGCCTATCTCTTTGTCCTGCTGGCGCTGGTCCTGTCGCTGCTGGCCTTCGCGCGGATCTGGCAGTCCGGCCATCGCGGCGTCGGCATGGCCGCGGGCGCCTTCCTGCTCTGCGTGCTGATGCTGGCGCCGGCCGCCTTTGTCGGCTTTCGGCTGGCGACCTTGCCCGCGCTGGCCGATGTCTCGACCGATATCGACGATCCGCCGGCCTTCAGCCGCTCGCGCGTGGCGCTCGACGCCCGCAGCGGGCGCGTGCCCCCCGATGTCGCGCCCGATCGCCGCCGCCTGCAGCGGCAGGCCTATCCGAAGGCGGTGCCGATCGTGCTCGAAGTGCCAGCCGAGATCGCCTTCGACATCGCCCGCCGCGCGGCGCTGGCCCGCGGCTGGCAGGTGCTCGAAGCGTCGCGGCCGGGCGGACGCAGCGGCGCCGGCCGCATCGAGATCGTCGCGCGCTCGCGCATCCTGCGGACCGCGGAGGACATCACCATCCGCATCCGCCCGCGCGCCGATGGCAGCCGCATCGACATCCGCTCCGCGACGCGCCTCGGCAGCCATGATCTCGGTGTCAACGCGGCGCGCATCGCAGCTTTCGCCGACGAGATCGACCTGCTTGTCGATGCGCGCTGAGGCTCAAGCTAGCCGGTAGCGGCTCGTCAGGGACGGCAGCGGCTCATCGCAGTTGACCACGCCGCGCAGCACCAGATCCTCCAACTGCGCCAGCACCGACAGCGCCGCCGCGCCGTGCAGCGCCGGCGGCAACCCCTGGTAGATCGGTGGCACCATCTCGGCGATTCGTTCGTCGCCCGCCCGCAAACGGTTGAGGATTGCCGCCTCGCGCTGGCGGCGATGCTGCACCAACCCGCGCAGGAAGCGCTGCGGCTCGGTCACCGGCCCGCCATGGCCCGGCCGGTAGAGGCCATGCTCCATGCCGCGCAGCTTCTCGATCGAGGCCATGTAGGCCGCCATCGAGCCATCGGGCGGGGCGACGATCGAGGTCGACCAGGCCATGACATGGTCGCCCGAGAACAGCGTGTCCTCCTCGGCGAGCGTTAAGGCGAGGTGGTTGGCGGTGTGGCCCGGCGTCTCGACGGCGGCGAGGCTCCAGCCCGGTCCCGTCACCGCATCGCCATCCCGCATCTCCAGGTCCGGCGCATAGTCGCGATCGGCGGCGGCATCGAGCCGGTTGAGTTCGCCCTCGGCCAGTTCGCGCGCCGCGCGATGTGGTCCGCAGCCGACCACGATCGCGCCCGTTGCCGCCTTCAGGGCCGGCACGGCCGGGGAATGGTCGCGATGGGTATGCGTTACGACGATATGGCTGATCGTCTCACCGGCAATCGCCGCCAGCAGGCGCGCCACATGGGCGGCATCGTCGGGGCCGGGATCGATGATCGCGACGGTGCCCTGCCCGACGATGTAGCTGCAGGTGCCCGTGAAGGTCATCGGCCCGCCATTGCCGGCGATGACGCGCCGGACCAATGGCGACAGCCTCGCGACCTCGCCCGGCGGAGTCGTGGCGCTGCGGTCGAATTCGATCTCGTCGCTCATGCGTGATCCTGCACTCCGGCTGGGCGCCGCCGCTCGCGGCTCGCCGCTTGTGGGCCTTTGCCGCATTTTCTATAGACGGAAAAGACGGTCGCGCGGCGCGGCCTTACGCGAACAGGACGACATGCTCATGGCGCAGATGCTTCCCCTTCAAGCCCCGACGCTGGCCGGCGCGGCCCTTCCCGCCGTCTCGGGCCCGCGCGCGACCCTGCTGCGCAATGTCGCGCTCGCCGTCGCCGGCAGCCTGCTGCTGGTGCTCGCCGCCAAGATCAAGGTGCCGTTCTGGCCGGTGCCGATGACGCTGCAGACGCTCGCCGTGCTCGGCCTCGGCGCGGCCTATGGCTCGCGCCTCGGCGCCGCGACGGTCGCGCTCTACATCGCCTATGGCCTCGCCGGCTTCCCGGTCTTCACCAACACCCCGCCCGCCGCCGCCGGCCCGCTCTATCTGGTCGGTCCGACGGGCGGCTTCCTCATCGGCTTCGTGGCCGCTGCCGCCATCGCCGGCTGGGCTGCCGCGCGCGATGCCTCGCTGGCGCGCCTGATCGCCGGCCTCGCCGCGGCCGAAATCGTGATGATGCTGCTGGGCTTCGGCTGGCTCGCCTTCGGCGCCCAGATGGCGTCGGGCGCGACCGGCGTCGGCTTCGCCAAGGCCTTCGCCTATGGCGTCCAGCCCTTCCTGCTCGGCGATCTCGTCAAGCTCGCTCTGGTCGCCTGCCTGGCGCGCGCCGGCTGGTCGGTGCTGCAGCGCCGCGGCTGAACCTGCCGCATTGCCGAAGATAAAAAAGGCCGGGGCATCGCCCCGGCCTTTTTCATGTCGATCGTGCGGACAAGAAAGTTTTGGACGCGCCTTCAGCCGTTGGGAGTCGAGCTGCTGCAGGTCTTCTGCTCCGGCCCGGTGAAGAAGGGGCCGAAATTACCGCATTTGTCACAGCCTGCGAGCAGCGTCGCCAGTCCGAGAATGCCGAGGAGTTGGAAGGCGCGCTTCATGATCGATTCCGCTGGTGGTGGTGCTCGACCCTAGAGCATGACGCCGAAAAGTGGGAACCGGTTTTCGGGCGGCATCATGCTCAGACGTCTATGAGAGCAGGAACCGGGATGGCCACCGGGCGACGACCTGGCCTTGCCGCCCATGCCGCAAGCCTCCGCGCCCGCTAGGAACGGGGCGCGCCTGCATCGCGGGATTGTCGGGAAGTTATCGGGCGCCGCGATTCGGGATCGGCTAACCCTTTGAAACCAATGGTCGGAGTGGCAGGATTTGAACCTGCGACCCCCTCGTCCCGAACGAGGTGCTCTACCAGGCTGAGCCACACTCCGATCAACTGGTGGCGGGCTTATAGCCAGCGCTGCGGCGCGGCGCAACAGGCCGCGAGCCTCTCAATGACGATTTATCCGCAATCCCCAAACTTCATCCTGCCGGACCCGGCAAGCTGTGGCTGCCGATCGTCAGGCAGGTTGCGCAAGGCCCCGACGCGTTCTAGAAGGCGCGGCGCGTTGGGGCGTCGCCAAGTGGTAAGGCAGCGGTTTTTGGTACCGCCATTCGGAGGTTCGAATCCTCCCGCCCCAGCCAGCCCTCTCCAAGCCTCTGAAAATGTTGCCACTGTCGCGCTGCCTGGTGGGTACGCCCCCAATGGGCGATCGTCTCCAGCGAGAGGCGGACACGCGGTGGGACCGTCGCTCCACGAGCAGCGCGCGTTCCCGGTTCATGATCGACCAGCCTGGTCTCCGGCTTCCTCGGCCTTTTGGCGGTTCCGCCTCCTCTGATCTTGAACTCAACAAGATGGTCAAACCAGATTCGGTCTGACATTCTATCGACAGCTCCCATCAGAGGGGCATCGTGGGAGAGGAATTTTCAATGGAACGCAGAGATTTGCTCAAGGGCATCGGCGCGGTGGCCGCCACCATCGCCGCCCCCGCCATCGGTCGGGCCCAGTCCGTGCCGACGCTGGTCGGCGCCGTTCAGTTTGGCGACGCACACCCGTTCACGCAGGGACTTCTCAAATTCGAGGAGCGCGTGAAAGCCCTCTACAACAAGCCGATCAACTTCACCTTGCACAAGGATTCCTCGCTCGGGCTCGAGAAGCAGTATTTCGAGTACATGGCGCAGGGGAAGAACGTCGACTATGCGGTGGTCTCGCCCGCCCATATGTCGACCTTCGCCAAGGCCGCGCCGTTCATCGACGCACCCTTCGTTTTCCGCGATTTCGCCCATATGGAAGCGGTCGTGAACAAGGGGCTGCTGACCCCGATCGCCGACGAGATCGAGAAGAAGGCCGGCGTCCGGCTGATCGGCTATGGCGGTGGCGGCGTGCGCAACCTCTTCGCCAACAAGCCGTTGAAGAACGTCGCGGAGATCAAGGGCCTCAAGGTGCGCGTCCAGGGCGCGCCGATCTGGTCGCGCAGCTTCGCGGCCATCGGCATGTCGCCGACGGTGATCGCCTATAACGAGGTCTACAACGCCATCCAGAACAACGTCATCTCGGCGGCCGAGAACGAGGCGGCCGGCATCGAGCAGATGAAGTTCTTCGAGGTCGCGCCCAACATCCTGATGACGCAGCACGCCGTGTCGGTGAGGCCGATCTGCTTCTCGATGAAGACCATGGCCACCCTGCCCAAGGACCTGCAGGACGCCGTGATCCAGGCTGGCAAGGAAGCGGCCGACTACGAGCGCAAGGTGGAATCGGGCGGCGATTCCGAGATTCTCGCCAGGCTCGAGGCAGCCGGCCGGCTGAAGCGGATTCCGTTCGAGGACCGGCCCACCATGCAGAAGCTCGCCGAGCCGATCATGCAGGCCTATGCGAAGGAAATCGACGCCAGCGGCATCCAGTCCGCCATCGCCGGCGTCTGATCGTCAGCCCCGATCCCGTCGGCCCTGGGCGCGCCTGCGTCCAGGGCCTCGCCTTCGCTCCCGGAACCCCCTCATGGATGCCTCTCTGTCTGGCAGGCCCGGCCTGTGGCGGCGCATGACTGCTGCCTATTCCCGACTGCTGTCATTCGTCGTCGTCTTGTCCGTCGGCATCCTCGTGGTGCCGGTCATGCTGCAGATCGTGTCGCGCTATACCGATCTGATCCCCTCCTACATCTGGACCGAGGAGCTGGCCCGCTTCCTGTTCATCTGGACGGTGATGATCGGCGCGATCCTCGGCGTGCGCGACTCCGCGCATTTCGACGTCGACCTGCTGCCAAATCTGGGCGCGAAAGGCGATGCCTTCATGCGCATCGTCGCCAGGCTCGGCGTCCTGGTCATCGCCATCGTCTTCGTCATCGGCGGCATCGAGTTCACCCGGTTCGCCTGGGACCGGACCTCTGAGCTGGCCGAACTGCCGCTCTGGCTCATCCATGTCGCATGGCCCGTCGCCGGACTGAGCTGGACCATCTTCCTCGGCGAGCAGTTCATCGACGATCTTCGCGTCCTGTTCGGAAAGACCCAGAGCCCATGACCGGCAGCGTTCTTTCGTCGGGGCAAGCTGCCTCTATCCTCTTCGGCTGCTTCTTCCTCGGCCTCTTCCTGCGGATTCCCGTCGCCTTCGCACTGGGCCTGGCCTGCCTGCCGATCCTGGTCATCGAGCCCCGGCTCGATACGATGACGTTGATGAGCGAGACGTTCAACGCGTTCAACTCTTTCATCCTGCTCGCCGTGCCGTTCTTCCTGCTGACGGCCAATCTGATGAATGTCGGCGGAGTGACGGACCGGCTGATGAGCCTGTCGCGGGCGCTGGTCGGGCATTTCCCCGGCGGCCTCGCCCAGATCAATGTGGTCTTGTCCGTCTTCTTCGCGGGCATCTCCGGCTCCTCGACGGCCGATGCCGCGAGCCAGTCGAAGATCTTCATCGAGGCCCAGCGCAAGGAGGGCTATGACGACAGCTTCTCGGTGGCGATCACCGCCGTCTCGGCCGTGCTCGCCGTGATCATCCCGCCCTCGATCCTGATGATCGTCTGGGGCGGGATCCTGACGACCTCGATCGGCGCGCTGTTCCTCGCCGGCGTCATCCCCGGCTTGCTGATCGGCCTGGCGCAGATGGCGACGGTGCACGCCTATGCGGTCAGGCGCGGCTATCCGACCTATCCGCGGTCCTCCATCCGGCAGGTGCTGAAGGCATTCGAGCATTCGGTGCTGGCGCTGGCAACGCCGGGCATCATCATCGGCGGAAAGGTCTTCGGCTGGTTCACCGCGACGGAATCGGCGGCGATCGCGGTGGTCTATGCCGCCGTCCTGTCGCTCATCGTCTATCGCGAGATGGATATGAAGGGGCTGTATGCGGCCCTGCTCGACACCGGAAAGCTCGCCGGCGTGACGTTGTTTTGCGTCGGGACCGCCTCGGCCTTCGGCTGGCTCATGGCCTACTACAAGATGCCGCAGGCGATCCTGACCGGCGTCTCGGCCTGGGGCATGGGCTTCTACGAGACCGGCTTCTTCATCGCTGGCGTCTTCCTGATTGTCGGCTGCTTCCTCGATGCGATCCCGGCGATCATCATCGTGGGGCCGATCCTCGCCCCCCTGGCCAAGACGGTGATGATGGACCCGGTCCATTTCGCCATGATCGGCATCGTCAGCCTCGCCTTCGGGCTGGTGACGCCGCCCTATGGCCTGTGCCTGATGATCGCGTGCTCGGTCGCCGGCATCAGCATGCGCTCCGCGATCAAGGACACCATGATCATGCTGATGCCGATGTTCATAGTGCTGGCCCTGATCATCATGTGGCCGAAGGTCTCACTGTTCCTGCCGAGCCTGATCTCGCCGGAGTTCCTGAACTGAGAGAGTAGAATCCGGTCACTGTCAGGGCGCAGGAGGCTGCTCGACGGCGGCCTCCAGCAGCGCGTCGATGTGAAGTGAGGCCGCTTTCAGCGCCTTGCTCTCGATCGCCCGGTAATGGGCCACGACCTCGCGTCCCATCGCGGTCAGATGGGCGCCCCCACCCTTGGCGCCGCCGGGCGCCGCCTCGACCAATGGGCGCTTGAACATGCCGTTGAGACTGTCGACCAGGAGCCAGGCCCGGCGGTAGGACATCTTCATCGAGCGGCCGGCGGCCGAGATCGAACCCGTCTCCTGAATGGCTTCGAGCAGATCGACCTTGCCCGGTCCCAACCGGCCGCCCGGCACCAGATCCACCCTGATACTGATCAGGGCCGTCGAACGTTGCCGATGGGCTTCAGCCATATCCACACCCTTTGCATCTGTCCCCATCCTGGGCGTTCTCCACCTGCGGCGGGCCGCCCCGTCAAGGGATGTCGATCGAAACGCTCTTGATCACGGCATGGACCCCCCGCCCCGGCGCGAGCGCCAGCCCGTCGACGGATTTCGCGGTCAGGCGAGCGAGCAGCTTTTCCCCGCCGCAATCGATCAGGACCTCGACGGCTCCGCCGGCATGACGCTGGCCGATTCCGGCGACCATACCGGGCAGGATGTTGAGGGCGCTGACGCCGACCGGAGCGCTCAGGCTGAGGAGCACGTCGCTGGCGCGGATGCGCACCCGCGTCCGTGCGCCGACGGGAAGGCCGCTGCGCGCCACCTGAAGCGGCCCCGCCCTCGTCTCCAGCATGGTCAGGCCGTAGGCATCATCGTGGCCCGCCACCCGCGCCTCGAAGATCGAGCCCGCATCGGTGCCGCTAAGGCCCGCGACGTCGAGCCGCGACATCACGCTGCCGGTCGGCCCGCAGGCGGTGATTCTGCCCTGGTCGACGGTGACGAGCGTCGTCGCCAGCCGGGCCACCTCCGCAACCGAATGCGAGACATAGACGATCGGCACGCCGACCTCGTCGCGCAGCCGCTCGATATAGGGCAGTATCTCGGCCTTGCGGGCCTCGTCCAGCGAGGCCAGCGGCTCGTCCATCAGCAGGAGCCGTGGCTTGGACAGGAGCGCGCGGCCGATCGCGACCCGCTGCTTCTCGCCGCCGGAGAGCCCGCCGGGCCGTCTTTCGAGCAGATGGCCGATGCCCAGCAGTTCGAGCACGCCGGAAAGGTCGCTGCTGGCCTTGGCGTCGCGCGGCGCGAACCAGCGCCCGAAGTTGAGGTTGTGCCGCACGCTCAGATGCGGGAACAGCCGCGCCTCCTGGAAGACATAGCCGATGCGACGCCGATGCTTGGGCACGAACACGCCCTCCTGCGTGTCCACGAGGACTTGCCCATCGATGACGACGCGCCCTTGCGCCGGCGCGATCAGCCCGCCGATGATGTTGACCAGCGAGGTCTTGCCCGAGCCGGACCGGCCGAACAGCGCCGTCAGCCGGCCCTCCGACGCGAAGGCCGCATCGAGCTGGAACTGGCCGAGCCGATGCCGGACGGCGACTTCGATGACCGGGCTCATTCGACTGAGATCCGCCGCCCGACCAGCCGCGCCAGCCATTCCGAGACGAACAGCGCCGCGACCGAGATCGCAATCGAGATCATCGTCAGCCGCATCGCGCCGGCATCCCCATCGGGCACCTGGGTGAAGGTGTAGATCGCCGACGGCAGGGTCTGTGTCTCGCCGGGGATGTTGGAGACGAAGGTGATCGTCGCGCCGAATTCGCCCATCGCCTTGGCGAAGCACAGGATCATGCCGACGAGAATCCCCGGCAGGCAGAGCGGCAGCGTCACCACGAGGAAGACGTAAGCCCGGTTCGCGCCGAGCGTGCCGGCCGCATCCTCGAGCTTGCGGTCGACGGCCTCGATCGAGAGCCGGATCGCACGCACCATCAGCGGGAAGCCCATCACCGCGCTCGCCAGCACGGCCCCCGTCCAGCGGAACGACAGCACGATGCCGAAATACTCGTAGAGGAACTGCCCGGCCGGCCCCCTCCGGCCGAACCAGATCAGCAGCAGATAGCCGGTGACGACGGGCGGCATGATCAGCGGCAGATGGACGAGCGCGTCGAGAATCGACTTGCCCCAGAAGCGCCCGCGCGCCAGCAGCCAGGCAATGGCGAGCCCGAATGGCAGGCTCGCCAGCATCGCCGTGGTCGCGACGATCAGGCTCAGGCGGACCGCCGTCCATTCTTCGGGGGAGAGCCAGTCGCTCACGCGCCTGATCGCTCAGCTCGCATTCGCCGGCTTGTTCAGCACCGTGAAGCCCTGCTTCTCGAAGGCGGCCCTGGGACCGGCGCCGCGCAGATAGGTCAGGAAGGCCAGCGCGTCCGGATGGGTCGAATCCTTCGTAACCGCCACCGGATAGAGGATCGGCGGATGGGTTTCCTCCGGGAAGGTCGCGACGACCTTGACCTTTGGATCGGCCGCGGCATCGGTGGTGTAGACGATGCCGAGCGGGGCTTCGCCGCGCGAGACCAGCAGCAGGGCCGCGCGCACATTCTCGGCCTGCGCGACCTTATCCTTGACCTTCTCCCAGCCGCCGAGCCTCTCCAGCGCCGCCTTGCCGTACTTTCCGGCCGGCACGGAATCGACATTGCCCATCGCGAGCCTGCCCCCGGTCAGCGCACCTGTAAGGTCGACGCCCGGCGCCAGCGTGAGCTTCGCGGTCGAGTCGGACGGCGCGATCAGGGCGATGCGGTTCGCCAGCAGGGTGATGCGGGTGTCGGGCTTGATCAGGCCCTTGCCGGCCGCATAGTCCATCCAGTCGAGGTCCGCCGAGAGAAAGACATCGGCCGGCGCGCCCTGTTCGATCTGCTTCGCCAGCACGTTGCTGGCCGCGTAGGAGATCTTCGGGGCCGGCTTGCCGGTCTCCCTGGTCCAGGCGGCGGCAGTCTCGTCCAGCGCATTCTTCATGCTGGCGGCGGCGAAGATCACGAGATCCTTCGATTGAGCCTGCGCGACGCCGATCACGGGCGCGAGCGCGACAAGGAGGGCAGCGGCAAGGCCCATCGCATGGCGTCGGAAGATCATGGTTCCCGTCCTCTCTATGCCGCCATTCGTTAGCTTCGACTGAATATAGCGAACCGCCTCAAACGTCGAGGGCCCGCACACCGGAACCGGCGGCAAGGCAAGCCGGCCGACAATAGCCCCCATTGAAAAGAAGCGAGCCCCGGCCTGCGGCCGAGGGCTCCGTTCAAAGCCGAAAAGACGGGTTCAAGCTTTGCGGTGGCTGGCCACGCCGAAATGATAGATCGGCTCGCCGGGATTGGCGGTCATGCTCGGGAAGATGATGAAGCCGTCGCTCGGCGCGGTCACGGCCTCGCCATTGGTGCGCCGCGCCAGAACGGCGCCCTTGGGCACCGCGTCGCCGGTCTTCCAGCCGCCCTCGGCCACATCGCCCTTGGTCTCGCAGATCACGACGTCGGCCATGAGGATGACCGTGGTGAGCGCGGCCGGAGGCGGCGGGGCGTCGATGAGGCCGAGATGCGCCAACGTGTTGCGAATCGCCGCATAGCCGACCTCGATGGACGCGGGATCCTGATGCGAACCGCATTCCAGCGTCACGGCATAACCGCCGCAGAAGCGCATGAACTCGGTCGTGCCGTAGCCTTCGGTCACGGCGAGCGGCGGCAGCTTCAGCCGCTCGCGCGCGGCGATGATCTTGACGTAGTTGTCGAGCCAGCCATGGATCGCGACGGGGACTCCGAGGCAGGCGGCCAACGCCAGTTCCGCGGCATCGTGCCGGAAGGGTTCGAGTTCGCCGGCATTGTTCTCCGGCCCGAAGAAGACGAAGGGCACGCCCTCCCCACGGAAGGAATGCACGTCGAGCAGCATGTCGTGCTCGCGTAGCAAGGCGCAGAGCCGGCGGCCGATCCGGTCCTCGTTGTCGACCGGCTGCGGCCGCTCAAACATGTCACGGTTCAGGTTGCGGGCCCCTTCGCGCGTGTTCTGGCGATAGGCCTTCGCGTTGGTGACGGGCACGAAGGTGACCTCGCCACGCCGGATCAGCAGGCGCCCGCGTCGGCAATCCTCGATGATGCGGGCGATGGCGTTCGGGCCGCAGGTCTCGTTGCCATGAACCGCGCCGAGGACGAGCAGCTTCGGCCCGGCCTTCAGGCCATGGAAGCGCACGCTTTCAAGCGGCGCGTGGTCATGGGCGGGCACGGTCCAGGCCGGCACGGCTGGCTGGGTAGACATGTCTGTAAGCATCCTGATGGTGGTGGTGGCTCAGGCCTTGCGCGTCCGCGAGTGCGGGTCAAGGACATCGCGCCCCCTTTCCCCGAGCAGGTTGCGGCAGAGCACCGTCAGGACGATCGCCGGCATCACCCGGAATAGACCGGGAAGGCTGTGGTGAGCTTCGCGACCTCGGCCTTGGCGACCTCGACCGCGGCGTCCGCATTCCCGCTCGCCTCGGCCTCGATCAGGTCGGCGATGACGTTTCCGAGCGTCACGAAGGCATCTTCCTTCATGCCGCGCGTGGTGGCGGCCGCAACGCCGAGGCGCATGCCCACCCAATCGGCCGGGCGCGGGCCGTCGTTCGGGATCGGGTTCTTGTTCGAGGTGATGTTGGCGCGCGCCAGCACGACCTCTGCCTGCTTGCCGTTCAGCCCCTTGCTCGACAGGTCGAGCAGGACGAGATGCGTGTCGGTGCCGCCCGAGACGATCCGCACGCCGCGCTCCATCAGCGTCGCCGCCAGCACCTTCGCATTCGCCTTGACCTGCGCCGCATAGACCTTGAAGTCGTCCCGCAGGGCCTCGCCGAGACAGATCGCCTTCGCCGCCAGGACCTGGCTGTGCAGCGAGCCCTGGACGCCGGGGAAGACCGCCGATTGCAGCTTCTTGAACCAGTCTTCCTTGTTGGTGAGGATCAGCCCACCGCGCGGGCCGCGCAGCGTCTTGGTCGTGGTGCAGGTCACGATGTCTGCATGCGGAAACGGCGAGGGATGCACCCCGCCCGCGACCAGCCCCGCGATATGGGCCATGTCGACGAGGAACCAGGCGCCGACCTTCCTGGCGATCCTGCCCATCCGCTCGAAATCGATCTCGCGGGGATAGGCCGAGCCGCCTGCGATCAGGAGCTTGGGGCGAACCTCCTCGGCGGTGCGCTCGACCTCGTCATAGTCGATCACCTCGTTCTGCGGATTGACCTTGTAGCTGTGCGCCTCGAACCAGCGGCCCGAGAGATTGCCCTTCATCCCATGCGAGAGATGGCCGCCGGCCGCGAGATCCAGCGACAGCACCTTGTCGCCGGGCTTCAGCAGCAGGAAGAACACGGCGAGATTGGCCTGGCTGCCCGAATGCGGCTGCACATTGGCGTAGCCGCAATTGAACAGCTCCTTGGCACGGTCGATCGCCGCCTGCTCGACGACATCGACGAATTCGCCACCGCCATGGAAGCGGTTGCCGGGATAGCCCTCCAGCGTCTTGTTGGTCATCTCGTGGCCGAGCGCATCGAGCACGGCGCGGCTGACGATGTTCTCGGATGCGATCAGCTCGATCTGGTTCTGCTGGCGCTTGCGCTCGCTGTCCAGCGCCTGGGCGATGAGCGGGTCGCGCTCATGCGCGGTGGCGGAGAAGAAGGCCTGCGTCTGGTCGGTCATGACGGATTCCGGAAACCTGCTGTGGCTGCGAGGAAATCCCTAGCGGCTCCCTCTCGCCAGAAAAAGTTAATAGCACTTGTCCATAGATGCAGTTTTGCTAATCATTCGGTGTAGCCAAAACGGGATCGGACGATGGACCTCGCGCGATTGCGGGCGCTGCGCGAATTGTCGTTCCGCCGGACCATGGCGGCGGTCGCCGAGGCGCTCCATGTCTCGCCATCGGCCGTATCGCAGCAGATCGCCTTGCTCGAGGACGAGGTCGGCGTCGCCCTGGTCGAGCGTCGCGGCCGCGGCGTCCACCTGACCTTGGCCGGCCGGCACCTCGTCGAGCGGGCGGAACGCATCTTCGCGGAAGTGGAGTCGGCCCGCGCCGAGATCGCCGAACTGAAGAAGCAGATCGCCGGCGAAATCCGCGTCGCGGCATTCCCCTCCGTCGCCGCGGCGCTGATCCCGGCAACGGTGCGCGCACTGCTTCGGCTCCATCCCCAGCTGACGATCCAGTTCGACGAGATGGAGCCGGCCGAGAGTCTCGCTGCCCTGCGCAGCTGGCAGACCGATCTGGCGATCATTGACGATCTCAACGTCCCCGCCGGCGCGCTCGACCCCAATGTCGAGACGATTCCGCTGATGGAGGATGTCTTCAACGTCATGCTGCCGAAGCAGCACCCTCTCGCCGGCCGCGCGACCGTGACCTTGCAGGAACTGCGCGACGAGCGCTGGGCGATCGACACCGCCTCGGACACCTATACGCGGATGCTGACCGCCGCCTGCCAGGTCGCCGGCTTCAACCCGCATATCGTGGCGCGCTGCCGCGGCTTCGAGGTGACGGTCGCGCTGATCCGCGAAGGTTGCGGCATCTCGATGCTGCCGGGGCTCCGCGCCAGCCACCACCTCCAGGACGTCTGGGTCTGCCGCATCGTGCCGGAGATCCGGCGCCGCATCTCGCTGGCCTTCCGCAAGGGCGAGAAGCGCAGCCCCGCCTTGCAGGCCTTCATCCAACAGATCGGCGCGCAGGTCGCGGCGAGCCGATCTGCGGAGATCTGAATCGCGGGGCTACGCGCCCACTTTCGCCAGCACGTCGGCTCGCAGGAAGCGCTCGATGAACAGCATGAACAGCACCGAGGGCACGAGCAGGATCAGCGCGGTGATCGAGGCGACCTGGTAGTTGCCGCCCATCGCCGCGTTGTAGAGCAGCAGCGGCAGCGTCGTGACCTGCGGCACGCCGACGAAGAAGGTGCCGGTGAATTCGTCGAGCGATTCCAGGAAGACGAAGATGCCGCTCGCGATGATGCCCGGCGCCGCCAGCGGCAGCGTCACCGTGAAGAAGGCGCGTAAGGGAGAGGCGCCCATGTTGCGCGCGGCAAGTTCGAGATCCCTGTCGACCGCGGCAAAGGCCGCCGCCGCGATCCAGACGGAGAACACCAGCCCATGCGCGGCATGGACCAGAACGACCGCGAGCACCGTCCCGTTGATGCCGATCTGGTAGAAGATCCTGGCTACGTTGATGTAGATCGCGACCGACGGGAACGCCTGCGGCAGCAGGAACATCAGCATGAACAGCGCCCGCATCGGCAGCTTCAACCGCGCCAGCGCATAGCCGGCCGGGATCGACAGCGCGAGCGCGAAGACGACCGTCAGCACGGCGATCCAGACGCTCGTGCCGAGCGAGACCATCGCATCGCCGGTCGGCCGGAAGACCTGCTCCCAGTAACGCGTGCCATAGACGACCGGCAGCTTGTAGGGCGTGTACCAGCGCTCGGCGACCGACCAGAGCGCGAGGTTCAAAAGCGGGCCGATCAGCACGAAGGCGAAGGCGACGAGCAGCGAGACCGCCAGCACCATCCGGGCGGAGGAGACGAGCCTTGTCATCGCGGCGCCTCCTGCGACATGCCGCGCTTGAGATAGAGGATCGCTGCCCCCGCCGAGATCAGATAGGTGATGACGCCGAGCGCATTCGCCGTCGCGTAATCGCCATAGGCGTTGATGCGGAAGGCCATGTCCACGGTCAGCATGGTCGGCTGCGATCCCGACACCATCATCGGCACCGACAGCACCGAGAGCATCGTCACGAAGGACAGGACGAGCGCTACGAGCAGCGTCGGCATCACCTGCGGCAGGGCGAGCTCGATCAGCACCCGCATCCGCGACGCCCCGAGATTGCGCCCCGCCTCCAGCGTCGCGCGATCGATCGAGGCGAGCGCGCCGGCCAGCAGCAGCGCGACGAAGGGCGTCTGCTTCCAGACGAAGGTGGCGATGATGCCGCGCCAGTCGAGGAAGCTCACCGCCTGCAGCGGCTCGATCAGCCCCAGCGAGACGAAGGTGTTGTTCATCAGCCCGTTCTTGGCGAGGAAGGTCCGCATGCATTGCGCCGCGACGATGAAGGGGATGAACAGCGGCCAGCGATAGAGCGTCTTCAGCACGCCGACGATGATGCGGTTTTCGCCGAGCGTCAGCGTGCCGGCGATGACGATGGCGGCGATCGCCGTCAGCGCGCAGGAGGCCACGACGATCACCACCGTGAAGACGATGTCGGTGGAATAGAGCTCAAAGGCCTTGGCGAACCATTCCAGCGTGAAGGAACCGTCCTTGGTGAAGGCCGAGACCAGCGAGAAGCAGAGCGGATACAAGAACAGCGCCGCGACCAGCAACAGGCCGGGAGCGATCAGGATCAGCGCCAGATGGCGTTGGGAGAGATTCATTCCACTGCGCTTCTTCAAGAATTCGCGGGTGTCATCCCGGACAAGCGGCGTCAGCCGCGCCGATCCGGGATCCATGCCTGAACCGTTCCGGCATGGATCCCGGGTCTACGCTTCGCTCCGCCCGGGATGACGCCCTGTTTCCAGGCGCCACCCGGACGGACAGGTGCTCAGTTCGAGACCTTCTTCTCGTAGCCCTCGAGGATGTCGTTGAAGTAGGGCGCGATCGGGAAGGGCTTGCCGTTCTTGGCGAGCTCGGCTGGCGTGACGTCGGTGAAGAGCTTGTCCCAGGCGGCCTTGTCGAGCTTGCCCTCGAGGTTCTTGGCGTCGATGCCCGGATACCAGTTGAACTTCTTGACGATGCCGTCCGCCTGCACCTGCGGCGAGGTGGCGAGCGCGATGAAGGCCTCGGCCAGCTTCTTCTGGCCCGACTTCTCCGGCACGGCGTAGTACATCGGCTGGCCGGGCATGCCGGGCGAGACGAGCTTGAGCTTCATGTTCGGCGGCAGCTTGCCGTCGGCCTGCCAGGAATAGAACATGTCGACCCAGACCGGACCGATCGCGATCTCGCCGCGGTTCAGCATGTCGAGCGTGCCGGCATTGCCGGGGGTGATCACGGAATTGGCGTTGAAGGCCTTGAGATCGGCGAAGGCCTTGTCCCAGTTGGCCTTGGTGGCGGCGTCATAGGGGCCCTTCATCAGCTTCTCGGCATCGCCGCCGAAGGCATAGACCCAGCCGGCGACGAAGGAGACGCCGGACATGCCGCCCTTGATGCCGTTATAGCCGAACTGCTTGGGGTTCTTCTTGGCCCATTCGGCCAGCTCGGCAAAGGTCGCCGGCGGCGTCTTGACCATGTCGGCATTGTAGGCGAGCGCCGTCTGCGACTGGAACATCGGGATGACGAAGCCGCCGACATCAGTGCCGAGCGCGTTCCTGGCATTGTCGCCGGTCGCGAGCTTCGCCGTCTCGACATTGCCGGTGTACTTGTTCAGCAGCCCTTCCTTGACCATCTGGCCGGCGGCCTTCTGGTGAATCACGATGACGTCGAAATCGGTCGTGGCGGCGCCCTTCTGGGCGTCGAGCTTCTCGTAGATCTTCTGCGAGCCGGAATCGCCCGGGCCGGTGCCGACCGAGACGACCTTCACGCCGGGATTGGCCTTCTCGAACATCGGCCCGAGATAGTCCTTGACGTAGTCGACCATGTTCTGGTCGCCGGCCGAGGCGACGTTGAGGGTCTGTGCGGAGAGCGGCGACGCCGCCATCAGCGCTGCGAGCGAACAGGCGATTGTGAGGATGCGCATGGGTCTGGCTCCAGGTTGGATCGAAAGCTGGTTCAGGCGGCGATCCCGGCCTCGGATGCCGGGAAGATGTGGAGGCGCTGCAGCGGAATGCGCAGGCCGATGGTGCTTCCGAGTTCGTGGCGGTCGGCGTCGTCGACCGTGATCTGGCGGCCGGCGGCCTCGACGCGGTAGCGATAGACGCCACCGGGATAGGCCCGCGCGGCGATCCGGCCGGGCACCAGCAGGTCCCCGCCCGCAGCTGCGTCGGTAGCGTCGAGCCTTGCGACGTCGTCGCGGAAATAGGCGACGGCCTCGCCGGCCGGCAGGGCCTGCGCCGGCTCCGCCGCAAGCGTGGCCGAGGCATCGCCCATAGTGAGCGAGGCGCCGGCCTCAGAGCGTTCGATGCGCAAGGGCAGGACATTCTCCGCCCCCATGAAATTCGCAACGAAGGCGGTTGCCGGGCGATCATACACCTCTTCCGGCGTGCCGACCTGCGCGATCGTGCCCGCCTGCATGATGACGAGCCGGTCGGCCATGGTCATGGCTTCCTCGCGGTCATGCGTGACATGGACGGCGGTCAGGCCGAGCCGCTGCTGGATCGCCCGGATCTCGTGGCGCATCGTCATGCGGATCTTGGCGTCGAGATTGGAGAGCGGCTCGTCGAGCAGCAGGATGCCGGGATCGATGGCGAGCGCCCGGCCGAGCGCGACGCGCTGGCGCTGGCCGCCCGACAGGGCAGTGACCTTGCGCTCCTCATAGCCAGAGAGGCCGAGCATCGCGAGCATCGCCGAGACCTTGGTCGCGATCTCGGCCCGGGAGGCGCCGCGCAGCTTCAGCCCGTAGCCGATGTTCTGCAGCACAGTCATATGCGGCCACAGCGCATAGGACTGGAAGACCATCGCCATGCCGCGCTTCTCCGGCGGCAGGCCGGCGACGTCCTTGCCGCCGACGATGATCGACCCGGATTCCACCGGCACGAAGCCGGAGAGCGAGCGCAACAGCGTGGTCTTGCCGCAGCCGGATGAGCCCAGCAGGGCGGTGAAGCTGCCGGGCGTGAAGTCGATGCTGACGCCGTGCAACACGCGCGTGCCGCCATAGGCGACCTGCAGATCACGCACGGCAATGGCCGCGCCGCTCCGCGGCCCGCTCTGCAAATCCGTTGGCACGACGCCGTCTCCCTGGCCGCGATCTTTTCCGGATGAATGGAATGTATCTTCCATTTCCGATACGCTTGGAGCAAACATAACGCCCCGCAGCGACCGTGTGCAATAGGTTTGTGAACCTCTGATGACAGCCCCGATCCATTCCATCTGGCTGATGCCGAACGAGGCCGACGGCGTCCTGCTTTCCGGGATCGTTTCGGGGCTCTCGCAGCGCTTCGGCACCCCGCTGTTCACCCCGCATCTGACGGTGAGGGGCGACAGCGACCACCCCTTGGCGGAGCTCACCGCGGCGATTATCCAGGCCGCGAGAGAGGTCCCTGCATTCGCGGCAGCCGTCAGCGGCATCGAGACGAGCGAGGCCTTCTTCCGCTCATTCTATGCCCGCTTCACCATCGCCCCGCCGCTGGCGGCGCTGAAGCAAATGCTCGACGGGCAGGCGAGCGAGCCCTTCATGCCGCATGTCTCGCTGCTCTATGGCGCGGTCGCGGCCGGGCCGAAGGCGGAAGCCGCCGCAGAAATCTCGAAGCTGCTCACGGGGCGGCCGATCCGTTTCGACCGGCTCTGCGTCGTCACCTCGGGCCAGGACGTCCCGATCGATCAGTGGCGCATCGTCGCGACGGCCACGCTGGCCTGACGCGGCCTGCCGAACGGTCGGACAAGCGTTAATCTCAACGTCCAGTTTACTTGGACCGACCATTGCACGCTGCAGCAAAGCAGTTATATTTGCTTCAAATATAAAGAAAATCGCGTGCTTCCCAGCGGAAGTGATGCGGTCATTTGGGGCGGAAAATGGTAAGAGCGGTAGCCGCTGCGATCACGGCGCTGACCCTCATGATGACGGCGGCCAAGCTCGGCGGCTCCATCGACTTGTCCTGGCGCTGGGTGACGGCGCCCCTCTGGATCAGCGCCCTCGCGCTCCTCGCCGGCTGGCTGATTTTCCTCGTCACCATGTCCGCAGCCATGCACCGGCGCGAGGCCGACCTCGACGCCCGGCTGAAGAAATCGAGCGACGAGGACGATTGACGCGCGCCGGCTGACGATCAGCCGCGCGGCAGCGCCTCCAGGAAGCGCGCCGGCTCGCCCTGCGAAGGCGTCACGATCTGCGCCTCCCACATCACCTTCCTGCCGCGCACGAAGGTACCGACCGGCCAGCCGGTGACGGTGACGCCGTCATAAGGCGTCCAGCCGCATTTCGAGGCGCCCCAGGCATTGGTGATGGTCTCGCGGCGCTTCAGGTCGACGATGGTCAAATCGGCGTCGTAGCCGGCCGCGATCCGGCCCTTGCCCTCCAGCCCGAAGATGCGCTGCGGCCCGTGGCTGGAAAGATCGACGAAACGCTCCAGCGAAAGCCGCCCGGCATTCACGTGGTCGAGCATGATCGGCACCAGCGTCTGCACGCCGGGCATGCCGGAATGGCTGGCGGGATAGGCGTGATGCTTCTCCTCATGGGTGTGCGGCGCATGGTCGGACCCCAGCACGTCGACGATGCCCTGCTCCACCCCCCACCAGATGCGCTGGCGATGGCTGTCGTCGCGGATCGGCGGGTTCATCTGGGCATAGGTGCCGAGGCGTTCGTAGCAGTCGGGCGCGACCAGCGTCAGATGGTTCGGCAGCACCTCGACGGTCGCGACGTCCTTGTGATCCCTGAGGAACAGCATCTCGTCGCCGGTCGAGATGTGCAGGATATGCACCCGCGCGCCGGTCTCGCGCGCGATCCTGACGAGCCGCTTGGTACAGGTCAGCGCGACCTCCGGCGAGCGCCAGACCGGATGGCTCGCCGGATCGCCCTCGACGCGCAGCGGCATGCGCTCGCGCAGCATGCCCTCGTCCTCGGAGTGGAAGGCGGCGCGCCGGCGCGTGCGCTTCAGGATCTCGCTTACACCCTTGTCGTCCTCGACGAGCAGGTCGCCGGTGGAGGAGCCCATGAACACCTTGATGCCGGCGGCGCCGGGCAACCGCTCCAGTTCGGGCACGTCCTTGACGTTCTCATGCGTGCCGCCGACCCAGAAGGCGAAGTCGCAATGCATCCGGTGCTTGCCGCGCCTGATCTTGTCGGCCAGCGCATCGGGCGTCGTCGTCTGCGGAATCGTGTTAGGCATCTCGAAGACGGTGGTGACGCCGCCGAGCACCGCAGCCCGCGATCCCGTCTCGAGGTCTTCCTTGTGGTCGAGGCCGGGCTCGCGGAAATGCACCTGAGAATCGATCACGCCGGGCAGGATGTGCAGGCCCGTGCAATCGACGATGTCGCCGGCCGAGGCCCGCGAGAGATCGCCCAGTGCCATGATCTTTCCGCCGGTGACGCCGAGGTCGCGCTGCACACGCCCGTCATGGTTCACGACGGTGCCGCCCTTGAGGATGACGTCGAAGGTTTGCGGCATGGCGGGTCTCCGGGCTGGGGTGGTCTTGGTGAAGGAAACGCGCCGTCATCCCGGACAAGCCGCAATGCGGCACCGATCCGGGATCCACGCCGGAACGGTTCAGGCATGGATCCCGGATCTCCGCTTCGCTACGTCCGGGATGACGGCGCGATTGAACGGATCGAAGGGAGTTAGCGGAAAGCGCGCGCGGAGGCGAGTTGAGAAGACGGCCCGATACGCCTACCTATCGGGCAAATCGTCATTGCGAGCGCAGCGAAGCAATCCAGGGGACGTCGAGCGCCAAGGCTCTGGATTGCTTCGCTACGCTCGCAAAGACGGGAAAGGCCAGGAGACGACACCATGCCCGCAACCCATCTGGTCGATCGCGGCGTCATCCGCGTCAGCGGCGAGGATTCCAGCGACTTCCTGCAGAACATCGTCACCAACGACATGGATGCGGTGACGGTTGACCATGCCGGCTATGGCGCGCTGCTGACACCGCAAGGCAAGATCATCGGCGATTTTCTCGTGGTCGCGGTGCCGGAGGAGGACCGCGGCGGCTTTCTCCTCGATGTGCCGCTCCTGCAGGTGCCCGATCTGATGAAACGGCTGAAGCTCTACAAGCTGCGCGCCAAGGTTGCGCTGGATGATCTCAGCGAGATCGCCTCCGTCATAGCCTCGAGCGGCGGTTTCTCGCTGCCCGACGAGGCCGGCCTCGTCTATGCCGATCCGCGCCTGCCGGCATTGGGCGAGCGCGCGATCACCGACCGCAACGATGTCGCTTCGGTCGCCAGCGCGGCAGCCGATACCTACCACGCCAGGCGCATCGCGCTGGGCGTGCCCGATGGCGGCAGGGATTTCGCCTATGGCGACACCTTCCCGCATGAGGCGCTGCTCGACCAGCTCGGCGGCATTTCCTTCAAGAAGGGCTGCTATATCGGCCAGGAGGTGGTGTCGCGCATGCAGCATCGCGGCACCGCCCGCACCCGCGTCGTGCCGATCGTCTTCACCGAGGGCATCGCGGCGGAGACGGGCTCGGAAGCGACCGCGGGCGGCAAGACGCTGGGCAAGGTCGGCTCGGCCGCCAATGGTCGCGCCCTTGCCATGCTGCGCCTCGACCGCGTCGCGGACGCGCTGGCGGCGGGAGAACCGCTGCTCGGCGGCGGGCTCGCCTTCACCCTGGCCAAGCCCGACTTCATCCGCTTCCCCTTCCCCGGCGAGGCCGGCTTCGGAGCCGCCGCATGAGCGAGGCCTTTCCTGCAAGCGAGGCAAAGGCCTATGACGAGAAGCGCATCGCCATCGAAGGGCCGGACGGCAAGTTCCGCTGCCGCTGGCCGGGCACCGACCCGCTCTACCTTGCCTATCACGACACCGAATGGGGCGTGCCCGAATATGATTCCCGCGCGCTCTGGGAGAAGCTGATCCTCGACGGCTTCCAGGCCGGCCTGTCCTGGATCACCATCCTCAGGAAGCGCGATGCTTTCCGCGCCGGCTTCGCGAATTTCGAGCCGGAAGCGGTCGCGCGCTTCACCGAGGCCGATGTGAAGCGGCTGCTGGCCGATCCAGGCATCATCCGCCATCGCGGCAAGATCGAAGGCACGATCAAGAGCGCGCGCGCCTATCTCGCCGTCAGCGAGCGCGAGCCCTTCGCCGATTTCCTCTGGAAGCATCTCGACGGCCGCGTGCTGCAGAACAGCTTCCGCTCGCAGGGCGAGGTGCCGACGCAGACGAAGATCTCGGAGGCGATGTCGAAGGAACTCAAGAAGGCCGGCTTCACCTTCTGCGGCCCGACCATCGTCTACGCGTTCATGCAGGCCTGCGGGCTGGTCAACGACCACCTCACCGGCTGCTTCCGCTGGCAGGAATGCGCGGCGCTGGCGCGCGACATGCGGCCGGCCGCCTGAGCATGGCCCGCGCTCCCGCCCCGCCCCGCGCCTGGCAGCGCATGCTGTCGGGCCGCCGGCTCGATTTGCTCGACCCCTCTCCGCTCGATGTCGAGATCGAGGACATCGCCCATGGCCTCGCTCGCGTCGCGCGCTGGAACGGCCAGACGCAAGGGCCGCATTCCTTCTCCGTCGCCCAGCACAGCCTGCTGGTCGAGGCCATAGCCGATCATCTCAACCCCGGCTGGTCCGATTCCTGGCGGCTGATGGCGCTGCTGCACGATGCGCCCGAATATGTCATCGGCGACATGATCTCGCCCTTCAAGGTCGTGATGGGCGACGCCTACAAGGCCGTCGAGACGCGCCTGCTCGGCGCGATCCATCTGCGCTTCGGCCTGCCGGCTGCGCCGCCGGCCCTGCTCAAGCGCAAGACCAAGGAAGCCGATACCATCGCCGCCTTCCTCGAGGCGACCGAACTCGCCGGCTTCGAACGCGAGGAGGCGCTGCGCTTCTTCGGCCGCCCGCAAGCCCTGCCGCAAACAGTGACCGCCCTGCTGGCGCCGCTCGACACGCAGGCGGCGCAGGATCGCTTCCTCGAACGCTTCGCCGCGCTCGCCGGGTAAGGTCGCCCGCTCGCTGGAGCGCGCGCCGATCAGGTTGAACCGAGCTGATCGGCTCCGGCGCTAGTGCGAGAGATGCGCCTTTGACACGATGCGCTGGAAAAGGGCTGCCATCGCCTCGGAGATCCCTTGGCTCGGGTTGACCTCGAAGAACAGGCCCGGCGACGCGCAAGCTTCCATTTTCTTCGGAATTTCCGACTGAAACGGCTTGATCCATTTATTGTACCAATCGTCGGAAGGAAGCGGCAGATAGGTCGTATAGAGCACGGCGATCTTGATACCCTTGCTCTTGATCGCGTCGCAGTACTGGATGTTGATCGGCTCCTGGCAGCGTGTGCCAGTAAGCTTCTTCGAACAGCCACTCTTGCTGCTGGCAAAATCAGCGACGCCGTCCGAGACGAAATACATGACCCTTTGCGGGGAGGTTTTACTCGAACCATCCTTGGACGACGGGATGATCTCGTTGATACTCTGCAGCGCCTTGTTGAAATCGGTGCACTGGTCGGAGTTGAAGCCGTCATAGGGAATCGTCATCAGGTCGATGGCATTTGCCGAGGTTTTCGCCGTGGCGAGATCGTTGGTGATCCCCTGTATCTCGGTCAGTTTCTTGCCGTCGCAGGATGGGCCGAGCGTATACGTCGCCATGCGATACTGTTGCGGCAGTGTCGCCGTCGCCTTGGCCGTGTCCATCAACTCCTGCGAGGCCTTCCGAACGACGTCGATCCGCATCTGGACGCCGATCTGCTTCGCCTTCTTGTAGAAATTGTTGGGGTTGCTCAGATCGTGGCAGGCAAAGGCGCATTGCCGGACGGACTTGGTCGCCGCTTCCATCTTCGCGATGTCGCCCGTCGTCGCTGCGACGCCCATCGACGGTGAATTGTCCAGTAGCAGGTAGAAGTCGATGAAGGGAGCGCGCGCGCCCGTCGCCTCGGCGGTCGATGCCAGAGCGATCGACGGGATGAACATCGACATCAGCGTCGTCGGGAGTTCGCCGCCATAGGTCACCTTGACGGTGCGGCTCAGCCCGACATTGGTGACCTCGACCTCGCGGATCGAGAGCATCGACCGGTACTCCCCCGCATTGGCGTCGAAGACCTTTTCGGCATCCGCCTTGGCCTCGGCCACCGTCTTCAGCATCGCCACCTGCGCGACCGCCGCCAGTGCCGCGCTGTCGGCAGCGGCGTTCAGTTGCGCGCGGGCCGCCGTGGCACGGCTGTAATCGATCACGACTCCGGCCACGCCGATCATCGGCACCAGCGCAAAAGCGAACATGAACGCCACATTGCCACGCCGGTCCCTCGCGAAGGACTTGGTGATCTGCTTCAGCCCCGCGTGGCCGTTCATAGCTTGATGCCTCAGTGCGCGCCTTACCTTTCGAGACCCTTGAGCGCCGGACCTTACGAATTCATAAAATCGCTGCCTGGAACGAGGCCTTACCTTCGATTTGGCGAAAATTCTACGCTCGTGGGATCACTGTATCCGGCTCGTTGCCAGGACCCGCAAGCAGCAGGCTCCGCAGGAGCGCTTCCTCGAACGCTTCGCCGCGCTCAGCCCAGGCTGAGCGCGGCCGGCCGGCTCAGTGCGTCAGGCGCACCTGGCTGATCTCGCGCGCAATCTGCTGGAATACCGGGGTCAATTGCGAGGCGCTCGTGACCTCGTAATACATGCTCGGATCGCTGGCGCAGTTCTGCAGCAGGGTACGGTCGCCATTGATCACGCGCACCGTGTAGACTCTGATCCCGGCATCCTTCGCTGTCTGGCAGGCGAGCTTGGTGCGATCGTCGATGACGCTGCCGCTATCCTTGAAGCGGTTCTCCGTATTGTCGCCATCCGTCAGCAGGATCATGTATTTGTTCAGCCGCGGCGTCGCGAAGGGGCGCGCCTGCGTGAAGGGCACGCCCGGCGTCAACGTCGCCATGCCCCAGATCGCGCCGATCGTGACGTTGGTGTTGCCGACCGGCGTCATGCCGTTGATCGCGGTCTTCAGGGCCGCCCAGTCGGCGGTCAGCGGCAGGATCGGCGCCAGCGTCGACTGCGCGCAGAAATCGGCCGGATACAGCGTCCCGTAGGCGAGGATGGTCTCGTTGTCCTTGACGTCATTCGACTTGTCGCGGTCGCTGACGCAGCCCGTCCAGGTCGATTTGGTGATCGTCTGCTTGTTCCAGCCACTGCCTTTGGTCTGGTCGAAGCGCAGCCAGGTCTCGTCCTTGAAGCTGGTCGCGATCTTGACCTGCGTGGCGAAGGGCACGATCGAGACCCTGATCTGGTCGGTCTCCGTCGTCGCATCCTTCATGATGTCGATCAGGTTGGTCGCCGCCGTCTTCAGCGCGGTCATCTTGCCTGAGGAATCCATCGAGCCCGTATTGTCGAGCGCCAGCGCCAGTTCGATCGTGTTCGTGCCCCAGGTCGATTGCGACTTGCTGCTGATCGTCATGGCGTCCTTGCCGAGCACCCGCGTCAGGCTGGTGTCGACATCGAGCCGCGCCTCGATGGCGATCGTGCGCGCCGTCCGGTCGATCACCGTGGTCGCGCTGGTGAACCCCTTCGCGGCGTCGCCATGCAGGTTCGCCACGATCCACTTGTCGATCCGGCTGCGCAGCTCGGCATCCGAGAGCTTGGCCGCATCGCGCGCCGCCATCAGCGCCGCCGAGTCGACCGCGGCGTTGAGCACCTGACGGGCCGAGGTGGCGCGGGAATAGTCGATGGTGGCGCCCGTCAGCCCGATCACGGGCACCAGCGCGAAGCCGAACATGATGAGGACATTGCCGCGTTCGTCGGAACGCAGCGCACGCAGACGCTTCAGCAGCCAGCCTCGCAGAGCCATTGCCTGATCCCCCCTGGTGACAATTCCAGCCTCCAAGGACGCGCCCGCAGGGCTTGCGCGGGGCTGAAATGAATCAGTCGAATTGTCTGCAAGCCTCCGATTTGCCGATTTTTCAGACAATTTCGTATCGATTTGTCTCGAACGCGGCCGCAGCCTCGCAGCCGGCCACTCGATTATTTCCAATTTCGCAAAGGTGATCTCGCTCTTTTCCGGATTTCGAGAAACCCGTTTTCGCCCCATAACCGTCGCAGCCTCGCAAACGGCACCGCGTCGAAAAGGAAACGGTCATGTCGCAGCCTTCCCTAACCCTGCCGAAGGGCGTCGTCGTCAAGGGCGCCATCGCCGATCGCTATGACGAGGTGCTGAGCCATAACGCGCTCGCCTTCGTGGCCGAGCTGCAGCGCCGCTTCAACGAGACGCGCAAGCGCCTGCTCTCGCTGCGCGCCGAGCGCCAGAAGCGCTTCGATGCCGGCGAGACCCCCGACTTCCTGGCCGAGACCCGCCATATCCGCGAGGGCGACTGGACCGTCGCCCCGATCCCGGCCGACCTGCAGGATCGCCGCGTCGAGATCACCGGCCCCGTCGACCGCAAGATGATCGTCAACGCGCTGAACTGCGGCGCCAAGGTCTTCATGGCCGATTTCGAGGACGCCTCCTCGCCGGTCTGGGCCAACATGGTCGAGGGCCAGATCAACCTCAAGGATCGCTGGGCCAACGCCATCGACTTCACCGATCCGACCACGAGCAAGGCCTACAAGCTTTCGGCCAAGCCCGCCGTGCTGATCATCCGCCCGCGCGGCTGGCATCTGCCTGAGCGCCATATCGAGATCGACGGCGAGATCGCTTCCGGCTCCCTGGTCGATTTCGGCCTCTATCTCTTCCACAACGCCAAGGCCGCGCTGGCGGCGGGTTCAGGCCCCTATTTCTACCTGCCGAAGCTCGAGAGCCATCTCGAGGCGAGGCTCTGGAACGACGTCTTCGTCGCCGCCCAGAACGCGCTCGGCCTCAAGACCGGCACGATCAAGGCTACCGTCCTGATCGAGACCCTGCCGGCCGCCTTCGAGATGGACGAGATCCTCTACGAGCTGCGCGACCACATGGCCGGCCTCAACTGCGGCCGCTGGGACTACATCTTCTCCTTCATCAAGAAGCTCGCCCGCAACCCGGCCTATGTCCTGCCCGACCGCTCGCAGGTCGTCATGACCAAGGCCTTCCTCAACGCCTATTCGCTGCTGCTGATCAAGACCTGCCACCGCCGCGGCGCCTTCGCCATGGGCGGCATGGCCGCGCAGATCCCGGTCAAGAACAACCCCGAGGCCAATGCGGCCGCTTTCGCCAAGGTCAAGGCTGACAAGGAGCGCGAGGCCGGCAACGGCCATGACGGCACCTGGGTCGCCCATCCCGACCTCGTCCCCGTCGCCATGGAGGTCTTCGACCGGCTGATGCCGCAGGCCAACCAGCTCGACAAGAAGCGCGAGGACGTGAATGTCGGCACGAAGGACCTGCTCGAAGTCCACCAGGGCACGCGCTCGGAGGAAGGCTTCCGCGAGAACATCCGCGTCGGCGTGCAGTATCTCGAAGCCTGGCTGCGCGGCCGCGGCGCGGTGCCGATCTACAACATGATGGAAGACGCGGCGACCGCCGAAATCAGCCGCGCCCAGATCTGGCAGTTCGTCAGCTACGGCGTCGAGGTCGACGGCAAGACCAAGGTCACCCCCGAGCTGTTCAAGCGCTGCCTCGCTGAGGAGATGGAGCGGGTGAAGGGCGAGGTCGGCGCCGAGGCCTACGCCAAGGGCCGCTTCCCGGAGGCGATCGAGCTGTTCTCGAAACTCTCGCTGGCGCCGGAGTTCGAGGATTTCCTCACCGTGCCGGCTTACGGAAAGCTCGGCTGAGAGCAACAATGACAGGCGCGACCTCGGGGTAGCGCCTGTCGGTTTTGGCGGGACGCATCGACGCATCGCGGCCAGCCCTCGATGCGTCGCCCGCAGTCCTTCAACGGCCCGCCGACGTCGCAGCCATTGCTCTCACGGCCTTTCCGCATGCAGCCCAGCCATCCGGTCTCGCAGGCGCGGCACGGTCCAGTCCAGGAAACATCGAACCTTCAGCGGCAGTAGATCTGCCTCGGGATAGATGAAGCTGACCGGCAGTGGTTCCGGTGCAAAATCAGGCAAGAGGGTCTGCAACTGGCCGGAACGCAGTTCCTCCTCCACCTGGTAGGACAGCAGGCGGATGATGCCGAAACCCGCCAAAGCGGCCTGGATGGCCGCCTCCGTCGTATTGACGGCCAGTCTCGGGTGCGGGTCGACCACGAAGGCCGCACTGTCCCGCCGATAGCGCGATTCCGGGGCAACAGCGAAGCCCTGGAAGCTGATCCCATCATGCAGCGCTAGATCCTCCGGCACGCGCGGCACACCGCGCCGGGCGAGATAGGCGGGACTGGCGCAGATAACCCGGCGTACCGTGCCCACCCGGGTCGCGATCAGCGCGCTGTCCGCCAGATGCCCGATGCGCAAGGCCACATCGATGTGCTCGTCTGCGAGATTGAGTTGCTGGTCGGCCAGGACCAGGCGCAGCTTGATTTCGGGCTGTTCAGCCAGGAAGCCCAGCGCGACAGGCAATAGATGGCGCTGCCCGAAAGCGATCGGCGCTGTGACATGCAGCCCGCCACGGGCCTTGTTGTACTCGCCCGCGGCTTCGCGTTCGGCCTCCTCCAACTGCCCGAGAATGCGCCGGGAAGCAGCGGTGAAGGCACGACCGGCGTCGGTCAGGGCGATGCCACGACGGGTGCGGATCAACAGTCGGGTGCCCAGATGCTGTTCGAACTCGGCGATCTTGCGGCTGACCGTAGAGAGCGGGGCGCGCAACTGCCGCGCCCCGGCCGAAAGGCTGCCGGCGTCGACGACGGCCAGCAGCATCGACATAGCCTCGAAGCGGTCCATCTTTCCTCCCGTCGGGCGGGAGGAAGGCTCCCAGAACCGCAGGATACTACAATCGGGTTGGAGGCAATAGCTTCGGAACCAGGCGGGTGGGGCCAGGCTGGAGGGCATGCCTCAGCTCGCGTCAGTGATCAGACGGAGCAAGTCATGTCTAACCTCTCCCGCCGCGCCTTCGCGAGCGGCCTCACGCTCGGCATTATCGGCGGTGGCCTGGCCCCTTTCGTCGCTCCCACGCCGAGCATGGCCGCCCCCACCGCAGCGGCCAGCGTAACGCCCCTGGCACAGATCCGAATCGGCCGCTTTACCGTGACAGCGCTCACGGATGGCTATGCGGACATGCCCTACACCTATTTCCCCGGGCGCACGGCCGCTCAGGTCGAACAGGCGGCGGTCGCGCAGTTCGTCGCCCGGCCGAGCGGCGTCCGCTTCGTCTTCAACCAGTACCTGATCGAGGATGGCGAGCGTCGAATCCTGCTCGATACCGGCCCGGCCGGCTCGATCGGGCAGACCGGCGCATTGCCGCAGGCGCTTGCCGCGTTCGGTCTACGCCCCGATCAGATTGACGCGGTGATCGTGACCCACATGCATCAGGACCACATGGGCGGGCTGATCGCCGGCGGGAAGAACAACTTTCCCAATGCCGAACTCTATATCGATCGGCGTGACGTCACCCACTGGACCGACCCGGCAAAGCGCAGCGCTGCCCCCGATTATCTCCAGACCAGCTTCCGGATGGCGACGGATGTCGTGCGCCTCTACCCGCGGCTGCAGGCGATCGACGGCCCGCGCCAGATCGCCCGCGGTGTCTCCATCGTGGATCTGACCGGCCATACGCCCGGCCATATCGGTGTGCGGATCGAGGATGCCGGACAGAGCCTCATCATGGTGTCCGACATGCTCTTTACCGTGGTGCATCCGGTCGCGACCGATGTGAACTTCCTGTTCGAACAGGACCGCGCTGCGGCGCAAGCGATGCGGGATCGGTTCTTTCCGCTCGCCGCAGCGGAAGGCGCGCTGATCGCCGCGACGCATATGCCCTTCCCGGGCCTCGGCCGTATCGTCTCCGACCGCGGGCAGTTGCGTTGGCAGGTAGCGGACTGGGCCTTGCAGAACTGACCGATGAATCGATCATGTTGATCGTATTCGGATGATTTCGCCCACTTGGGGCGCGATCGAGAGAGGCATCATGCGTCACAGATATCTCGAGATCGCGTCGACGCCCTCGGTGAGGGCGGCGCGCGAGCGCTATGGCAGTGCGGCCCAGTGGGCGCGCGCGGACGCGCTCTCGACTCCGGACGAGCCCGTCCGCAACCAGCGGATTGGCGCCGCCGAGCAGGAATTCATCTCTGCGCGGGACGGCTTCTATCTGGCCAGCGTCTCCGAGTCGGGCTGGCCCTACGTCCAGTTTCGCGGCGGGCCTGCAGGCTTTCTGAAGACGATCGACGACAGCACCCTGGGTTATGCGGATTTCCGCGGCAACCGACAGTACATCACGACCGGCAACGTCCAGGCGAATGACCGCGTGTCGCTGTTCCTGATGGATTACGTGAACCGGCAGCGCCTGAAGATGTTCGGCCGCATGCGCGTCATCGATGCCGCGGAAGACGATGGACTCAAGGAGCGGCTGGCGGTGCCCGGCTATGCGGGGCGCATCGAGCGCCTCGTCCTGATCGCGGTCGAGGCATTCGACTGGAACTGCCCCCAGCACATCACGCCGCGCTTCACCGGGGCGGAACTGGAGGCCGTGCTCGAACCGGTGCGCGACGAAATCGCGGTCCTGCGCGCGGAGAACGAGCGCCTGCGGCGCGAGATCGCCGCGCGCACCACCAACTCGCCGACATGAAAGGCCTGTTCGCGTCCGCAAACGGGCCGGGATCGACGCCGGTCGAGTCCCATCGACGGACGGAGCGTCACCTTCGTCGATGAATTCAGGCGACGTGGGACGGGGAGCAGCTTCCGTACCGCGTCAATGTCGCAGCCAACCCGGCCAAACGCATCCACGAGAACATTGGAGAAATCGATGGAAACGTCGTCGAACAAATCGAGCGTGCTTCCGACAGGCGGCGGCGCGGCGCTCATGGACCCGTCCGATACGCTGGTTCTTCTGCTCGATCATCAGTCCGGGCTGTTCCAGACGGTCAAGGATATCCCCGTCGCCGATCTGCGCCGCAATGTCGAGATGATCGCCAGATTGTGCACGCTGCTGAACATTCCGGTGATCACGACCGCCTCGGAACCCGCCGGCACCAATGGACCGCTCATGCCGGAGATCCATCAGCTTGCCCCACACGCTGTCTATGTCGCGCGCAAGGGTGAGGTGAACGCCTGGGACAACGACGATTTCGTCGCTGCTGTCGAGGCGACCGGCCGCAAGACGCTCGTCATGGCCGGCGTCTGGAACGGTGTCTGCGTGATGTTTCCTGCTCTCGACGCACGCGTAGCTGGATACGAAGTCTACGCCGTGGTCGATGCGTCGGGCGATCCCAGTGAAATGGCGTCGCGCACCTCTCTCGCGCGCTTCGTCCAAGGCGGCGTGAAACCGACCACGACCAACGCGCTGTTGTCGGAACTTCACAGAACCTGGGCTCGTCCGGAAGCGGCCAGCCTCGCACAACTCTACGGACTCGTCGC
>DATDBB010000294.1:0-2828 GCA_036525085.1 Allobosea sp.
TCCGTTCCCGCCTCGGCCTTGAGCTTGTCCCAGAGCAGATCGACTGACCAGACGACCGCGACGAGTCCGATGATCGGCCAGAGATAGTCGAGATAGCGTTTCATGAAACCCGCGGGCTGCGAGGAGGCGTGGGGCAAGGCATGGGTACAGACCCTAAGGCCCGCGAACTTCGGATGAGGAACGCCAGCCTTCGCCTGTGTGCCAGCGGGCCGGGGCGAGAGCAAGCGGCGTCGCCGCTGCCTGCCTGCCTTTGACGCGCTATTTGCCGTTCTTCTTAAGCCATTCGCGCATCATCGCGATTTCCTTCTCCTGGTCGGCGATGATGCTCGTCGCCAGCTTCTTCAGTTCGGGGTCCTTGCCATGGGCGAGCACGACCTTGGCCATGTCGATCGCGCCCTGGTGATGCGGGATCATGCCGCGCACGAAATCGGCGTCGGCATCGCCGGTGAAGGCGATGTCCATGTCCTTGTGCATCCTGGTGTTGGCGGCCTTGTAGGCCGTCGTCGCGGCGTTGTCGCGAGATGTCGCGGCCGCGGCGCCATGGCCGGAATGGCCCTGGTGCTGCTGGGCGAGGGCGCTGCCGCCGAGGGCGAGCGTACCGACGAGGGTGGCGGCGAGGCCGGTTGAAAGAATGCGATTCATCGGATGTTGCGTGCCCGCGATGTCGAAGGATGGCTCTGCCTCGTCATGCCCTGATCTTTCCGCCGGGATCATGTCATGATCGCGGCGTGCGTTTCACGACCTTCGTGATTCCCGATAGCTGCCCGATTCCTGAAGATGACGCGATGAAATCGACCCTGACCATCAGCCTCACCGGCACCACCGACCTGCCACCCGGCAAGATCGCCGCGATCGTGACCTCGCTCGAGATGACGGCGCCGCCGCCGGTCCGGCCTGACCCGCCCGGCGTCGAGGCTTTCACACTCCAGCGCATCGGCGCGCCGGAGATCGATCGCTATCTTTCTCTCTATCGCCGGATCGGCGAGCGCTGGATGTGGTTCAGCCGGCTGGTCAAGCCTGCGGCCGAGGTCGAGGCGATTCTGGCCGACCCGAAGGTCGAAACCTTTCTCGTCCGGCACGAGGGCGCCGATGTCGGCCTGCTGGAGCTGGATTTCAGGGTGGCGGGCGAGGGCGAACTCGCCTTCTTCGGCCTCGACGAGAGCGTGCTCGGCCAAGGGGCGGGGCGCTGGCTGATGAACCGGGCGCTGGCGCTCGCCTGGGCCAAGCCGATCTCGCGATTCTGGGTGCATACCTGCACGCTCGACCATCAGGGTGCGCCGGAATTCTACCAGCGCTCGGGCTTCGTCGTGTTCAAGCGCGGCATCGAGGTCGATGACGACCCGCGGCTGGCGGGGAAGATGCGGCGCGACTGCGTCCCGCATCACCCGATCGTCGAATAAGGGCGCACGGACACGGCGAGGCTCTTGGGAGCTTCATTGATCGGGTCTACAACGCAAGCAGATTGCACTGTGCGCTGGGAGCATGACACGCCCCGCTTGCAGTCCAGGCCGTGGCCTGATCCTGTCTGATCGCAGAACCTGTCTACTCGCATGAGCGCACGTCAATCGTGCTTCAATGGGGAGGAGGCCAGATTGACGCAAACCGACACAGAACTGGCCGCCATCCGGGCGATGTTGGCGGCCGGTCAGCGGCCAGTCGACCTTCCCGGCCGCCGGAAGCGGCTGGATGGTCTGACCGCGCGTTACGACATGCCGGCGGATGTCGTTGTCGAGCCTGTCGACGCCAATGGGGTGGAGGCGGAATGGACGACCACGCCGACCGCCGACCCGGCGCGGGTCATCATGTTTCTGCACGGCGGCGGCTACGTTTCCGGATCGATCAAAAGCCACCGGCATATGATTGCGCAAGCCGGGCGGGAGGCAGGCACGCGCACGCTGGCGCTGGGTTATCGCCTGGCGCCTGAACATCCATTTCCGGCGGCGCTGGAGGATGCGCTGACCGGCTACCGATTTCTGCTGTCGCAAGGATTCCTGCCGGAAAACATCGTCATGGCCGGGGAGAGCGCCGGCGGCGGGCTGACGATCGCGACGCTGGTCTCGTTGCGCGACGCGGGCACGGCTTTGCCCGCCTGCGCATGGTGCAGCTCTCCATGGACGGATCTGGAGATGTCGGGCGCCACGATGCAGACCAAGGCCGCGGTGGATCCGTTGATCCAGGGGCCGTATCTGCACGAGCTGGCCGCGGCGTATCTGCAAGGCAACGATCCGCGCATGCCGATGGTTTCGCCGATCTACGCGGATCTGCGTGGCTTGCCGCCCTTGCTGATTCAGGTTGGGTCCGACGAGACCCTGTTGGATGACGCGATCCGGCTGGCCGGTGTCGCGGCGGCGGCGGATGTGCGGACGACGTTGCAGGTCTGGCCGCATATGATCCATGCTTGGCACTTGTTCTATGCGCAGCTTGCCGATGGCCGCCGGGCGCTGGCGGAGATGGGCGCCTTCGTGCGAGCCAGGCTTGGTCGATACGTTGCAGAGGATTAGCCTGCGCAGGTAGCCCGTTGACCCGGTTGACGCGCCACGCGGCATGCCGTGATTGCAATCAAGTTGATGTCGGACATGGGACCGATTGCGAGCAGGCGACGGTGGTGGATCGTTCTGACAGCTGCGCTCGTCGGCTACCTGCTGCTCGCCTATCTGATACTGCCCCTCCTGTGGCGCCACCATGAGCATGAGCCGGGCCTCGCCTCCCTGCCCATGGTGACACGCACCTCCAGCGGCATTCCCGGCGACGCGCTCAATGTCGGGTTCGTCGGCAGCAAGGATGATGCCCTCCGCGCCA
Source organism: Allobosea sp. (assembly GCA_036525085.1). Lineage (GTDB taxonomy): Bacteria > Pseudomonadota > Alphaproteobacteria > Rhizobiales > Beijerinckiaceae > Allobosea. The sequence continues at coordinate 2,800 of DATDBB010000294.1, forward strand.
TGCATGCGGCAGGTTGGTATCCGGCCGAC
>DATDBB010000295.1:0-2979 GCA_036525085.1 Allobosea sp.
CCGGCCCCTTTATGAGGCCTGGGACGCGCGGATCTCCATCTTGGCCAGGTTCAATCCTGAGACCGGATACGTTGATGCAGACTGCTCAAATCAGATCGCCGAAAACAGCTTGCAGACGGGGCGGGCCATACGTTTGCGCCCGCCGCCGAGACATGGGCGCGCACGATGGTCGAGTCGAACATCTGGATGAGATGGGCCGACGCACTCATGCCCGCCAGCGTGTCGAAGAAGGCCTCGAAGACGCCCGCCTTGGAGAGCCGGTCGAAGCGCTTCCACACAGTGTTCCAGTTCCCGAAACGCTCCCTCGCCGGCGAGACCCGCGAAGATGCGGTCGAACAAGCGACAACGCGTGCGCGATCGAACTGCGGCTGAAGTGATTTCGGGACCTGGCGCGAGAAGTAGAAGACGCCACGCTTGGCGAAGCGTGTGAATCGCCTTTGGTCTACCCTCCGGCCTACCCATGGCATGAGAACCGTCCGAAAACGATTTATTGCCAATGAGTTAGACAGGAAGAAATGGCGCGCCCGAAAGGATTCGAACCTCTGACCCTCAGATTCGTAGTCTGATGCTCTATCCAGCTGAGCTACGGGCGCGTATCGGGGTCAGAGCGACGTGGCCCGTGGCCCGATGTCGGGGGAGATAGCCGCTCTCTTTCGTCTTGGCAACCCTGAAAGTCTCGGGCTCCCCGAAAGTTTTGCCGGCCGCAGGTTATGGCGCCGGCGAACGCGGAATCGATGCGCCCCGGCGGCGGTGCGGCAAGCAGACCTCCTCTTAGCGTTCGAGCCCGGCCAGCGGCGGCGCACTCGGCGCCAGGCCTGCCACAGGCTTGCTCCGGGCCTTGGGCAGCTTCTCGGCGATGCCGTAAAGCTGCTCGCGGCGGTCCATCTCGCGCCAGACATCCTCCGGCGCGATGCCGATCTCGCTCCACAGCACCACGAGATTGTAGATCAGGTCGGCGCTTTCCAGGATGGTGCGGCGACGGTCGCCCTGCACTGCCTCCAGTCCGACCTCGAAGGCTTCCTCGGCGAGCTTCTTGGCCATTTTCGGCAGGCCCTCGCCCGCGAGCCTCGCGGTCCGCGACAGCGCCGGATCATGCGAACGCGCCGCCAGCACGGCAGCATGGAGCCGGAGGATCGAATCAGCCATCCCCGAAGAATCGGCGCGGCTCATGAGGGTTTGATGACGGCCGCCGGGAAGGGCCGGGCGTCGCCTCAATCCTCGATGAACTGCAGCCGGTGCAGCCGCGCATAGGCGCCATCGCGCGCGAGTAGCGCCTCATGGCTGCCGGTCTCGACGATCCGGCCCTCCTCCATCACGACGATGAGATCGGCCTCGCGGACAGTCGACAGGCGGTGGGCGATGACCAGCGTGGTGCGGTTCTTCATCAGCCGGCCGAGCGCCTGCTGCACCAGCCGCTCGGATTCGGCGTCGAGCGCACTCGTCGCCTCGTCGAGCAGCAGGATCGGCGCATCCTTCAGGATGGCGCGGGCGATGGCGATGCGCTGGCGCTCGCCACCGGAGAGCTTCTGGCCACGCTCGCCGACGGAGGACGCGTAGCCTTCGGGCATCGCCATGATGAAGTCGTGCGCAGCGGCCCCCTTTGCGGCGGCGACGATCTCCTCCTCGCTCGCGTCCGGCCGCCCGAAGGCGATGTTGGCCCGCACGCTGTCGTCGAAGAGCACGACATCCTGGCTGACGACGCCGACCTGCGCGCGCAGGGAGGAGAGCGTCAGCTCGCGCAGGTCCTGTCCGTCGATCTCGACGCGGCCTTCGGTGGGATCGTAGAGGCGCGGCACCAGCGCCAGCAGCGTCGACTTGCCCGAGCCCGAACGGCCGACCAGCGCCGTCGTCTTGCCACCTTCGGCTACGAGTTCGAGGCCTTCCAGCGCGCGCGCATCGTCGCGGTAGCGGAAGCGCAGATGCCGGAAGGCGACTTCGCCGGCGCCAACCTCAAGCGGCTTCGCATCCGGCCTCTCGGTGATCTGCGGCTGCTCGTCGAGCAGGGCATAGTAGCGCTTCAGCGAGGCGCCGGCCTCCTGGACGATGGCGTTGAGGTTGCCGAGCGAGCGCATCGGCTGGGCCGCCAGCAGCAGCGCCGAGACATAGCCGGTGAAATCGCCGACCGTCGAGCCGCCGGAGGTGATGCGGACGCCGATCGCCGCCAGCACGCCGGCCACCGCCATGCCGCCGCCGACCTCGAGCAGGGGGTCGAGCCGACCGCGCGCATTGGCGGCCTTCATCTTGAGCGCGCGAATACGCTCGAAGGCATCGGCGGCGCGCCGTTCGAGATAGGGCTCGAGCGTGTCGGTCTTGGCGGCGCGCGCACCCTGCAGGCTCTCGGTAACGAGGCTCGCCATCAGGCCGGTCTGTTCCTGCTGCGAGGTCGCCATGCGGCGGAGCTTGCGGCCGATCTTGCCGATCGGCTGCGCGACAATCGGGGCGACCAGCATGACCACCAGCGTCATCTGCCAGTCGATCCAGAACATTGCGCCGACGAGCGCGATCGCCGTCAGCACGTCGCGCACGGCAATGTTGATCAGCCGCGTCAGCGCCTCCTTGACGAAGGTGAAATCGGTGGTGAAGCGCTGCGTCAGCGAGGCCGGGTTCTCGCGATGGAGCTGCGCCAGATCGGCGCGGATCAGGTGTGAATAGAGCGCCGTCTGCATGTCGGCCTCGATCCGGCTGACGACGCTGTTGGTCATCACCGTCTGGGACAGCAGCGAGAATCCCTTGATCGCCGTAACGATGACGACGACGACCGCGACCGCGTTGACGACGCCGATCTCGATCCCGATCGACTTCGAGACGAGGCGCTCCATCCGGCGCACGAAGCCGGTGGCCTCGGCGGTCAGCGGGTCGGCGAAGGCGTCGAACGCCGCCTTGATCAGCAGGGGATAGAAGCTCGTCGTCGCCGCGATCACCACCACGAGGGCCATGATCATCGCCATCTGCGGCAGATAGGCTCTGACCTGCTCGCGC
>DATDBB010000296.1:0-2518 GCA_036525085.1 Allobosea sp.
CACGTCCGGCTCGAAGCCGTTGGCGAGCATGGCGCGCGTCGTCTTGAACGAGAACGAACCCTTGCCATGGCCGATGTCGAAGATGACGCCGCGCTTGCGGGCGGCCTGGACCTCGGGCTTCACCGTGCCCTGCGCCGTGCAGGGCGCGTTCGGGAAGGGGCGGAAGGCGTGGGTCAGCACATCACCCGGCCTGAGCATGTCGACCACCTCCTCATAGGACGGCGGCGGATGGTCGATATGGCACATCAGCGGCATGCCGACCTCGTTGGCGACCTGCAGCGCGATGTTCAGCGGCACGGTGCCGGAATTGCCCGAGGCATGCAGCCCGACGCGGACCTTGATGCCGACGATCAGGTCGCGGTTCTTGTCGGCGACCTCGACGGCGTCGATCGGATTCATCATCCGCAGGTCGCCGCTCTCGCCGACCATGACGCGATGGTCGAAGCCGTAGATCCCGGCGTGCGAGACATGGAGATAGGCGAGGATGCGGGCCTGGCTCTTCTCGATGACGTGCTTGCGGAAGCCCGGCCAGTTGCCGGGGCCGGCCGAGCCGGTATCGACCGAGGTGGTGACGCCGGACGCCCGGCAGAACTCGTCGGCATCGATGCCGAGCGAGGTGCCGCCCCAGTAGACATGGGTGTGCAGGTCGATCAGGCCGGGCGTGACGATGTGGCCGGAGACGTCGCGGATCTCCTTGGCGCCCTTCAGATCCTTGCCGAAGCCGGAGACCTTGCCGTCGGTGAAGGCGACGTCAAGGATACCGTCATGCTTCTGCGAGGGGTCGATGACCCGGCCGCCTTTCAGGATGAGATCATGGGTCATGTCGTGTGCTTGCCTCTGCCTTTTCGAAGAATACCAAACGCGCCGTCATCCCGGCCGGAGCGAAGCGGAGAGCCGGGATCCATGCCGGAACGGTTCAGGCATGGATCCCGGGTCGCCCTTCGGTCGCCCGGGATAACCCGCGGATCAGAAAATTCCGCTCACACCGGCCCCACGGCGCCCTTGCGCTCGACGATCAGACCATAGGCCTGCGGCTCGCGGTGCCTGGCGAAGTTGAAGGTCGAGGCCTTGTAGCTCTTGCCGAGATCCATGTCGCAGCGCGCGACGACGAGTTCGTCGCCCTCGGTCACGGCCTGCGCCACGACTTCGCCGGTCGGGGCGATGATGCAGGAGCCGCCGATCTGATCGACGCCGGCCTCCGGCCCCGCCTTGGCGACGCCGACGACCCAGGTGGCGTTCTGATAGGCGCCGGCCTGCATCACGAGCTGGTTGTGGAAATTGCCGAGCCGGTCATGGTCGGGCGCGGGCGGGTTATGCTTGGGCGTGTTGTAGCCGAGCACGATCAGCTCGACATCCTGGAGCCCCATCGAGCGGTAGCTCTCGGGCCAGCGCCGGTCGTTGCAGATCATCATGCCGATATTGGCATCCATCGTGCGCCAGACCGGCCAGCCGAGATTGCCGGTCTCGAAATAGCGCTTCTCGAGGTTCTGGAACGGCGCCTCGGGACGATGCTCGGGATGGCCCGGCAGATGGATCTTACGATACTTTCCGACGATCGAGCCTGATTTGTCGACGAGGATCGCGGTGTTGAAGCGACGCTTGCGGCCGTCCTCGTTGGCCAGTTCGCAATAGCCGAGATGGAAGCCGACGCCGAGGCGCTTGCTCTCCTCGAACAGCGGCGCGGTCTCGTTGCCGGGCATGGCGCTTTCGAAATGGCTGTCGATCTCGTCCTCGTCGTCGATCCACCAATGCGGGAAGAAGGCGGTGAGCGCCGCTTCCGGATAGACGACGAGATCGGCGCCATGGCTCTTGGCCTGCCGCATCAGCTCGATCATGCGGGCGACGGCGGACGCCCTGCTCTCGTCGCGCTGGATCGGGCCGAGTTGTGCAGCGGCAACGGTCAGAATTCGGCTCATGGTGTCAGTGCTTTCGCCCAGTCGCTCTTGCCAAGCGGGAATACGGAAATGGTGGCATCACGGCCGCCCATATTGCACCGGCCCCGACGTGGCGGTAGCCTCCTGCCGCTGCCCGCCCATGCGGCTCGCACCCGCCGTATGGCGCTCGTGCGGCGGGGGGAAAGCCATGACCACGTTCAACGTCGTCCGCTTCCGCATCAAACCCGACCGGGAAGAGGCGTTTCTCGCGGCTCATCGCGACGGCAAGGCGCGATGGCCCGGACTGGTCGCCGGACATATCATCAAGACCGGCGAACGGTCCTATTGCCTGATCGGCGAATGGGCGGACGCCGCAGCGATCAAGGGCGCTCGCGCCCAGATGATCGCCACGCTCGACAGCTTCCGCGACACGCTGGAGGATCTCGGCGGCGGTCTCGGCGTCACCGATGCCGTGTCCGGCGAGAAGGTGGTCGACCTCCTCGCCTAGAGCGTCGGATCTGAAATTGGAATCGTGTGATTCCCTTTTGACTGGGTTTGTGATTCACCGTTTTTTGGAGGTGGATCATGGGTCTGAGCTATTCGCAGGATCTTCGCGAGCGGGTTGTCGGCTTTGTCGAGGCGGG
>DATDBB010000297.1:0-10209 GCA_036525085.1 Allobosea sp.
GAACCGGAGCGAACCGCTACAGGAGTTGGCCATGACCGCAGCCTTCACCATCCGCCTCGACGACGAGATGCTGGCCAAGCTCGACGCATTGGCTGCTGACACCGACCGCTCGCGCAGTTGGATCGCGGCCAAGGCGATCGAGAGCTATGTCGAGTTGAACGCGTGGCAGATTGAGCAGATCAAGGCCGGGCTGGCAGAGGCCGATCGGGGTGAGTTCGCGACCGAGGCTGAGCTGGATGAGATCGAGGCAGAAATTCAGGCCAAGATCGATCGTCAATGAAGATCGTCTGGACGCCGCGGTCGCGGCGCAACCTGCGCGACACCGCGCGCTACCTGACGCAGTTCAATCCGCTAGCTGCGCTGTCGATGGTGCGAACCCTCCGCGCCGCGCCCCAGCAACTTCTCCAATACCCTGCCAGTGGGCGGCCGGGTCGCGTCGATGGAACTCGCGAACTCGTGGTCATCGGCACCGCTTATATCCTGCCCTATCGCGTGCATCGCGACAGCATCGAGATCCTCGCGGTCATACATTCCTCGCGGCAATGGCCCGACAAGATCTGAAAGGCCCTAATTCTCCCATGCGCTCACTTCAACTCCATGGCGACCGCGATCTCCGTCTAGAGGACATCGACCCGCCGCCGCCGCCTGCGGCCGGCGAGGTCCAGATCCGCATCCGCGCCGTCGCGCTGAACTATCTCGACGTCTGGGGCTTCCGCGGCATGGCCTTCGCCAAGCGCAAGATGCCGCAGGCTGCCGGCGTCGAGGCTGCCGGCGAAATCGTCTGCGTCGGCGAGGGCGTCACCAATCTCAAGGTCGGCGACACCGTCACCGCCTATGGCGCCGACACCTGCGGCCAGTGCAAGGCCTGCCGCGAGGGCCGGGACAATCTCTGCGAGAACGTCGCCGGCATCATGGGCTTCCATATCGACGGCTTTGCCCGCGAATTGCTGAACCGCGAGGCGCGCCTCGTCATCAAGGCGCCTGAAGGCGTCTCCTTCGAGGATGCCGCCTGCGCGCCGATCGGCTTTGGCACGGTCCAGCACATGCTGTTCGACAATGCCAAGCTCGAACCCGGCGAATCCGTGCTGGTCCATGCCGGCGGCTCCGGCATCGGCACGGCCGCGATCCTGATGGCCAAGGCGATCGGCTGCACGGTCTACACGACGGTGGGCGACGACGAGAAAGGTCGCAAGGCCAAGGAACTCGGCGCCGACTATGTGATCAACTACAAGACCGAGCGTTTCGAGGGCGAGGTCCGCCAGCTCACCAAGCGCAAGGGCGTCGACGTCGTCTTCGAGCATGTCGGCGCCGATACCTGGAACGGCTCGCTGCTCTGCCTCAAGCGCGGCGGCCGTCTCGTCACCTGCGGCGCGACCTCGGGCGCCTCGACCACGATGAACCTGATGCAGCTCTTCCAGCAGCAGTATCGCATCACCGGCTCCTTCGGCTGCCGCATCGAAAACATCGCGCAATCGCTCGAAAAGATGGCCGGCGGCATGAAGCCCGTGATCGATTCGGTGTTTCCGCTCGCGGATTTCGAGAAAGGCCTCGCTCGCCTCGAGGGCCGGCAGGTCTTCGGCAAGGTCATCGTGACGTTCTGAAGCGCGGTGCCGTAACACAAGATTACCGCCTCGGACGCCGGCAAAACTTGACGAAACCGCGTTCCTGCCGCAAGTCGCGGCTCCAGCCCGGCCTTGCAGGCCATGCGGGCGAGATGGGGCCGGGCCAATCTTGAGACGACTGAAACTGCTCGCCGCGCGCGCCGGCGCCTGTGTGATGATCGGCGTGGTCCGGACGCTGTTCGCGTTCCTGCGCCTGCTCGGGCCGGAACGCGCGAGCGATCTCGGCGGCTGGCTGTTGCGCACGGCGAGCCCGCTGATCCCGGTCAACCGTGTCGCTCTCGCGAATATCCGCGCAGCCTTTCCCGACATGGCGGAGCCCGAGGTGCGCCGGATCGCGCGCGGCGCCTGGGAAAATCTCGGCCGGACCGCCGCCGAATACGCCCATCTCGCAAAGCTGTTCGACTATGATCACCTCAACCCCGACGCGCCCTCCCGCGTCGAGGTCGGCGGCATCGAGCATTTCGTCGCGCTGAAGGACGACGAGATGCCCGGCCTGATCTTCTCCGCCCATCTCGCCAATTGGGAACTGCCGGCGATCTGCGCGGAGGCTTATGGGCTCGACACCACCGCCGTCTTCCGCGCGCCCAATGACCCGGCCATCGCCAGCGTCGTCCACGAGATCCGCTCCGGCGCGATGGGCGGGCTCGCCGCCGCAAAGCAGGGCGCCGCCTTCGCCATGCAGGGTGTGCTCGAGCGCAACGGCCATCTGGGCATGCTGATCGACCAGCATTTCACCCGTGGTGTCGTCGTGCCCTTCATGGGCCGCCCGGCCCTGACCAATCCGATCCTCGGCAAGTTCGCGCGCCGCTTCGAATGCCCCGTGCATGGCGTGCGCGTCATCCGCCTGCCCCGTCAGCGCTTCCGGCTGGAGCTGACGCCACCCCTCGACCTGCCGCGCGACGCAGCCGGCGAGATCGACGTCCAGGGCGCGATGGCGATGATGACGGCGGTGGTCGAGGGCTGGGTCCGCGAGTATCCGGAGCAATGGCTCTGGATGCATCGGCGCTGGCGGCCGAACCTGATCGCGGCCGCAGCCGCCGAAGCCGGTATGGCGGTTGCGCGCACCCCGGTTTTCAAGGCAACGTGATTTCCAAGTGAGAGGGATTGGGCGCTTTGGTAACGCCTGAGATCTAAAGTCTCGCCGAGTTCAAATGATGATCCGTCTCGCGCAGCTCTTTTCGGCTACTGCCGCCCTGCTTGTCTTGGGCGGCGTGGTCGTATGCGCCGATCCCGCGGACCGGCAACCCAAGGCGGTGATCGAGCTCTTCACCAGCCAGGGCTGCTCCTCCTGCCCGCCCGCCGACGCGCTCTTCGTCGAATTGTCCAAGAATCCGGACATGATCGCCCTGACGCTGCCCGTGACCTATTGGGACTATCTTGGCTGGAAGGACACCCTCGGGAAGGACAGCTTCGCCAAGCGCCAGAAATTCTACGCCAAGGCGCGTGGCGACGGGCAGGTCTATACGCCGCAGGCCGTGATCAACGGCGCATCGCATGTTGTTGGTTCCGACCGGGGCGAGATCGAGCGGGCGACGAAACAGCCATCCGGCGCCGGCTTCGTCACGAAGCTTTCGCTGAAGGAAGATGCCGGTGCGCTGCAGATCCGGCTGGCGCCGTTGAACGAGCCTGTCGAGCGCACGGCCGGGGTCTGGGTCGTTCCGACCACGCGTCTGGTCACGGTGCCGATCACGCGCGGCGAGAACCAGGGCAAGACCGTCTCCTACGCCAATGTCGTGCGCGGCATGACCCGCATCGGCGACTGGGACGGCAAGGAAATGACGTTGACCGCCGCGCTCGCCGCGACGCAGGCTCCTGAGGCCGACAGCTATGTCGTCATCGTCCAGGCCGAGCAGCCTGGCAAATACGGCATGATGCCGGGCGCGATCCTGGGTGCGGCACGCAGCCCGCGCTGAGAAGCGTTCAGAGAATCACCACCCTGTTCGGCAATTCGTCGATGTCATCGGGCGTGCGCGGCGCGTGGTTCGCCAGAACTGCACCGACGGAGCGCACAGCGGCGATCAGCCCCTCCCGCAGCCGGTCCTCGCGGGCGGCCGTGAGGATCGACTCGATGATCCCGTCCCAGACGGCCTGATCGACCCTGCCCTCGATGCCGGTATCGACGAGAATCTCGGCATAACGCTCCTGAATCGCGACATAGAGCAGCACGCCGGTGCGCTCACGCGTTCGTGTCAGGCCGCGCGCGGTGAATTCTCGCAGAGCCACGTCATGGGCGCGCCCGCGCTTGACGAAGCCCGGCATGAAACGGCCACCGCGGCCATACCAGAGCAGCGCTGCGAGCAGCAGCGCGGCGCAAACCAGCTGGGCCAGGAAGATGCGGGGCGCACTGATGGTCGTCATGGCCAGCAACGGCCAGGGCACGAGCAGCGACAGCGACAGCGCCATCACCACCGGCACCGTCCGATAGCTCGACGCGGCATGGTCGATCACCACCACGATCTCGGCTGCGGTCAGGCTCTCCGCCTGCCGCACCGCCTCGGCGATGGCGTCCCGGTCATGCTCGTCCATCACCAGTCTCCCGAGGCGCCGCCGCCGCCCGACGATCCGCCGCCGCCCGAAAAGCCGCCACCGGAACTAGACCCCGAACTCCAGCCGCCACCGCTCGAACCAGATCCGGTGCTCCAGCCGGAACTCTGCGGCAGGGTCACCCAGCGTCCATCGCGCGTCCGATGCCGGCGTGAGCCGCTGCTGCCGCGGAATTCGTTCATGAAGGCGGCGATGAGGATGAAGACCATCAGCATCACGAAGACGATCGCAATGACCTCGACGACCGAGCTTTCGTCACTGCGCACGGCGGCACGCCGCTGCCACTCCTCGGCATCCCCGGCCAGGATGCTCAGGATCGCATCGACACCGCCCTCGATGCCCCCGGCGAAATCGCCCGCCTTGAATTTCGGCGCGACAGCCGTGGTGATGATCACCTTGGAAAGGGCATCGGTCAGCGCGCCTTCGAGCCCGTAGCCGACTTCGATCCGCACCTTGCGCTCATTCGGCGCGACCAGCAGCAATACGCCGTTGTTGGTCTTGGCCTGGCCGAGCTTCCAGAAGCGGAACAGCCCGTTGGCGTAGTCCTCGATCGTGAAATCCTGCAGCGAAGGTACCGTGGCGACCACCAGCTGGTCCGAGGTCTTGTCCTCATGCGCCTTGAGCTTGGCCTCGATGCGCTGGCGCGCTTCCGGGGCGATCAGATTGGCGCCGTCGACGATCCGACCGGTCAGCGCCGGGTAGGTCGGGTCGGCGGCGAGGGCAAAGCTGCTCCAGAGCAGCAGCAACAGAAACGCAGAAGCACGACGGAGAACCCCTCTCCTGTAAGGAGAGGGTTCCCCGCGATTCGCGCGCGTGCCGGTCATCGAAGAGCGAGGGACGGGCGTTTCAGAACTTCACCGTCGGAGGCGTCTCTGCTCCCGCCGTGGAGGTGAAGCTCTCCAGCGCTTTGGCGCCCCAGAACAGGCGCGCCCAGATCACGCCCGGGAAGGTGCGGATCTCCGTGTTGAAGGCCTGCACCGCCTGGATGTAATCGCGCCGCGCCACCGCAACGCGGTTCTCCGTGCCCTCCAGCTGCGATTGCAGGGCGAGGAAGTTCTGGTTCGACTTCAGGTCGGGATAGCGTTCGACCGTGACGAGGAGCCGCCCGAGCGCGCCGCTGAGCTGGTTCTGCGCGTCCTGATACTCCTTGAACTTCGCGGGATCGGTGATGGTCGAGGCATCGACCTTGACCTGGCTCGCCTTGGCGCGCGCCTCGACCACGGCGGTCAGCACCTCGCGCTCCTGCGCGGCATAGCCCTTCACGGTCTCGACCAGATTCGGGATCAGGTCGGCGCGGCGCTGATACTGGTTCTGCACCTCGCCCCAGCTCGCCTTGGCCTTCTCTTCGAGCGTCGGCACGTTGTTGACGCCGCAGCCGGCCAGCGCCAGGCCCAGCAGTGCGACCGCCGCGACGACGAAAGCTCGGCGAAGGATCGTGGGTAGAGCAAACGACATGCCGGGGCCCCTTTGGCAGCGTCTCGGGAAACGAGGATTCGGACCTTAGCCTTCGGCCGCGACCGCTCCAAGACGAATGCGGCGTGGCGCGATCCGACGCTTGCGCTACTCTGCCGGCGAGATCGTCCGCGAGGAGTTCGGGCATGCTTTCTTTTCCGGGTCATCGCGTTCCGCTTCTGCGCCTAGCCCTCGCCCTGCTGGTCGCGGCGATCTCGGCCGGCCCTGTGGACGCGCAGACGCTCGCACCCGCCCCGGAAGCCTCGACCGGCCGCACCGCCAGGACGCAGGGCACCGCCCAGCGCTTCATGGTCGCTGCCGCCAACCCGCTTGCCGCCAGCGCCGGGCGCGACATCCTGCGCGCCGGCGGCAGCGCCACCGATGCGGCGATCGCGATCCAGCTGGTCCTGAATCTGGTCGAGCCGCAGAGCTCCGGCATCGGCGGCGGCGCCTTCCTTCTGCACTGGGAGGAAGCCGGAAAACGGCTGGTCACGCTCGACGGCCGCGAGACCGCTCCCCGCGCCGCCAGGCCCGACCGCTTCATCGGCCCCGATGGCAAGCCGATGCGCTTTGTCGACGCAGTCGTGGGCGGGCGTTCGGTCGGCGTGCCCGGTACGCTCAAGCTGCTGGAAGAGGCCCATCGCCGCTGGGGCCGCTTGCCCTGGGCGCAGGTGCTCGCACCGGCCATCAGATTGTCGGAGGAGGGCTTTGCCATCTCCCCGCGCCTGAACGGGCTTTTGTCCGGCGAAAAGAACCTGGCGAAGGACGCTCGCGCCGCTGCTTATTTCTACGAGGCTGACGGCAAGGCGAAGGCCGTCGGCACGACCCTGCGAAACCCGGCCTTCGCCGCGACCCTGCGCGTGACCGCCGAGAAGGGAACGGAAGCCTTCTATGCCGGCGCAATCGCCCAGGACATCGTCGCGACGGTCACCGGCCACCCGACCAATCCCGGCGACATGACGCTGGACGATCTCGCCGCCTACAAGGTCGAGGAGCGCGAGCCGGTCTGCGGCACCTACCGCGTCTGGCGCATCTGCGGCATGGGCCCGCCAAGCTCGGGCGCAGTCGCCGTCCAGCAGATGCTCGGCATCCTCGAAACGCAGCCTCTCGCCCGGCTCGGACCGGGCGCGGAAGCCGCGCACTGGTTCGCGGAGGCTGGCCGTCTCGCCTTCGCCGACCGCAATCTCTACCTCGCCGACCCCGCCTTTATCGGCATTCCGCTCGCCGGGCTGATCGACCGCGACTATATCCGCTCGCGCGCCGGCCTGATCAGCCCCGAGCGCTCGATGGGGCGTGCCAAAGCCGGCGAACCGCCGAACAAGCGCGCCCAGCTCCTCGCGCCTTCAGAGGGCATCGAGAACGGCACCAGCCACATCTCCGTCGTCGATGCCGATGGCAACGCGGTTTCGATGACCACGACGATCGAGGACGGTTTTGGCGCGAGGCTGATGACGGCAGGCGGCTTCCTGCTCAACAACGAGCTGACCGATTTCTCCTTCCTGCCCGAGGAGGACGGCAAGGCCGTCGCCAACCGCGTGGAGGCCGGCAAGCGCCCGCGCTCCTCGATGGCGCCGACGCTCGTCTTCGACGCCTTCGGCCGGCTCTACGCCGTCGTCGGCTCTCCCGGCGGCAGCCAGATCATCGGCTACGTCGCGAAGACGCTGGTCGCGCTGCTCGACTGGAAGATGGACCCGCAGGCCGCCGTCGATCTCGGCAATTTCGGCAGCCGCAACGGCCCGACCGAGCTGGAGAGGGGCACGGAAGCCGAAGGCTGGAAGGCGGCGCTGGAGGCCAGGGGCCACGAAGTCCGCCTGCTCGACATGACCTCGGGCATCCAGGCGATCGTCAAAACGCCGGAAGGCTTCGTAGGAGGGGCGGATGGCCGGCGGGAGGGCGTCGCGATCGGGGATTGAGCCCGTAGAACCGACAGATCAGGCGGTGGCCCGCTCCCCGCCCGCCCCACGTCCCGCGATCAGCCAGTAGACGAAGCCCGTCGCTGCCCCGACCAGCACCAGCGCCCCGATGATCTGGACCTCGGCCCCGGTCGGCGTGCGCGTCAGGCCGAGCAGGGCGAGCGGCAGCAGCGCCGACAGCAGGCCGGTCAGCCCGCTCTGGATCAGCCCGCTGCGCAGGGAAAACAGTTCCGAGCCGACCGCGACCAGCACGACCGGCGCGACGATGATCGCAAAGCCTAACCGCCCGAGCAGGGAGAAGGCCGCGACCGCTGTCGGCGCGGGATCGATGCCGCTTTCGGCCAGCCCGAACAGGGCGTCGAGCAAGCGTTCGAAGCCGCCGCCGATCAAAAGCGCGATGCCGGGCGAGACGACGCTCGCCACCATCATCGCCATGAGGCCGGCGGCCATGGCGATGACCAGCGCGAAGGGTATCAGCAGCAGCCAGCGCAGCATCGCGGTCAGCCGGCGACGGCGTCGGTCGGCTCGCTTTGGTCGAGCATCAGCCGGGCGCGCGCCGAGAGCTTCTCGGTCTCGCTCTTGAGCTGGCCGCAGGCGGCGAGGATGTCGCGCCCGCGCGGCGTCCGGACCGGCGAGGCATAGCCGGCGCGGAAGACGATCTCGGAGAAACGCTCGATCCGGTCCCAATCCGAACACTCGTAGCGGGTTCCTGGCCAGGGATTGAACGGGATCAGGTTGATCTTGGCCGGAATGCCCTTGAGCAGGCGCACCAACTCGCGCGCCTCGGCATCGCTGTCGTTGACGCCCTTGAGCATGACATATTCGAACGTAATTCGTTTCGCGTTCGAGACGCCCGGATAGGTCCGGCAGGCCTCGAGCAGGTCCTTGATCGGGTATTTCTTGTTCAGCGGCACGAGTTCGTTGCGCAGGTCGTCGCGCACCGCATGCAGCGAGATCGCCAGCATCGTGCCCATCTCGGATCCGAGCGGGCCGATCTGCGGTACGACGCCCGAGGTCGAGACCGTGATGCGGCGGCGCCCGAGCGAGAGCCCCTCATTGTCGGAGATGACGTCGATCGCATCGCGCACGCCGTCGAAATTGTAGAGCGGCTCGCCCATGCCCATGAAGACGATGTTGGAGACGAAGCGCCCGCCATCATTCGGCACGAAGGCGCCATCGGGCGCGATCCGGTTCGGGAAATCGCCAAGCCGGTCGCGCGCGACCATCAGCTGCGCCACGATCTCTTCCGTCGTCAGGTTGCGCACGAGGCGCTGCGTGCCGGTATGGCAGAAGGTGCAGGTCAGCGTGCAGCCGACCTGGCTGGAGACGCAGAGCGTGCCGCGGTCGACCTCGGGGATGTAGACGCATTCGATCTCGGCGCCGCGGTCGCGCGGGCCGGTCGGCGCCATCCGGATCAGCCATTTGCGGGTACCGTCGGTCGAGACCTGCTCGGCCGTGACCTCCGGCAGATCGAGCGTGAAACGCTCGGCGAGTTGCCCGCGCAGACCCTTGCCGATCGTCGTCATCGCCGCGAAATCGCGCACGCCGTAATGGTAGATCCAGTTCCAGAGCTGGCCGACGCGCATGCGCCGTTCCTTCTCGGGCACGCCGATCTCGGCCAGTGCCTGGCTGAGCCCGGCGCGCGTGCGCCCGACCAGCGACGGACGCTGCAAAACGGGTTCGGCCGCTGGCGCGGCGGGTTCAAGGACGGAAAGGGTCATCGGAACTCTGGCTCGGGTCGGGCGTCAAAGGCCCGAATGGCTGCGGCTCATAGCACGAGAACGCCCATCCGCGAAATCATGGCTGCGGATTGCGCGACGCAGGACCGCGGATGGAATTCGCCAGCATGAGACGGCTGGCGTGACGGGCGAGAACCGGAGCGGAGCGGACTACAGTCCGTGAGCACCGGAAGCGCAGCTCGTCGCGTCAGACGGCCATGCTCGCGAATTCCAACGCGCGTCCTACTTGCAGGCGTCTTCGGCGCGTTTAACGGCCTGATTCATGCCGGCGAGCGAGTATTTATCGGCGGTCGGATTGCCGCGCTTCGACGTGCCCTTGATCTCCAGCGCGGAGCCCTTGCGCAGCGAATCGAGCATGCGCGGCTCCTCGGCCGGATTCTTCAGCCACATGTTCTGGCCCTTGGCGACCAGCGCGAAGCGTTCAGAGCCGATGAGCGCCTGATGTTCGACATCTTCCTTGAGGTCGAAATTCAGGACGAAGCTGATCTCGTTGCGCACCCCCTCGGTCGGACGGGTCGCGACGAAGAGCAGGCCCTCGATATCCTTCAGATTGGCCGGCATCCGGCTTTCCGCCTTCGACAACGCATAGCAAACCTTCGCGCGGCCCTGCTGCGAGGAGAAAGCCTGCCATTTTCCGGCGGTCTCCAGCAACATCGCCTGGCCCTGACCGGCCGCGGCGGGCGTTGCCGCAGGCGCTGCGGGCTTGGCGCGCTGCGCTGTGGCGTTCGTCGGGGTGAGGGCGATGCCCACGCAGGCCGCCAGCATGGCGAGCAGGATCGTCGGGCGGGGCGAGGCGGCGACGCCGGAGCGGAAGAACGAGATATTCATGGACCGCCATCAGTCATTAAAAATCTTAACACTGCCTTTACCACACGTTGAGTGGCGCGATGGCGGGAGGCAGGCGCATAGAGTGTCACGATCCTGGCGAAAATGCGAATG
>DATDBB010000298.1:0-6219 GCA_036525085.1 Allobosea sp.
CCGGCCTGGACGATGTTCCGCGGCGCCGCCCTGACCTTCATCCACGCCCATGACGAGCGGATCGTCTCGCCGCTCTGAGGCGCCTCGCGACTTGCTAAGGGCATCGGTGACGGCGTAGTGCTCGCGGCTGCGCCGGCACGCTCGGGCGCGATCCTGACGGAACGGCGAGACGATGTCCTGGCGCGATTTCTGGAACGGCGAGCATGCGATCTATGTCTCGCAGCGCCACAAGACCCTGCATTATCGCGGCATCGCCTCCGACCTGATCGCTCACATCCCGGCGCCGGACGCCGTCGTCCTCGACCATGGCTGCGGCGAGGCCCTCGATGCGGGTCGTGTCGCAGGAGCCTGCGGCAAGCTCTATCTTTGCGAGGCGGCGCCAAACGTGCGCGAGAAGCTGCGCGCCATGCTGGGCGCCAAGGCCAATGTCGCAGTCGTCTCGCCGGAAGAGGTCGAGGCGCTTCCAGAAGCCAGCCTTGATCTCATCGTCGCCAACTCGCTGATCCAGTATCTCTCCAGGGCCGAGCTGGAGGCGTTGCTCGCGCTCTGGCTTCGCAAGCTCAAGCCCGGCGGCAAGCTCGTCGTCGCCGACGTGATCCCGCCCGATGTCAGCCCGCTGACGGACGCCTCGCAATTGCTCGCCTTCGCCTGGCGCGGCGGCTTCCTCGGCGCGGCGCTGGCCGGTCTCGTCCGCACCGCCTTCTCCGACTACCGCAAGCTCCGCGCCCAGTACGGGCTCTCGACCTACCGAGCCGAGGAGATCACGGCGCTGATGAGCCAAGCCGGTTACATGCCGGTGACGCGCTCGGCGAATTTCGGGCACAACCCGCATCGCATGACCTTCGAGGGCACGAAGCCGGCCTGACCGCCGTCCGCCATCTCGGCTTCCATGAGGAAATGACCCAATGCATATCGGCTTGATCGGGGGCATCGGCGTTGCCGCGACGGTCGTCTACTATCAACGTCTGACGGCGGCGGCAGCGGCGCGCGGTGTCTCGAAGCTCGAACTCACCATCGTTCACGGCGAGATTCAGGAACTAATCCGCAACAATCTCGCCGATCGCAGGACCGAGCAGGCGCAGGCCTTCCTCCCTCTCGTCGAACGCCTGAAGGACGCCGGCTGCGACTGCGTCGCCCTTTCGTCGCTCGGCGCGCATTTCTGCTTGGACGAACTCGCGGATTTGTCCCCGCTGCCGATTGTCTCCGCGGTCGCGCCGCTCGACGCCTATTTCCTGGAACATGGTATCAGGCAGGTCGGGCTTCTCGGAACGCGCGTGGTGATGCGCACGCGCCTTTACGGCCAACTCGTCCACACCAAGGCGATTGCGTTGGACGACGAGATCGAGCTTCTCGGCCAGGCCTATCAGGACGTCGCCGTCGCTGGCGTCTGCACGCCGCAGCAGCGGGAATTGTTTCTCGACGCTGGGCAGCGCATGAGCGCAGCGGGAGCCGACGCGATCGTCCTCGCCGGGACCGATCTCAATCTGGCGTTCGACGGGCGGAATCCGGGCTACACGGTGATCGACGCCCTGGATGTCCATGTCGCGCTGCTTGCCGATCTGGCTTCGGGACGCAAATCCTTGGGCGACATCGCGTCATGACGCTGGCGGCACTCAGCCCGCGCGATCCGCGAAGCTGAAGAACTTGTGCCCGAGGAACGAGAACACCATCACGATCCCCGTCGTGACAAACTGCATCGGCAGATAGGGCAGACCGAGCCGCGCCACGAACAGATGCATCAGGATGCCGGTCAGCACGAAGCCGCCGGCAGCGATCAGGGCGAAGCGCCAGGTCGCCTGGACATGGCTGTGCGTCGCATCGAAAGTCAGCCAGCGGTTGAGCAGATAGGAAACGACCGCGCCGACGATGAAGCCGGCGAGCGTCGCCGGCACCGGATCGACACCGGCAAGCTCGACCAGCCCGACCAGCACACCGTAATGTGCGACGGCCGTCAGCCCGCCGGCGAAGACGTAAGCCACGAGTTGGCGGGCTTGGCGGGGATAGCGGCGGAAGGGCATCCGGGCTTCTAACCCGGAATGCCCAAGCCTTGTCTACCCGCCGCGTTCAGGCCCGCGCCTCGAACACCATGTTGAACGGCGTCTCGGTCGCGCGGCGGAAATGCGAGAAGCCGGCATCGAGCACGACCTTGCGCAGCCGCATCTCGCCGGCCTGGGCGCCGAGACAGAGGCCAACCTCCTGCGACTGCGAGGCCGGCGTGCAGATCATCGTCGACGCTCCGTAGAAGATCCGCCCGACCGGGTTGAGATTGTCCTTCAAGCTGTCATTCGCGAAGGGCTCGACGATCATCCAGGTGCCGTCCTTGCCGAGCGTCTCCCGCACATGGCGGCCGGCGCCGACCGGGTCGCCCATGTCGTGCAGGCAGTCGAACATCGCGACGAGGTCGTATTGCTTGGCCGGAAAGTCCTTGGCCGACGCACGCTCGAAGACGACGCGATCGCCGACGCCTGCCTTCTGGGCCTCCGCGCGCGCCCGCTCGATCGAGGGGCCGTGATAGTCAAAGCCGAAGAAGCGGGCATTCGGATAGGCCTTCGCCATCAGGATGGTCGAGGCGCCATGCCCGCAGCCGACATCGGCGACGGTCGCGCCCACCTTGAGCTTGGCCTCCACCCCGTCCAGCGCCGGAATCCAGCTCTCCGTCAGATTGGCGTTGTAGCCGGGCCGGAAGAAGCGCTCCGTGCCGCGGAACAGGCATTTGCTGTGTTCGTGCCAGCCCAGCCCCTCACCGCTGCGGAAGGCGGTCTCGACCTTCGGCTCGTCGACCCACATCGACTGGATGATCTCGAAGGCGCCGGCGAAGAAGGCCGGGCTGTCCTCCTCGGCGAAGGCCAGCGCCTGCTCGGGCGAGAGGCTGAATCGGTCGGTTTCGGCGTCGTAGTCGATGTATTCGGCCGCAGCCTGGCCCGAGAGCCATTCCCGGATGTAGCGTTCCTTGAAGCCCGTCTTGGCGGCGAGTTCCTGCGACGTCACCGGCTTGCCGTCCGCCATCGCCTTGTAGAGGCCGAGTTGGTCTCCCAGGACGACCAGGGCGCCCGTGATGGAGACACCGACGTCTCCGACGAGACGCCCGACCAGTGCATCGAGTTTCTGAGGGTCGGCAGCGCGCATGGCCTTGCTCCTCGGGTTCGGGGCGCGGCCGGGTCTGACGCGAACCGGCATGGCGCCATCGCGAAAAACGAAAAGGTATACCCGGGGCCAAGCGAGTCAACGCAGCGAAGTCGGACCCTGGGCCGGTGCCCGAGAAGCCTTCTCAGGCGCGGCAGAGTTGGCCTTCGGGTATCCGCGGGAGGTTGGGGTCGCGTCGCGCTGCTTCGATCACACTGTCGAGCAGCCCGGGAAAGCGGCGGTCGAACTCGTCGCGGCGCAGGCTGATCAGCCGCGACGTCCCCTCGACCCGCACACGCGTCACCCCGGCCTCGCGCAGCTTGGTGAAGTGGTAGGTCAGCAGCGACGGCGAGGCGAGTTCGTTGAAGCTGCCGCAGCGCGCCTCGACCTCCGCGCCATCGGCCAGCGCCACCAGGATGCCGAGCCGGATCGGGTCGGCCAGCGCGGCGAAGACCGCCGCCGGCTCGACCGCGTCCAGATCGGGATGGAAGACCGACTTCATGCCCCAACAGATAGGAGGTCGCCGGGCTCCTGACAATATTCAACATTCGTTGAAATTAACCTTGACGAGAAGCCGACCCGACATAAATTCAATAATCATTGAAATTCATCGAAGCGCCGCTTCATGCCGCGCCTCCGGGACGCAAGGACGCTGCCATGGATACCCGTCTCCTCTGGCTTGCCGGCGGCGCTTTCGCCATCGGCACGGGCACGCTGATCATCACCGGCATCCTGCCAGACCTCTCGGCCGGCCTGCGCGTCTCGGTCGACACGGCGGGCCTACTGATCACGATCTTCGCGCTGGCCTATGCGGTCGGCTCGCCCGTGCTCTCGACCGTGTTCGGCAATATCGACCGCAAGGCCGTGCTGGCCGGCGCGATGGCGGTCTTCGGCCTCGCCAATCTCGGCGCGGCGCTGGCGAGCGATTTCACGCTGGTCATGGCGGCGCGCGTCGTCATGGCGCTGGCGGCTGGCGTCTACATGCCGGCCGCCAACGCTGTCGCGGTCGCGCTGGTGCCGCCCGAGCGGCGCGGCCGCGCCATCGCGCTGGTCACCGGCGGCATGACGGTTTCGCTCATTCTCGGCGTGCCCTTCGGCACGGCGGTGGTCGGCTTCGGCGGTTGGCACCTCGCCTTCCTGCTGGTCGCCCTGTTCAGCGCCTTGTCGCTGGCCGGCCTGCTGGCGAAGCTGCCTTCGGGCCTGCCGCGCGGCGCCAATTCGCTACGCGAGCGGCTGGCGGTCGCGCGCCGCGGCGACATCCTGCTGGCGCTGGCCACGACCATGCTGTGGACCACCGGCGCCTTCACGCTCTACACCTATATCGCGCCCTTCCTTTCCGCCCATGCTGGCATCGCTGGCCCCTGGCTCGGGGCGGCGCTCGTCGTCTCAGGAGTAGGCTCGGCGCTCGGCAACCAGATCGGCGGCATCGCCAGCGACCGCTTCGGCCCGGAACGGACGCTCGTCGTCGTGCTGAGCGTGCTGGCGCTGGCGCTGCTCGGCGCATCGCTCGCGGCCGTCACGCTTCCGCCCGCCACCGCGATCTTCGTCATCCCCGTCATCATGCTGGTCTGGAGCGGCGCGGGTTGGGCCGGCCACCCCTCGCAGATGTCGCGGCTCGCCGCGATGGCCCCCGACGCGACCGTCGTCGCGCTCTCGCTCAACGCCTCCGCGCTCTATCTCGGCATCGCCGCCGGGGCAGCGCTCGGACAGCAGACGCTGCGCCATGGCGGCACCTGGCCATTGGGTTTCGTCGGCGCCGCCTGCGAGGTGGTCGCGCTCGCCGTGCTGGTCCTCGCCATGCGCCGACGCCACCCGGCCCGCCGCGCACTGGAGATCGAACCGCTGGAGCAGGCCGCACAGCCTGTGCGCTGAGATCGGAGGCACGCGGTTTTAGCTTTCCCCCGCCGCTCCTCCCCTCTATAGCGAGCGCCTAGCATTCAATTCAGGCGCTCGCACCGGCCGCTCGCATGATCGGACGGCCAGTCGCGCGCGCCCTCGCCAGAGACAAAAGCCGAGCCCCATGCCCAAGCGCACAGACATCAAGACCATCCTGATCATCGGCGCGGGCCCCATCATCATCGGCCAGGCCTGCGAGTTCGACTATTCCGGCACCCAGGCCTGCAAGACGCTGAAGGCCGAGGGCTACCGCATCGTGCTGGTGAACTCGAACCCGGCCACGATCATGACCGATCCGGACCTGGCGGATGCGACCTATGTCGAGCCGATCACGCCCGAGATCGTCGCCAAGATCATCGAGAAGGAACGCAACGTCCTGCCTGGCGGCTTCGCGCTGCTGCCGACCATGGGCGGCCAGACCGCGCTGAACTGCGCGCTCTCGCTCAACCAGAAGAGCCTGGTCGACGAGAACGGCAACAAGATCAGCGTGCTCCAGAAATTCGACGTCGAGATGATCGGCGCCACCGCCGAGGCGATCGACAAGGCCGAGGATCGCGAGCTCTTCCGCGAGGCGATGACCAAGATCGGCCTCTCCACGCCGCGTTCGCACCACGTCAAGAATCTCGGCCAGGCGCTGACCGCGCTGGACGATATCGGCCTGCCCGCGATCATCCGCCCGTCCTTCACCATGGGCGGCACCGGCGGCGGCATCGCCTACAACAAGGGCGAGTTCATCGAGATCTGCGAGCGCGGCTTCGACGCCTCCCCGACCAGCGAGATTCTCATCGAGGAGAGCGTGCTGGGCTGGAAGGAATACGAGATGGAGGTGGTCCGCGACAAAAAGGACAACTGCATCATCGTCTGCTCGATCGAGAACATCGACCCGATGGGTGTCCACACCGGCGATTCGATCACGGTGGCGCCGGCGCTGACGCTGACCGACAAGGAATACCAGATCATGCGCGACGCCTCGCTGGCGGTGCTGCGCGAGATCGGCGTCGAGACCGGCGGCTCGAACGTGCAGTTCGCGGTCGATCCGGAGACCGGCCGGATGATCGTCATCGAGATGAACCCGCGCGTCTCGCGCTCCTCGGCGCTCGCCTCGAAGGCCACAGGCTTCCCGATCGCCAAGGTCGCGGCCAGGCTCGCCGTCGGCTACACGCTCGACGAGATCGAGAACGACATCACCGGCGGCGCGAC
>DATDBB010000299.1:0-14781 GCA_036525085.1 Allobosea sp.
CAATTCGCGCAGGAAGACCGTCTCGCGCTTGGCGTTGGGCAGTTCGATGCCGATCGCGTTCTTGCCCTGCACCACCGCGACGCGCGCCGAGATCGCGCTCATCGACCGCGCGATGTCGTCCGCCAGCGAAATCACGCGGGAGGACTTCGTGCCGGGCGCGGGCTCCAGCTCGTAGAGCGTCACCACAGGGCCGGGGCAGGCCTGGACGATTTCGCCTCGGACGTTGAAGTCTTCCAGAACGCCTTCCAGAAGCCCCGCATTCTGCTGCAGAACCTCGGTCGGAACGGTCGCCCCGAGGCTCAGCATCGGTTCGGTCAGGAAGGTGATCGGCGGCAGCTCGAACTCGAACGCGAGCGTTTCGGCGGGAGCCGGCGCCGGGGCGATGTCGATGGATCTGGTTGTCTGGCGCTGGCGTCGGGGAGTCGGCGCCGCCGCCTCCCGGACCTTTCGCGTGACAACGACGCCGCCTTTGGCGATCAGGCTCCTTTCGCTGGCGGGAGAGGCGATGGCGGGCTCGTGCCCTTGCCCCTCACCATCCCAACGCAGGGGCGCAAGCCTGACGCTCACGCTGTAGATCGGGGTCGCCATCGCGCTCGACCAATTGGCCATGGGAGCGGTGATCGGGAGATGGCCGACGAGCGGGCTGCCGACGCCGGTCGCAGGCGCCATGGCGATCGCCGGAGCCGGCGGGGCCTCGATCGCCTCGCCGAACTCGCCGGCATCGAACGGAGCATCGATTTCATCGGAAACGGGGTCGGACAGCCCTTCCCAGAAGGCATAGTCCGAAATGTTGGCGAAGGGCTCAGGCGCCGCGGCCGGATGATCCGGCTCCGCGACAGCGTCATCATGCGGCTGCAACTCTGAGCCGTCCGATTTGACGCCACGGTCCTGGAGATGCGCTTCAGAGGGCGCAGCCAGGTCGCCCATCACCTCCGGCACCGTCGATTGCAGTTCCTCCGCCTCGCCCCTCCTGGCCCAGACCTGCTTCACGAGACGGTTGGGCGTGCGCCAGTAGCGAACCTGTGACGGCTCGGACCACGCCGTCGCGAGCGCGTTTTCGGCAGGAGCCGCCGTGCCGAGCACTCCTGCACCTGCGTCGGCCGGCGAATCCTGTATCTCGCCGGCAATCGGGTTCGCGCGCCGGAAGCGCGGCGTCACAGGAGAGCCCGGCTGCGACGCGGCGGCAGGTTCGGGACGCCTCGACCGGACGAGGACGGCGTGGCCGGTCGGCCGCGCCACTCCCAACGATGAAAAACCTTCGATATCAACATCCTGCGTCAAATTATGCAGATCGGACTTACGCATGTGATACCGTGATCGTCAGAGGCTCTAACCGTCTCCAACGCCTAGCCGGGCAGGGTTAAGAGGCCATGAACAAGGTCTCGAAAGCTGGTCGGCTTCGCTGCGGCCGAGGTCGCATCCGGCGCCGATTCCGCCAGCGTCATGCGACCACCAGACCTTGCTCCGGCGTCCATCCGATGTCGTCGAGGGGATAGACCGGCCTGATCTGCTCGAAGGGCAGGTCCTGCGGGCGGAAGGCCGTCATGCCGGCCGTGTCGACGGTCATCGGTATGGCGCTGCCGGCGAAGGACAACTTGTAGTGGTTGGCCGAGCGTGCGACGACCGCCTTCTGCGAGGCGACCGGAAGCCCGACGGCCGCATAGAAGGCCGGGTCGTGCACATTGGGGACCAATGTCGTCACGACCACATTGAGGAGCCCAGCCGTCAGCACGGCATAATCCCCGAAATCGGCCTCGACGCCGGCCATATAGGGGCCTTCATTGACGAAGCGCGCCCGTCCGAGCCGCGTCACCCGCCACTGCGCCTGCAGGGGACGCAGGGTCTCGTTGATGGTCGCGCCGATCGACAGCGCGACGGTCGCGCCGATGCCGGCAGCGCTCGCGGCAACGACGGCCTTCGGATCGTAGACGGTCGTCGCGACTGCCAGGTCGGGGAACTGCTCCAGGGCGATCCGGGCGATCTCGACGGAATCGCCGGGTCCGGCACCCAGAACGCGGTCGCCCTGATCGCCCAGCACGAAGGGCGTGGAAGAATCGCGGGCGAGCGCGAGTACTTCGGCAACGCTGGGCAACGCCTCGGTGAAGCGATGCCGGGCATCCCAGAGCACCTTGGCGAGAGCTTGCGACGCCTCCTGCGCGATGCCACGGCCGTCGTCATAGGCGAGCACGGCCTGCCCGGCGCGCGGCCCGTCGATGAAGGGATGGATGTTGAAGATGGAGAGTTCGACGAGGCCGGGCTCGGCCCGCCACTCCTCGGCTTGCGCGCAGATCGAGCGCATCGGCTCGGCCGTGGTCTCGTCGCTGCCGCGCATCAGGAAGGGCACGAAGGTCACGGCCATCGAGGGTTCGGGCGCGCCCCGCAGGATGTCGTCGAGCAGTCTCATGGCCCGCTCCCCGGTCTCGACCATGTCGGCATGGGGCTGCGTGCGGTAGCCGGTGATGATCGTCGCGCTGCGGGCCATGCGCTCGGTGAAATAGGCGTGCAGATCGAGCGCCACCGCGATCGGCATGTCCGGGCCGACGGTCGCGCGCAGGCGTTCCAGCAGTTCGCCTTCGGTATCGACGCAGTCCTGCGCGATCGTGGCGCCATGCAGTTCCAGGCAGATGCCGATGTAGCCACCCTGCCCGGCCTTCGCGACGAATTCGGCCACGATCTCCTCGAAAAGATCCTGCGCGACCGGGCCACCCGGCCGAGCCCGCGCGCCGAGCACCGGCACGCATTCATAGCCGAGGCGCTCGGCAGCGCGGACGATGCCGCTGAAGGCGGTCTGCGATTGCCGCGCCACCTCCAGCAGCGGCTCGCCGCGCAGGATCTGGAACTCGTCGCGATCGGTCACGACCGGATTGAACGAGTGGCCCTCGTGCCAAAGCTGACCGACCAGAATGCGTGGCTTCGACATGGTGATGCTTTCGTCGGGTCGGGAGGAAGGGACAACGCGCCGGGCAAACCGGCTCCGGAGCGATTATCCCGCCGTCTCGAGCGGACGCACGGGGGTTCGGTGCCAGCCCTCGTCGTGCTTGCTCCAATAGGTCTGCTTCAGCTTCAGCGAGATCGGGCCGGGCCGATCGTTGCCGAGGATGCGCCCGCCGATCCGCGAAGCCGGCATCACGCCGCCCGCGGTGGTCGCCAGGAAGACCTCGTCGGCCTCCTCGATGGCCGCGCGGGGAACCGGCTCGACCGCCGCCTCGATGCCGAGTTCGGAGCAAAGCTCGAGCACCGACTTTCGGGTGATGCCGTGCAGGCTGCCGCGATCGGGCGTGCTGACCTTGCCGTCCCTGACGATGAAGACGTTGAAGCCCGGCCCCTCGGTCAGAAAACCTTGCGCATCGCAGAGCAGCGCCGTGTCGAAGCCCTCGTCATGGGCCTCCAGCAGGCCCGACGTCAGATCGTTCCACTGGTAGTTCTTCACCGTGGGATCGACGCTTTCGTCCGGCACGCGGGGTGTCGAGGCGATCCAGATATGGGCGCCGCGCTCCTGAACATCCCTCGGGATCACGTCGATCCAGGGCAGCGCATAGGCGATGAGGTGGTTGTCGCAATCGGCTGGGCGGCGGGAGCCGGCGATGCGCGGCCGCCCGCGCGAGGCGACCATGGCGACATAGGCGTCGGACAGGCCGCTCAGCGCTACGCAGCGATGCAGGATCGCCTCGATCGCCGCCCGATCCTCCGGCGGCCGGATGCGGCGGCGCTGCATCGAATGCTCGAAGCGGTCGAGATGGTCGCCGAGGCGGAAGAAGCCGTTCTTCACGACATGGACGACGTCATAGACGACATCGGATCGGGTGAAGCCCCAATCGGTCACGGGCAGCGTCGCCTCGGCGATCGGAACGAAGCGCCCCCGGACATAAGCTGCTCCGTCCGCATAAGCTGGGGTGGTCATGCCTCGCCTCCTGAAACGGCCTCGACGCGTCGGTTGCGGCCCCGCCGATCCGAGCCGCGATTCCGCTGCGTGTCACTGTCCCCCGACCAATCCCGCCCCGCCACCGACGAATACGCACAGCGGCCGCGCGTGAGGGCGGTGGCGCGCGCCAGGAGGCAGCCTTTCGAGATCCGAGATCAGGATTTCGAGCTCCATGGTCCAGGGGCCGGGCACGGGCAGGCGGAGATCCCTGCCCCGCCAACCGCGACGGTGCCGGCGCCGGCCCGCCAATGAGAGGTTGAACCGAGCCTGCCACCGACCTTAGATCGCTGTGGAGGGCGGCGATGATCGGGCGCCCGTCAAATCAAGGGCGATCACCGTGACGACGACACCCTATCTTGATGCCGTTCTGGTGGACGTGACCGACCGAACCGAGCCGATGGAGCTCGAATTCGGGCGCTCGTCCTACTGGCAGGACGAGAACCTGATCTATCTCGTCGTCGACGGCCGCTCTCTCATCCTGGACGAGGCCACGGGTCGCCAGCTCTACGATGCGATGATGAAGCTCGGCGCCTATCTGGGCTACGACCAGAAGCCGTAGATCCCCCGCCCCTATCGCTTGGTCATCTCGATATCGGGGATCGTCGGTGCGCCGGCGCCACGCTCGCCCTCAACGAAGGCCGGCGACGGCTTTCGCGAGATCCGGAGCGCAATGTAGATCGCGACGACGACCGACAGCACCATGATGTAGCCGAGCATGCCCTGGGGCCCAAGGATCTGCATCAGCGCCGTCGCAGCGATCGGTCCCAGGGCCGAACCCGTGCCCCATAGGAAGAGCAGCTGCGCGGAGAGGCCGACCGCCTGGTCGCGCCCGATGCGGAAATAGGCATGCGTCACGGCGACCGTATAGAGCGGGACGCTGCAGCCGCCGATCAGCGCGAACAGGCCGAAGAGCCAGATCCGGCCCTGGGCCACATCGAGGTTCAGAAGCGTCGCCAGCAAAGCTGCCGCCACGGCGACGATGCTGACCGCGATCAGCATGATCAGACGGCTGGCGACGCGATCCGCCAGCAGGCTCATCGGCCATTGCATCAGCAGGGCGCCCATCTGGATGCCGGCCGTCAGAAGGATCGTCGTCCGCTGATCCAGCCCCGAAAGGATGCCATAAGCGGGAACCACGCTCGTCAGCGGGCCGCTGACCAGCCCGACATAGAGGCAACCGACCACGGCGGCGGGTGCGTGCCGCCAGAGCGTGCGCAGGCCGACCGAGACGACCTCGTTCGATTCAGGCCCCCTCGCGCGCGTCAATGCGACGGGGATCAGGGCGATCGAGAAGGCCATGCTGGCATAGAGGAACACGTCATGCGACTGGAGCGCGAGATAGCCGACGCCGACCTGCGAGCCGATCATCGCGACGCGGTTGAGGATCTGGTAGACGCCGAAAATGCGGCCACGCTTTGCACCGCTGGCCTGTCCGCTGATCCAGCTTTCGATGCAGATGCCGTGGCCCGCCGCCGCCAGGCCCATGACCAGCCGCGCGGCCCCCCACCAGGCTTCGGGCAGCATCGGCAGGCTGAGCGTCGAGACCGCCTGGAGCGCTGCGAACACGGCGAAGCCGCGAATATGGCCGATCCGGCGCACGAGCGAGGGCATGGTGAAGCAGCCCAGCAGGAAGCCGAGCGAATAGGCGGACGCGACGAGACCGATCAGAAGCGGCGGCTGATTGGCGATCGCCATGCGCAGCGGCACCACCGTGTTCACGATCGTGCCGGCCACCTGCAACATGAGGGCCCCGGTGACGATCGCGCCAAGCGCAGCCACGGAACCGCCCTGGGCGTTGGTCGTCATCGCCTCGCTCTGTCCGGGAATCTCATCCGCGCGAAGCTATCAGGTCGTCTCGACCCGGAACAGTTGCACACACGGACGTCGGGTGCCGCGGCGCGACGCCGAAACCGAACTCGCCGGGAAGAACGATCGTTACATCGCGCCGACGATGCCGAAATCGATCTGCGCCGGCCCGAGCAAGCGTTCCGGCGCGGGGCCGATCAACCGACGACGACGTAGATTTTCCGAACCGTCTCGATCGTCTTCCAGACGCCGACATAGCCCGGCTTCATCACGAAGCTGTCGCCCGCCCGGAAGATGCGGGGCGGCTGCCCCTGCTCGGTCAGTTCGACGACCCCGGACAGGATGTAGCAGAACTCGAAGGTCTCGCCCTTGATCGAGCGGGTCTCGCCGGGCGTCGCCTCCCATACCCCCGTGTGAACGCTGTCGTCGCGGGAGACATCCTGCGCCCAGGTCTTGAAGGAGGGATCGCCCGCGATCAGCCGGTCGGCAGCCGACTTGGAGTGCTGGGGCTCGCCGGTGGGAGCAAGATCGAGGGAGATCAGAAGGGACATGTCATCAACTCTCTTGGGGATAGAAGTGGGGTGCCGACAGGCCGGTCAGCGACCGCCGATGCGTTACAAGAGGCGGCCGGCGAGGAACATCCCCACGGGCGACATCCCGTTCCGCAAGACCTGCATCCGATCCGTGGTCGATCGGATCGAAATTAGCGACGATGTCATCCGAATCATCGGCGATAAAACAAAACTGGAGAGAGCGGTAATCGGACGCGCCAGCTTCGTACCTGGTTTTCGCAGTCTTGCACCGGAATGGCGCGACCTACGGGAGTCGAACCCTCGCTTCAGTATAATTAATTTTTTCAATTATTTAGTGGTTCACCGCATCGTTTTTCATACCAGATTTCATACCAAGATTCCTACCGGTCTATGTGGTGGTGCCGCCGCGCGTGCTGCTGCTCGATGCCGCCGGCCCGATCAGGGTTCTGCGAAAGACCAATCTCGAACAGCAGGCCGTGCGCTTCGTCATGAGCTATGTCGGGCCGAGCGCGACCGTGGCAAGCTCGATCGGACTTGCCCTGTCAACGGGCCCTTGCCCGAAAGCCTGCCCCAAGGCGCTCGTCGTGATCGCGGGCAGCGCCGAGGAGCCGATGGGGCTGCCCGCCGCAAGCCAGGGCGCGGACGAGCGCGAATAGCCCATGATCGTCGCCTGGCTGGCGCGCGCAATCCGTCCGGGCGTCAAGCTCGTGTCGATCTGCTCGGGAGCCTTGTCGGCCGCGCGCGCCGGCCTTCTCGACGATCACGCCTGCACGATGCATCATGACTGCATCGCCGCGCGGGGCAGTTGGCGCCGAAGGCGCGCATTCGCGAGAACCGGCTCTTCGTCGAAGACCGCGAACGCCTGACCAGCGCCGGCATCACGGCCGGCATCGACCTGATGCTGCACATCGTCGCGCAGATGGCCGGGTCTCGCTGCGCGCTTGCGGTGGCGCGCTACCTGGTCGTCTCCGTCGCGGGGGCTCCGATCCGCAGCTTTCGCGACGAGCCGCCTACCCAGGTTGGGGTTTACCAGCGCCTGCCGTAGTGCCCAAAAACGGGTCGGTTATTGTAATATGCGGCGCGACCAATGGCGGCACGCCGATTCTGATAGGCGTAGTGCCGAACGACCGGTCGGCCATAGTAGCCCCGGCCGTAGTAGCCTCCGCCATAGTAGCCGCTGCCCCCATAGTAGCCACTATCTCCATAATAGGTGGAGGCCGGGGTGTTGTAGTAGACCGTTTGCGGGTATCTGGTGACGGTTGTGGGTGCGCAATATTCGCCGCTAGAGATGGCTGGGTAGGATGCGGTGATATAGGCGCCGTTGCCATAATAGCCGTAGGCGGGCGCTGCTGCGTAGCCGTAACTATAGGCAGGCGCTGTTGCGAGTGCCCCCGCTGCGAGCCCGACCCCGGCTGCGACAGCCCTGCCGCCATAGTAGGCGCCGCGGTATCCACCACGGTAACCTCCGTAATAGCCGCCTCGGTAACCTCCGTAATAGCCTCCGTGATAAACTCCTCCGATACCACGGCGGTATTGGGCTTCGGCGTCACTCGACGTGACGGCAAAAAAACCAAGGCCAATCAAGACGGCGACAGGTAGTGGAAGCAGCTTGTTCATGGCTTCACCTGTTTCAAGGCCCGCCACTGGATCGCTCACGCGCGGCTGACGGACTTGATCCGCGCGGTATCTCGATGAAATCCTTTAGCTTTCTCGTTTGACACAGCCGGGCGCCCACGCCGAAGCACACCCAGCACTGATGGAGCGCCTCCAGGTGCACGCCGAGCCAAGCGATGTGACGCTCGCCTTGGCTGCAGAACGTTGCTCGCCACAGGTGGCATTCAATTCTTGATCAGATCAGCGATCAATCGCGGCCACAATTGACCATAGGGACAAGGCGAATACTTGGCGCATCATGGAGGCGGGCTCCAGAGCTGGCAGTGCGACCTCAGAAGCTACGAAATGACCGGCAACGACGCGATTCACACTGGGTGTTGCTGCAGCCACTCCAGCAGCAATACGTAGCTGACGGCCAGAAGCACGGGGCCGACAAATAGGCCGAGGAGCCCGTCGACGATCATGCCGCCAATAACACCTATCAGAATGACCGGCATCGGGACATTCAGCCCTCTGCCGAGCATCAATGGCCTGAGAATATTGTCGCCGAGGCCGACGCCAACATTCCAGATCAGAAAGATGACTGCTGGCTGCGTTGCTTCGTAAATGAAGACATAGCCGATCACAGGCAACGTCAGCAAAATCAGCGGCACCTGCATGATGCCCAAGATGAGCGCAACAAGTGTCAAGGGGCCAGCGGCCTGAAGTCCGATGGCGAAGAAGCCCAGGCCTAGCAGCAATGACTGGACCAGAGCCACGCCAACCACGCCGAGCCCCACGCCGCGGATCGTGGCTGCGGTCAGCGTGACCAGCTGCTCGGCGCGCTGGTTGCTCCCGGTGACGCGTGTCAGCAGGCGATGAGCGAACGTTGCCGCCTCGTTCCCGTTGAGAATGAGTACCCCGGCAATCGCGAAGGACAGTACGAATGAGAGCTCGCCAACGGCAAGGCCACCAGCAAACGTAGCCAGCCAAGCCAAGGGTCCGCTGAGCAGGTGGCCGTACTGTGCCAGCGCCGCGGGCAAGTTGGAGGCGACGAGTGCCCAGATCTCCGTCAGCTTCTTGCCGACCAAGGGGGTGCCATCGAGCCAAAGTGGTGGCTGTGGAATGGAAATGTCCTGGCTCTGCAAGGTGGAGATCAGCGAATAGAGCGTCGTCGCAAGCGACGTCACCGCAATCACCATCGGGCCCAGCATCAACACGACGCCAATCAACCCGATCAAAAGCGCCGATCCACGATTTCCCAGCCGGGGCATCAAGCGCAGATGGAGCGGATACAGGATCACCGCCAGGATCGCCGACCAGATCAAAAGGAATGCAAAGGGAAGTACGATCCGTGCGCAAGCATAGACCAGCAGGGCAACCAGACCGACCCGAATGGCGTTATCGATCATGGTCGATGGGCGACCAAGATTTGGAGCCTTCCCGTCCATCGATCTGCCCCCGTATTCTCTGCAAGAGCCGGTACAGTGTGCGGTCGTCAGCCCAGCCATTCTGGATCAGGTTGAAGCTGCGAGGAGAAAGCGCTGAATCTTCAGTCCGCTCAGCGGGGCAAAAGCTCCCGATTGCTGCCCGCCCGAATGGGTGAGTCGTCATAGATCTTCTGCGACACTGCACACAGTACAATGAATGCAAGGCCTGTAAACTGGGATTTGGGCCTGCCGGGTCGTTCTTGCGGCAAACGCAACTCATGCGCCCGAAGATGCGCGTTCGGCTCCCCTGGCGACCGACAGAGTGTCAAACACTCTCCAACACGCTCATCAGCGTACCGACGGCGCCTCCATCATCGCGCGATGAGCTTAGGCTAGGCGTCCAAATAGGCCTTGACCTTGCCCTGGAGCACGGCGGCCTTGAGGGCGGCATGGTCGCGCTCGGCCTGGTCGGCATAGCTGACCGAAAAGTCCCCCAGGGCCTCGTCGAACTGGTCGTTGGATCCGAGATAGCCGCTGATGCCGGCAGCGTTGCCGGCGACAGCATGGGCGCGTGCCAGCACCCAGCCGCAGGCGAGGGCGTAGCTCAGGAGCAACTCCGCGTCGAAGGTCACGACAAGCGGCTTGATCTTGGCGTCGCGCAGCTGGCGCACATAGAACTGCTTGCCCGAAAGCTCGGCCGTGACCCAGCCCAGGAACAGATCCGATGCAGGCTGCATCAGGCGCTGCCCGACGACGACACGCTGGCCGTGCTGGGAATAGGCGCTCATACCGGCATAGGGCTCCAGCACCGAGGTCACCGCCTCCTTGAACTGCAGGAACAAGGGGTCGTTGCAGGACGACATCATCAGGACAACCCAGCAGCGGCGCCCGACACTGCCGACGCCAACGACCTTGATGGCTGCGTCGACCAGATGATAGCGGTCGAGCAGGACGCGACGATCCTCGGACAAGGTCTCCCTGTAATCGCGAAAGATTCGCTTCAGCTGCTCCTCGAAATCCGGACCACGCGATCCCTCGGGATGGTAGATGAGGGGCGGCATGTCGCGAATGCGGATGCGGCCGCCCACCATGTCCGTGATCTTGGGAAAATCGGTTTCCGAGCCGTCCTGCTGGGCCGCTTTTGCAATCCGCTTCTGAATCCGGCCCCGTTCGCGTGCGGGCGCCAGGGAGACGAGATCGTCACCGGTCACGCGCGCGTACCAGACGTCGAGCGGGTGCATTTCCGCGTAGGTCGCAAGGTGCCTGCGGTAGCTGCGCACGCAGGCGATGGCGGTGTCACGCGCCGTCCTGGCCGGCAACCCGATCGACCTGGCCGCGAGGACGAACGAGGTCGCAAGCCGCTTGATGTCCCACTCCCAAGGCGCCGGAAGGGTTTCGTCGAAATCATTGATGTCAAAGAGGATGTTGCGTTCGGGCGTCGCAAAGCCCCCGAAATTCATCAGGTGGCAGTCGCCGCAGGCCTGCACCTGGATTCCGGTGTTCGGCGTGGTGCTGAGATCGGCCGCCATGATGCCCGCCGATCCCCGGTAGAACGCGAAGGGCGACTGCAGCATGCGCCCATAGCGGATGGGAACGAGCTCGGGAATGCGATCGGCATCGGCAGCCTGCAGGAGGGAGAGTGGGTCGGGGCGGCTTCCGTTCGGCGCCCATGTCCTGTGCTGCGGGCGCGAAACGCGATCACGGAGCGCCTTTCCGGCCTTCACCCGCTCCGCCAACGACATCGCTTGCGTGAATTCGTCGGGCTGCGGCTGATTGGTGAGGATCGCGTCGGCGCTGGCGCCGTGCAAAACCTCCAGCTGCGACCTCTTCGGCGACGCGAGCCTCTCCGATCTTGCAGACATGACGCCCCCACACAGGAAACAGCCGGCGCAATCTTTGCGTAACCTACGCCTTTTCGCGCGTTCGAGAACAGGCTTTGAGGCCATGATGTCACCGAATTGTCGGGTCATGGCGC
Organism: Allobosea sp.; assembly: GCA_036525085.1. Taxonomy (GTDB): domain Bacteria; phylum Pseudomonadota; class Alphaproteobacteria; order Rhizobiales; family Beijerinckiaceae; genus Allobosea. The sequence goes on from DATDBB010000299.1 coordinate 11,260, forward strand.
GCGCCGACCGCCGCGCCCGGCCTGCTTTCTCGAATGTCCTTGCAGTGTCCTCCACGGCATCGGCCCTGATTTTCCGAGCCCGACCCCGACTTGCTCGCGGCTTGTGCTTGACGGATCGTCCCGGCCGCGCTTGCCTGCCGGTCAGGGATGGTGGAGAGCACCATGCGCCGCGAGAAGCCCAGCCCGATTCGCTCCGATCCATTGGGAACCAGCCGTTCTGCGGGGGCGCTCCGGCCTCGGGCACCGGGCGTGCGCGCGATCCCACGCAGGATCGTGAATTGGCTGGGCCGGGTTCTCAACGGCCGTGCCGCCCGCCCTTGGTCCGACGATCAGCGCAGCGTATCGACGGCTTTCGCGGAGCCCGCTTCGACCAGGCTGGGACAATCCTTCGGCGCAGCTGCCGCCGAGCATCCCGGCCTCTCCGGCTTCAGCCTCCTGATCCACGGGCGCGAGGCATTTATCGCCCGTCTCGCGCTTGCCGACCTGGCCGAGCGCAGTCTCGACATGCAGTATTATTCCTGGGACGGCGATATCACCGGTCGGATCATCGTCGATAGCGTAATGAAGGCGGCCGATCGCGGAGTCAGGGTCCGCCTTCTCGTCGACGACGCCTTCTACAAGGCCAGCGATGCCGTCAAGGCCGCGCTCGACGCTCACCCCAATGTCGAGATCCGCCTGTTCAATCCGGTGACAAACCGGCGCTGGTCAGCGCTTGATTACATCGTGGATTTCGGCCGGTTGAACCGCCGCATGCACAACAAGCTGATGGTTGCCGACAATGCGGCGGCGATCGTGGGCGGCCGCAATATCGGTGACATCTATTATGGCGTGAACACGATCGCCAATTATCGCGATCTGGATGTTTTGGCCGTCGGGCCTGTCGTCCGCAATCTGTCCGATGTCTTCGACCGGTTCTGGAACAACCCCTCGGCGGTGCCGATCGCGGCACTCGTCGAGCGCAGTTATGGCGCTGGCGATCTCGATGCCATCCTCGTTCGCCTGCGCGGGGAGATCGACGCGGCCGAATACCCTTATCCGATCGACCAGGACCTCGACGAGTTGGCGGCCCAGAGCGCGGAGCTTCGCGATAATCTCGTCTGGGCACCGGGCCGCGTCATCGCCGACGATCCGGAAACCATCGCGCTGGGCATCGAGAGCGACCATGTGGTTGCGTTCATCCGCGCGCGGGTTGCCGAGCTGAAGCAGGAACTGTTGGTGGAGACGCCGTATTTCGTTCTCCCCGCCAGGGCCCAGGCAACCATCAAGGCGCTGCACGAGCGCAATGTCCGGGTGCGCGTGTTGACCAATTCGCTGGCTTCGAACGACATGCTGCCGGCACATTCAGGCTACGCCAAGACCCGCAGGCGGCTGCTGGAGAACGGCATGGAGCTCTACGAGCTGCGGCCGGATACCGACGCCTACCGGCCGGGCTGGTCGCTTCGTTCCGGCCGGTCACCCGCAGCCTTGCACACCAAGGCCATGGCCTTCGACCGGCAAGCTGTGTTCATCGGCAGCTTCAACCTCGATCCGCGCTCCGCCGTGATCAACACCGAAGCCGGGCTGTATATCGAGAGCCCGGAGCTGGCGGAAAGGCTGGTCGCCTACATGGCCACGGGCGTCGTGCCCGCCAACAGCTACCGCGTTCTTCTTGACCCCAATGGCGGCATCGTCTGGGAGACGGCGCGGGAGGGGCAATGCGTGCACTATCGCGACGAGCCCGAGACCCGCTTCCGCCGGCGTCTCGTCGCCGACCTGTTGAAGCTCCTGCCGATCGACTCGCAACTCTGATGCGGCCAATGGCCCGGCTGTGTCGTCAGCGTCAATGTCATACGACGGAGCCGGTCTCCTGACGTGCGAGTAAGAGCTAGGTTGAAGTACTGCAGTAGACGTTAGCTGCGATTTTAGTCAGGATGTCCGGCTCCCTTTGCGTATTTCGAGCTTTCGAGCTTGCGTACGATGGTGGTGTCAATGCGGGCTGCTTCAATGCACGGGAATGACTCGAATGCAGGCGGGCTCCGCTTCGACGTCGTTGCGGGGCTGACAGCCGCCGCCGTCGTGCTGCCCAAGGCCATGGCCTACGCCACTGTGGCTGGCCTGCCCGTACAGGTTGGTCTCTACACCTCCCTTGTGCCGATGGCCGTCTACGGATTGCTCGGCTCCTCCCGCGTGCTCAGCGTCAGTTCCACCACCACACTTGCGATCCTGACTGGTGCCCAACTCGGTGCAGTCGTCCCGGACGGCGACCCGATCAAGCTGCTCGCCGCAACGGCGACGCTGACGGCCCTGGTTGGCGCCTTGCTGCTTCTCGCCAGGCTCCTGCGCCTGGGCTTCATCGCCAACTTCATCTCCGCGCCGGTCCTCACCGGTTTCAAGGCCGGCATCGGCCTCGTCATCCTGCTGGACCAGGCCCCCAAGCTCTTCGGGGTGCACATCACAAAACAGTCCTTCTTTGCCGACATTCTGAGCGTCGTGCGCGCGCTTCCGGAGACGTCACTGCTAACCGTCGCAGTGGCTGCGGCGACCGCGATCGTTCTGATCGGGATGGAGCTTCTCAAGCCGCATTCGCCCGCCCCCCTCATCGCAGTGGCCGCCGCGATCGCAGCTTCGTGGATCTTTGACCTGGGCGCTCAGGGCGTCTCTACCGTGGGGCATATACCGCAGGGCCTTCCATCGGTGACGCTCCCCAATCTTGCGCTCGCACTGCAACTACTGCCGGGAGCGCTCGGGATTGCCCTGATGAGTTTCACCGAAACCATTGCGGCAGGCCGGGCTTTTGTTCGTCCTCGCGATCCTCCGATCGATGCCAATCGCGAACTGGTGGCGACAGGCGCAGCCAACATTGTCGGCTCCTTGCTTGGCGCGATGCCGGGCGGCGGGGGCACGTCGCAAACGGGCGTTGTTCGGGCAGCGGGTGGGCGAACGCAGGCGGCCTCGCTGGTGACTGCGGCGGCAGCCCTTGCAACCATGCTCCTGTTCGCGCCTTTGCTCGGCCTCCTGCCGAATGCCACGCTGGCAGCCATCGTCATCGTCTACTCAATTCCTCTTATCCAGCCGGGGGAGTTCAAGGCCATTCGCCAGGTGCGTACGATGGAGTTCCGCTGGGCGATCGTCGCAACCATTGGCGTCCTGATCTTTGGAACCCTTCAGGGGATCGTAATCGCGGTCATCCTGTCGCTGATTGGACTAGCCAGCCAGACTTTCCATCCCCGGGTTACGGTGATCGGCCGCAAGCGTGGAGCCGACGTGCTCCGCCCTCTCGAACCTGAAAACCCTGATGACGAAACCTTCGAGGGGTTGTTGATCTTGCGACCGGAAGGGCGGCTCTTCTTCATCAATGCCCAGGATGTGGCCGACCAGATCAACGCCCTTGTTGGTCAGCATAAGCCGCGGGTCCTCGCGCTCGACTTCAGCCGCGTTCCAGACATCGAGTACTCGGCCCTCCAGATGTTGCTGGAAGGCGAGAAACGCATGACAGAACGGGGTATCACGGTCTGGTTCGTGGGCCTCAACCCTGGTGCGCTT
>DATDBB010000300.1:0-10604 GCA_036525085.1 Allobosea sp.
AGCCCTGGCGCGCCTTGAAGCGCTTCTGGACCTTGTTGATGATGTAGACGCGGCCCTTGCGGCGCACGAGCTGGTTGTCGCGATGACGGGCGCGGAGCGACTTCAGCGAATTGCGGATCTTCATGGTCTCAACTCCATCGACCCGCCCCACATGGGCGAATCGGTCAAAAACGAACACAGCCAAATCACACTCAGCGACGCGAACCGGAGACCGGCCCACATCGACCACGCGGATGGTGCGGCTGATGCGATGCCGGCTGTATACGGATTTTTCCGAAGATCGCAAGGGCCGAAGGCCCCTCACCGACAAGGAAAAGCCCAGATCATTCAGGAAAGCCCTGGCCATTGCAGAGCTTGCCGGAATCAGGCTCTAGCGAGCGGGAACTTAAGCTGCGAGCCGCGCGTTGCCGGCTCACTCGAACGCTGGGGATTCAGCCACATGAAGATGTCGACCTTGGGCCTGTTGGCCGCCTGCACGCTCGCGCTCGGCGCCTGCAACACCACCGAGCAGCGGATCGGCGGTGCCGCTGCCGGCGCCGGCACGGGCGCCCTCGTGGCAGGGCCCGTCGGCGCGGTCGTCGGCGGCGCTGCCGGCGCGCTCACTGCGCCCGCCGTTGTCCGCACCACCCGCCGCGCGACGCGCTGAGAATTGGATCCGGTCGGCGGCCAGGGTCTCGACACCTATGGCCGCCAGCCGGTTTCCTCGACAGGCGCATTCTCGCGCGCCTCTTCCTTGCGGGCGTCCTCGACATAGGTGAACAGCGCCCGCAAGGCTGCCTCCACGCCCTCGCCCGAAGCCGATGACAGCACGATCGGCATGCGCTTGGCGGCCCGCTTCAGCCGGGCGACCTGCTCCTTGAGCAGCTCGGGCGAGAGCGCATCGACCTTCGACAGCGCCACGATCTCCGGCTTCTCGGCGAGGCCTTCGCCATAGGCTTCCAACTCGGCCCGGACGGTCTTGTAGGCCTTACCGGCGTGTTCGCTGGTGCCCTCGACCAGGTGCAGCAGCACGCGGCAGCGCTCGACATGGCCGAGGAAACGGTCGCCGAGGCCATGGCCATCATGCGCGCCCTCGATCAGGCCAGGAATATCCGCAAGCACCATCTCGCGCCCATCGACCCGCACGACGCCGAGCCCCGGATGCAGGGTCGTGAAGGGATAGTCGGCGATCTTCGGCTTGGCGGCCGTGACGGTCGCTAGGAAGGTCGACTTGCCGGCATTGGGCAGGCCGATCAGCCCGGCATCGGCGATCAGCTTCAGCCGCAGCCAGACCCAGCGCTCCTCACCCGGCAGGCCGGGGTTGGCGTGGCGCGGCGCCTGGTTGGTCGCCGTCTTGAAATAGGCGTTGCCGAAGCCGCCATTGCCGCCCTTGCACAGCACGAAACGCTGGCCGGGCTCGGTCAGGTCGGCCACCAGCGTCTCGCCGTCCTCGTCGAAGATCTGCGTGCCCGGCGGCACCTTGAGCACCTTGGTCTCGCCATTGGCGCCGTGCCGGTCGGCGCCCATGCCGTGCCCGCCGATCTTGGCCTTGAAATGCTGTTGGAAGCGAAAGTCGATCAGGGTGTTCAGCCCCTGCACGCATTCGATCACGACATCGCCGCCGCGTCCGCCGTCGCCGCCATTGGGCCCGCCGAACTCGATGAACTTTTCACGGCGGAAGGAGACGCAGCCGGCGCCGCCGTCTCCCGCCTTTACATAGATCTTGGCCTGGTCGAGGAATTTCATGCTGTCTCAGTAGTGATCGCGGCGCGAAAGGGCAATGCGGAGCGGCTTTCATTCGCCACCCTTCCCGTCATGGTCGGGCTTGTCCCGACCATCCACGTCTTCGCTCGTCGAGCCCTACGCCCAAGACGTGGATGCTCGCCACAAGGGCGAGCATGACGGTGCGGTCCAAAGCGCCACGCCTCACGCCGCCAGCCTCGGCGCCGCCATCTCCTCACGCAGCGCATCGGCGAAGCGACGGGCCGCCAGCCCCGGCTGCGGCCCCATGATCAACCCGACCGACAACTCGAACAGCGCGGGCAGCCCCTCGGCCGGGCCGAGTCGCCGCATCGTCGGCGGCACTGCGCTCTCCGTGACCGCCGTCACGCAAAAGCCAGCCTCGACGGCCGAGAGCATGCCGGAGGTGTGCGAACAGGAGAAGACGAGGCGATGATCCTTCTCCGCCTCGGCGAGCGCCGCCAGCAGCCGCGGCCGCACCCGGCAGCCCTCCGAGAACAGTGCCAGCGGCAGGGTCTCCTGCAGTTCTGGCCTGTGCCCGCGCGCGGCGATCCAGACCACGGGCTCGCGCCTGATCACCTCGCCGACCGGGCGCTTTGGATCCTGCGTCACCACCGCGAGATCGAATTCGCCGGCTGCCACCGCAGGCTCGATCCGCTTCGACAGGTCGCAGTGCAGTTCGAGCTCGACCTTGGGATGCTCGGCGGCAAAGCGCGCGATCAGCGGGCGCAGGAAGGCATCGACATAATCGTCGGGAATGCCGATGCGCAGGCGCCCCGAGGCGCTGCTGCCGCCGAGATCGTCGAGCGCCTCGCGCTGGATCGCGAGCAGACGCCGCGCATGGGCGATCAGGCGCTCGCCGGCATGGGTCGGCACCACGCCCCGGCGCGAGCGCTCCAGCAGCCTGTGACCGAGCTGCGCCTCCAGATCCTGGATGCGGACCGAGATCGCCGATTGCGTCCGGCCGAGGCGGGCGCTCGCCGCCGTGAAGCCGCCGCTCTCGACCACCGCCACCAGCATGTCGAGCGCCGCGAGATCGAAATGCGCGGACATGGCACAGTCTCCATCGATCGTTTTTAAGAATGGTTAAATCAGAATAATCCGTTTTCCCGATGGAAGGAAGCGGCGTAGACCGAGACCAATCAACACGCGAACCTCCGCGTCATCCCGGACAAGCGGCGAAGCCGCGCCGCTCCGGGATCCATCGTAGAGCGCAGTCCTGGATAAGGATCGGCCGTCCGATGGATCCCGGGGCAAGCCCGGGATGACGCGGGGGTTCGGGAGCAAAAAGACCGAAAGCCGTCGCCATGTCCGCCCCCGCCGCCGTCATACCCGCCCCGACCGCCCCCGCGCTCGCGATGTTCCTCGCGCTGCTCGCCGGCGCGACCTGCATCGGCTTTTCGGGCGTGTTCGTGCGCTTCGCCGATGTCGGCCCTGCGGCCGCCGGCTTTTGGCGCATGGCTTTCGCGCTGCCGGTGCTCGGCCTCTGGATGGGGCTGGAGCAGCGCCGTCCGGGCCGCCCGGCGGCGACCGCAGGCGCCCTTCTCCCGATCGCGCTGGCCGGCCTCGCCTTCGGCATCGACGTCGTGCTCTACAACGCCTCGCTCGGCTTCACGACCATCGCCAACGCCTCGTTGCTCGGCAATCTCTCGCCGGTGGCGGTGGTGCTCGGCGGCTGGCTGCTCTTCGCCGAGCGCCCGAGCCGGCGCATCCTCGGCGCGCTGGCGCTGGCGCTGGGCGGCGCGATGATGCTGGTGCTGCCGAAATTCGCCGGCTCCGCCGCACCTGCGCCCGGAGGCCTGTTCGGCGACAGCCTCGCGATCGGCGCCGCCATCTCCTATGCCGCCTACATCGTGGCCGTGCGCCGGGCCCGCGACCGCGCCGAGGCCGGCCGGATCAGCCTGATCTCGAGCGCGATCTGCGCGGTCTTCTGCCTCGTCACGGCCTTTGCGCTCGGCGAGACGATCATGCCGGCGAGCCTGCAGGGCTGGCTCGCGGTAATCGCGCTCGGCCTCGTCTCGCATGCCATGGGCCAGGGCCTGATCACGCTCTCGCTTGGCCATTACGGCGCCAGCGCCGCCTCGCTGGTCATGGTCTGGCCGGCGATGGTCGCCGTGCTCTCCGCCTGGGCACTCTTCGGCGAGCAGCCCTCTCCCGTCCAGGCCTTCGGCGGCATCGCGATCCTCGCCGCCGTGCTGATGGTGCGCAAAGGCTGACGCCTCAGGCCGCCGACGCTCAGGAAGCGACGGCGTAGGTCAGGATCACCGCGCCATTGCTCAGCGGGCGTGACTGCGTCAGCGAGAGCTTGCGCGCAGGCGAGCCCGGCTTGAACAATGGTGTGCCCGCCCCGAGCAGGACCGGCGCGATGCAGAGCATGATCTCGTCGACCAGCCCGTCGCGCAGCAGCGAATCGGTCAGTTCGGCGCTGCCGAAGACATAGATATCCTTGGCCGATGCGGCCTTGCGTCGTGCGACCTCGCCCGCGATGTCGGCCGTCACCTGTGTGTTGTTCCAGTCCGATGCCGTCAGGCTGCGCGAGGCGACGAGCTTCGGCAGGGCGTTCATGAAGAACTTGGTCTCGCCTTCCTCTTTCGCCGACGTCCAGTACGCCTTCATACCCTCATAGGTGACGCGGCCGAAGACGAGCAGCCCCGCCTTCTTCCCGAACTGCTTGCTGAGATCGGCGAGCTCGTCGCACCAGGCATCGCCATGGAAGGCGAGATCCCACTTCGTCTGCCCTTCGAAGAACCCGTCCAGCGTGACGAGATTCCAGATGATCACCTTGGCCATCGCATTCTCCCTGAGCATCTGCGTTGCCAAACTGCCAGCGATTGTTTCGACGCTCCAGCCCCCGCCACTCAGCGGGATTGCGATCCGTGACGTCAGACTTCATCCTTGGCATCTGCAACGGCGATAGGTGAGCAGGGTGCGTGGACTTCTTCTGGCTTTGACGATGCTGCTGGCGTCTGCGGTGCAGGCCGCCGGCCCTTATGGCGAGATCATCGTCGGCAACTGGAAGGGCGGCGTCTTCACCAGTGACGCGACCGGCGCCTTCTCGCATTGCGCCGTGAACGCGGGCTATCGCAACGGCACGCGGATGTTCACCTCGATCACCGGCGATCTCAAATGGCTGATCGGCTTCGCGCATCCCAACTGGAAGCTGAAGCAGGGCAGCAAGCTGAACCTGCAACTCGTCTTCGACCGCAGCACGCGGATCGAGGTCACGGCGGAAGCCAAGACGCCGACCCTCCTGGCCATTCCCATGCCGGACGAGTCGCAGCTGATCAACGCCTTCCGCCATGGCCGCTATCTTGAGTTGGTCGCCAACGACCAGCGCCTGACCTTTGCCCTGACCTCGACCGGCGAGATGCTGCCGGCGCTGGTCGCTTGCGCCAAGCAGAGCGCCCATATCCGCGGGCCGGTCAATCCGGGCGCGGGCCCGAACGCCGCGAAGCCCTCCGAGGCCGAGATCCAGGCCAAGGCCGAGAAGAGGGCGGTGCTGGAAAAGACCCGCGACCTCATCCGCACGCGCATGCTGACCTGCATCGGCCGCGAGGGCGGCCCGATGCTGGCGACCGACGAGAAGGCGGAGGTCGTCGCCAAGGCCGCGATGATCTTCTGCAGGGCCGATGTCGATGCGCTCGCCCAGGCGATCATCGAGATCCAGGAACATGACGCCAGCCGCCCCGTGGACCGCGAGGCGGTGCGCCGCGCCGCCGCGCAGAGCGTTCAGGACGTCGTCGTCGCCCAGATCGTCAAGTCGCGTGGGGAAATGCTCAGCCGCCGCAACCAGCCACCCGCGCCCTCGACGCCCTCGGGCGGAGGGAGGCCGCCGATTTCGCCGTCGCTGTAAGCGTGCTGACGATACGGGTCATCCCCGCGCGCTGAAACGCCCCGAGGATAGAGCGCTCCAGCCCAGGAGCACTCCATGCCCGCCCGATCCGAACACCCATATGCCGAGCCCTCGGCGCACCGCGACATTAATCGCTAGCGCCGGAGCCTCATCCGCCTCCAGGACGAGGCCCGCCTGCTGCGCCGCGACGTGCTTCGGCACAAGTACAACCCCTCGCAACCTCGCGTGCCGGCTGGCGGCCCCGGCGGAGGCCAATGGACCAGCGGCACGGGCGGAGGCGGCAGCAACGGCGCCATGCCCGGCTTTGGCGAGGAAGGCGGTCTCGCGGAATTCGCTCCCGAAGACGGCTTCGTCGTCGACGACACGGGCGACGAAGCTTGGGCGTTCTACGAGGAGAGCACGGCCGAGGACGGAACGGTCTCCGAGCGGGCAGTCGTCAACCGCGACGGCAGCACGATCCAGTCCGAATACGCCGCCTCCCGCGAGGCCGGCTTCGACGAGCGCCATACCGTCACGACGCCCGAAGGCGACAGGACCGTCTTCGAAACAGCGGGCAAGACTCAGACGATCCGCTACGGCCGCCCTGACGGAGAGGCCATCGCCCGCTCGGTCTGGATGCCGGACGGCCCCGAGCAACTTGCGACGATCCAGCCGGCCTATGCCGACAAGCTCGTCACGGGCAGCGCTTTGCTATTCGGCTGGTTCTCCTCGCGCAACGCGCTCGACGGCGAGCAGGCCGTCATGGGCTTCCATGCCCGCGAGTTGAGGCTGAGCGAGAGCGGCCGCTTCGAGCCCAGCTTCGTCGGCCAACTGAGCACGGAAGAGCTGGAAGCGGCGTGCCCGCGATGGCCGGACGTCAGGAACTTTGCCGATCGCGCCGCCAACGCCACGGGCCCATCCAACCAGTACCCGTCAAAGGCCGTCTATGGCACCTATGTCCACACGCGTTTCAGAACATACGTCGACGATCTCCGTGACCCGTTCTTCGTGGCCGAACGTTCTTTCCTGAAAGAAGCGGCGGAACAGACCGCGGAGACTGAAATCCGCTATGGCCACCCGCGCTCAGTCCGCGTGGATGCTTACGAACTCCGCGCGGACGGCACGCTGTGTATCTATGATCTCAAGACCGGGCGCGCTGGCCTTTCCGGCCTGCGCGCGGATATGCTTGGCATCGCTGCAGCAAGAGGCCTTGGTGAGGTTCGGCGCGTTATCGTCATGGAGATCAGGCCAAGACCATGACGACCAAGAAGCAGATCAAGTGGCTCCTCGATCAACTGGTGGCCCGCAATGACGATCTATTCCCCATAGGTCCCTACGTCGTCCTGCGCCCACTACGACATGTGATCAGGACGATCTCGATCGACCGGACCAGTTCGGCGGACTACCCGCAGTTCTTATGGTCAATCGGCCATACCTTCAGGCCGTTCACGTCGCTGCAAGGCCTAAATCTCGAACGGATATTCATCGCCCGTGGCGCCCCGCGCCATTGGTCGGAACCCGGCATGGCCGATGCCTTCATCGAGGCGGCCGAGCAGCGCATTCTACCCATGCTGAGAAGGGTCGAGACCATCACCGACATGTTCTGCGTCCACGGCGAGCCGCGCTCCTTCGAATACGATTTTGCGTTGTACACTCTGCCCTATCTGATGCTTGTCCAGGCCGCGAATGGCGAGTTCGACGACGCCAGGGCGATCCTCGATGAGATGCGGCACTCGACCAGGATATCAGCACGCTGGCGCCCGCATGCTTACGACTACGCGGTCGATACGCTCGGCCCCCTTGTTCTGGCTGACGATCGCGCCGGCATCGCGCAGTTGCTCCATCGATGGGAGGAAGAGAACGTGGCGAGGTTGGGTCTCGAGGCGATCTACGAGCGCACACCTTTCCCGATCGAATGCGGCATGCTGGCGTGATCGTCCCGCAGCCAGTCTTGGCTGCGGGAGCTTGCCCATCGGGCGGGATCACGCCCTGTCAGCCCGCGCCGATCGGGAGTAGGATCACCCTCCACGCAATGGAGCCTCGCCAGCTGGGCACGCTTCGTCCGCTCCCTTCGGCCAGGCATTACGACGCGAGGAGAGGCCCATGCGCGCTCTTGCCTCGATCGCTGCGGCGCTGGTGCTGACGGCCGGAACGACGGATGTCTGCTCGCACGAGGCGGCCAGCGGCTGGGACTACCCGTTCGAATGCTGCTCCGGCGCCGATTGCGCGGAGATCGATGCGGGCGCCGTCAGGGAGAGCCGATACGCTTACATCGTGACGGTCGCGCCCGGAGAGCATCCGATCTGGGCGAAGGATCGCCGCAGGCTCCTCGTCCTCGAAATTCCCTATCGCAAGGCGCGCCTGTCGCCGGACGGGAAATGGCATCTGTGCATCAACGACGCCGGCGAGATGCTCTGCCTCTTCGCACCCGCCGGCGGCTCGTAGCGCGACCGGCAGGCTCGGCCATCTTTTGGAGCGCGCTGTCGTGCCTCTTGGAAACACCGCGTCATCTTGGACAAGCGGCGCAGCCGCGCAGCTCCGGGATCCATCATAAGACCGATCCTTTCGAAGGACTTGGCTCTACGATGGATCCCGGGACGACCTTCGGTCGCCCAGGATGACGGGGCGTTTCCGAGCATCATGCAGGCGCCGGGGCCTCACTCCGCCGCCAAACGTGGCGGCGGCAGCTTGCCCATCACCTTGCCGCTCGTCTCCGCCGGCGTCTGGTGGGCATGGGGCTCATGGATCGCCTCCCACAGGCTTTCATCCTCCGGCTTGCTGAAGAAGCGGCCGAAGAGCCAGCCCGTCGCCTTCGAGAGGTCGTCCATCACCGCATAGAAGGACGGCACGAAGACGAGGCTGAGCACGGTCGAGACCAGGAGGCCACCGATCACGGCGATCGCCATCGGCGCGCGGAACTCGCCGCCGTCACCGACGCCATAGGCCGAGGGCAGCATGCCCGCCGCCATGGCGATGGTGGTCATCACGATCGGGCGGGCGCGCTTGCGGCCGGCCTCGAGCAGGGCGGTGCGGCGGTCCTTGCCGCGGCCCTCCTCCTCGACCGCGAAATCGACCAGCATGATCGCGTTCTTGGTGACGATGCCCATCAGCATCAGCAGGCCGATATAGACCGGCATCGAGACCGGGTTGCCGGTCGCCAGCAGCGCGATCACCACGCCGCCGAAGGAGAGTGGCAGCGAGAGCAGGATGGTGATCGGCTGGAAGACCGAGCCGAACAGCAGGATCAGCACGACGAAGACCAGCATCAGCCCGGTCGTCATCGCCTGGACGAAGCCGTCCACGACCTCGCCCTGGATCTCGGCATCGCCGGTTGCCGCGATCCAGACGCCCGGCGGCAGCCCGACGTCCTTGACGATCTGGTTGAAGGTCTCCTGCGCGGTGCCGAGCTCGAAGCCGCGCTTGAGATCGGCGCCGATCGCGGCACGGCGGACGCGGTCATAACGGTCGATCGAGGAGGGGCCCTCGCCGAAGCCGATCTCGGCGACGGCGGTGAGGGGGATCGAGACGCCGTTGACGTTGGTGACGCGCAAGGCGGCGATGTTGCGGATATCGGCGCGGGCGGCCTCGTCGAGCTGGACGCGGATCGGCACCAGCCGGTCGCCGGCATTGAACTTGGCGAGGTTGGCGCCGACATCGCCGATGGTGGCGACGCGCACGGCCTCAGAGATCGCCTCCGGCGTGACGCCGAGATTGGCCGCCTGTTCGAGCTTGGGCCTGACCGTCAGCTCCGGCCGCGACAGCGAGCCGGAGGTCGCGACGTTGAGATAGCCGTCGACCTTGCGCATCCGTGTCTCGATCCGCGCGACGGCCTCGTCCAGCGCCGCGCCGTCCTTGGAGAGGATCGAGAACGCCATCTCGCGTTCGCCGCGCTCGTTGACGTACCAGGCGCGGACATCCGGCACGCTGGCGAGCTTGTCGGCGATGACGACCTTGAGGTCCTTCTGGCGTGCCTCGCGCTCGGCCTTCGGCTTCAGCAGGATGGTCACGGCGGCACGCCGGACCTCGCGCTGGCCGGTCGGGGACGCCCCGCCGAGCACGAACACGTTGGTCACCTCGGGAATCGTCCTGAGCGCATCGACGATCTTGTCGGTGGTGACGCGGGTGTCCTCCAGCGTCGAGCCCGGCGGCAGCTCGACCGAGGCCACGACGCGCGAGGTGTCCTCGTCCGGGATGAAGCCGGTCGGCAGCAACGCCGTGGCGTGGATCGAGCCCCAGAGGAAGGCGAAGCCCAGCACCAGCGTCAGATAGGACATGTTGAAGGGCAGCGAGCGCCAGCGCCCCGTGCCGTCGAAGCGCGGCAGCAAGGGGATCCGGCGCGAGGCGGTGGTCGCCTTGAGCAAACCGACATAGCCGCGCATGACGACGCCGTCCTTCGGATCGGCATGGTCGACGGGTTTCATCAGATAGGCCGCCATCATCGGCGTGATCAGGCGCGCGACCAGGAGCGAGAACAGCACCGCGACCGCGACGGTGAGGCCGAACTGGCGAAAATACTGCCCGGCGACGCCGCCCATGAAGGAGACCGGCGCGAAGATCGCGACGATGGTCAGCGTGATGGCGATGACCGCGAGGCCGATCTCGTCGGCCGCCTCCATCGCGGCGCGATAGGGTGATTTGCCCATCTTCATGTGCCGGACGATGTTCTCGATCTCGACGATGGCGTCGTCGACCAGGATGCCTGTCACCAGCGTGATGCCGAGCAGGCTGACGAGATTGAGCGAGAAGCCCATCAGCTCCATCGCCCAGAAGGTCGGGATCGCCGACAGCGGCAGGGCAATCGCGGTGATCAGCGTCGCCCGCCAGTTCCGCAGGAACAGGAAGACCACGATGACGGCGAGCGCGGCGCCCTCGATCAGCGTCTCCATCGCCGCCTTGTAGTTGCCATGGGTGTAGGCGACCGCGTCGTCGATGGGCTTCAGCGTGATGTCGGGGAAGCGCTTGTTCAGGTCCGCGAGGCGGGCCGCGACAACGTCCTTGACCGAAAGCTCGCTCGACCCCTTCGAGCGGAACACCGCGAAGGAGACGACCGGGC
>DATDBB010000301.1:0-16861 GCA_036525085.1 Allobosea sp.
TGCCGGCGACATCGACGTGCTCCTGCTCGACAAGACCGGCACGATCACCTTCGGCAACCGCATGGCCCATGCCTTCGAGCCGGCGCCTGGCGTCGGTGAGCGCGAACTGGCCGAGGCGGCCTTCCTGGCCTCGCTCGCGGACGATACGCCCGAGGGCAAGTCGATCGTCGATCTTGCCGCAAAGCGCTTCGGCTTCGATGCGGCCGCCGGCGCCGGCGCGACCTTCGTGCCCTTCACGGCGCAGACACGCATGTCCGGCGTCGATCTCCCGGGCGGTGTGGCGCTGCGCAAGGGCGCGTCCGACACGATGGCTAGGCTCACCGGCGGCGCGCTCGCGAGCGGGGTCGAACAGGCCGTGCGCAAGATCGCATCGTCCGGCGGCACGCCGCTGGTCGTCGCCCGCGACAACATCGTTCTCGGCGTGATCCATCTCAAGGACGTGGTGAAGCCCGCGATCCGCGAGCGCTTCGCCGAGTTGCGGCGCATGGGCATCCGCACGGTGATGATCACCGGCGACAACCCGCTGACGGCGGCCGCCATTGCTGCGGAAGCCGGCGTCGACGACTTCCTCGCCGAGGCCACGCCGGAAGCGAAGCTCGCCCTCATCCGCAAGGAACAGGCCGAGGGCCGCCTCGTCGCCATGTGCGGCGACGGCTCGAACGACGCGCCGGCCCTCGCCCAGGCGGATGTCGGCGTCGCGATGAACTCGGGCACGCCCGCCGCCAAGGAAGCCGGCAATCTGATCGACCTCGACAGCGACCCGACGAAGCTCATCGAGATCGTCATGGTCGGCAAGCAGCTCCTGATCTCGCGCGGCGCGCTGACCACCTTCTCGATCGCCAACGACGTGGCGAAGTATTTCGCCATCCTGCCGGCGCTGTTCGTCGCGGCCTATCCGGGCTTGGCCGTGCTCGACGTGATGGGGCTCGGCACCCCTGAATCGGCGATCCTGTCGGCGATCATCTTCAACGCGCTCGTCATCGTCGCGCTGATCCCGATCGCGCTGAAGGGCGTGCGCTATGCGCCCGCCTCCGCATCGCAACTGCTCGGCCGCAACCTCTTGATCTACGGGCTCGGCGGGCTCGTGGTTCCCTTCATCGGCATCAAGGCGATCGACCTGATCGTCGACCTGCTCCACCTCGCCTGAGGAGATGAGACAATGACCTCCTATCTTCGCCCCTCCCTCGTCCTGCTCGGCGTCTTCAGCCTGCTGACGGGAGCAGCCTACCCGCTCGCCGTCACCGGCGTCGCGCAGGCCGTGTTCCCGTCGCAGGCCAACGGATCGCCCGTGCTCAAGGACGGCGCGGTGATCGGCTCGGCGCTGATCGGCCAGTCCTTCGCCTCGGATCGCTATTTCCACGGCCGTCCCTCGGCCACCAGCGCAGCCGATCCGCAGGATTCGTCGAAAACCGTCGAGAGCCCCTACAACGCCGCGAACTCGACCGGCTCCAATCTCGGCCCGAGCTCGGCGGCGCTGAAACAGGCGATCAGCGAGCGCGTCGCGGCGCTGGGAGGCGGCGTCCAGCCGGCCGACCTGGTGACGGCGTCCGGCTCCGGCCTCGACCCGCATTTTTCACCCGAGGCGGCGCTGGTCCAGGCCGGCCGCGTCGCCAAGGCGCGGGGGCTCCAGGAAGATCGCGTCAGGCAACTCGTGCTGGAGCAGGCGGAGACGCGGCTCCTGGGCGTGCTCGGCGAGCCGAGGGTCAATGTGCTGGCGCTCAACATCGCGCTCGACAGTCTCAAGCCGTGATGATCTGGTCCTTCGCCGATGCCGAGTGCGCCTGACGAGAGACCGACGCCTGAATCCTTCCTGGCTGCGGCACGCGGCGAGGCAGGAAGCGGGGTCGGCCGCCTCAAGATCTTCCTCGGCGCATCGCCCGGCGTCGGCAAGACCTTCGCCATGATCGAGGAGGCCCGCGTCCGGCAACGCGCGGGCCTCGATGTCGTCGTGGCATTGGTCGAGACGCATGGCCGGGCCGAGACGGCCGCCCTGCTCGAAACGCTGGAACAGGTGCCACGGCGCACGGTCGACTACCGCGGCCAGATGCTGAGCGAGCTCGATCTCGACGCGCTGCTCGCGCGCAGGCCCGGGATCGCGCTGATCGACGAGCTCGCCCACACCAATGCCCCCGGATCACGCCATCCCAAGCGCTGGCAGGATGTGCTCGAGGTGCTCGATGCCGGCATCGACGTCGTCACGACGCTGAACATCCAGCACGTCGAGAGCCTGAACGACGTCGTCGCGCGTATCACCGGCGTGCGCGTGCAGGAGACGGTGCCCGACCATGTCCTGCAGCGCGCCGACGAGATCGAACTGATCGACCTGCCGCCGGAGGAGCTGATCAAGCGGCTCAAGGACGGCAAGGTCTATGTCCCCCAGCAGATCGGCCAGGCGCTCGAGAACTTCTTCGGCAAGGGCAAGCTGACGGCGCTGCGCGAACTTGCCCTGCGCACGGCCGCGAGCCGGGTCGATGCCGAGATGCTGGCCTGGATGGAGGCCCATGCCGTCAAGGGGCCCTGGCCGGCGGAGGAGCGCCTGCTGGTCTGCATCAACGAGGCGCCGGTCGCCCGCAGCCTCGTGCGGGCCGGCAAGCGCATGGCCGAGCGTGCCCGCCTGCCCTGGATCGTCGCGACCGTGATAACGCCGAGGCACGAGGCCATGCCCGCCGAAGTGCGGGCGGTGACGGTCGAGGCGTTGCGCCTTGCCGAAACGCTCGGCGCGGAAACGATCGTCCTGCATGCGGAATGCGATGTAGCGGGCGAAGTGCTGCGCTATGCGCGCCAGCGCAATGTCTCGCGCATCGTGATCGGCCGGCCGCGCTCGCACCGCTCCTGGTGGCAGAGGCTGCTTGGCGCCTTCCGCGAGCCGGTGGCCGACCGCCTGCTCGACGACGCGACCGATTTCGAGATCACGGTGGTGACGCCACACGCCCGCATCGAGCGACGCAAGCGCTCCCGCCCAGCCTGGATCGCACCGGACTGGCTGGGCTATGCCGTTGCGTTTCTCGCGATCGCGGCGGCGACTCTGGTCGCGCTGCCGCTTGCTGTCTGGGATGCGGTGCCGGGCGGCGCGATCTCCGCGATCTATCTGGCGGCGGTTCTGGTGGTCGGGGCCCGCCACGGCCTCGGCCCCTCGCTGTTCGCCGGCCTGCTGGGCTCCGGCGCCTATAATTTCTTCTACACGCCGCCTTTCTATTCGCTGACGGTCCGCCGGCCCGAGGACATCGTCTCGGTCGTGGTGTTCCTGCTCGGCGCGGTCTTCACCGGCAGCCTCGCGAGCCGCCTGAAGGCACAGGTCGAGGCGATGCGCTCGGCCCAGCGCCGCACCGCGACACTGTATGATTTCGCCCGCAAGATCGCCTCGGCCAACGACACCGACGACGTGCTCTGGGCTGCCGCCTTCCACATCGCCGCAACGCTCGACTGCCACTCGCTCATCCTGATGCCGGATGCGGCAGGCACGCTCCAGCAGGTGCAGGGCCATCCGACGATCGACGATCTCGACCCGCGGGCGGAGGGGGCCGCGCGCTGGGCCTTCGAGAAGAACGAGCCAGCGGGCGCCGGCACCGCGACGCTGCCGATGAGCGAATGGCTGTTCGTGCCGCTGGCGACGGCCGCGGCCACGCTCGGCGTCATCGGCGTGCGCTTCCGCGACCGGCTGCGCGGGCTCGATCCGGAGACGAGGCGGCTCCTCGTCGCGGTCGAAGACCAGGTCGCGGTCGCGGTCGAGCGGACGCGGCTGGCGGAAGAACTCGGCGACGCACGGGTCACCGCGGAGGGCGAGAAGCTGCGCGGCGCGCTGCTGAATTCCGTCAGCCACGATCTGCGCACGCCGCTCGTGACCGTGATCGGGGCGGTGTCCAGCCTGGCGGAAACCGACGGGAGCTTGAGCCCGGCCGACCGCCGCGAACTGACGGCGACGGCGCTGGACGAAGCGCGCCGGCTCGACCGCTATGTCCAGAACCTGCTCGACATGACCCGGCTCGGACATGGCGCGCTGGCGCCCAAGCGCGCCGCGGTCGACCTGCGCGAGATCCTCGGCGTCGTCCGCAACGATCTCAAGCGCGTGCTGGCCGGCCACAGCCTCGTGATCGAGACGCCGCGCGATCTCCCGGCGCTCCATGTCGATCCCGTGCTGATCGGCCAGGCCATCGCCAACGTCATCGAGAACGCCGCGAAATATGCGCCGATCGGCACATCGATCCGCGTCGAGGCGAAGCGCGACGGCGAGACGGCCGCGATCACCGTGATCGACGAAGGGCCAGGCATCCCCGAGGGTGAGCGCGAGCGCGTCTTCGAACTGTTCCACCGTGTCGCCGAAGGCGATGCGCGCCCTGCAGGCACCGGGCTCGGGCTCTCGATCGTGAAAGGACTGGTCGAGGCGCATGACGGCACGGTCGTCGCGCAGGCCGGGCCCGGTGGACGCGGCACGGCGATCGTGATCAGGCTGCCGCTGGCGCCTTCCAGCAACGACGTTTCCGAATGACCGACAACCTGCCCGCGCGCATCCTGGTGATCGACGACGAGGCGCCGATCCGGCGCTTTCTCGCCATCGTGCTCGGGGCCGGCGGCTTCGAGATGCTCGAGGCCGATCGCGGCCGCCTGGGAATCGAACGCACCGCGACGATGGCCCCCGACGCCGTGCTGCTCGACCTCGGCCTGCCCGACATGGACGGCAAGGCGGTGATCGAGGCGATCCGCGAATGGTCGAGCGTGCCGATCCTGGTGCTGTCCGTGCGCGATGCCGAGACGGAGAAGATCGCGGCGCTCGATGCCGGCGCCGACGACTATGTCACCAAGCCGTTTTCGACCGGCGAACTGCTCGCCCGGCTGCGGGCGCTGCTGCGCAGCCGTCGCGAGCGCGCGGCCGAACCTGCCGCGATCCGGATCGGCGGGCTCGATATCGACCTCGCGAGCCGGACCGTCCTCGTCGATGGCGCTGCGGTGAAGCTGACCCGCAAGGAGTTCGACGTCGTCGCGCTGCTGGCGCGCAATGCCGGCAAGCTCGTCGGCCACCGGCAATTGCTGACGACGATCTGGGGACCCGCCCACACCGCCGACACGCATTACCTGCGCATCGCGATCGGCCATGTCCGCGAGAAGATCGGCGACGACGCCGCCGATCCGCGCTTCATCATGACCGAGCCCGGCGTCGGCTATCGCCTGGTCGATACGCGGGACGGAGCAGGCTGAGCGATCGGCTCGGGGCAGAATTCTTTACCGGCTCCGTGTAGTGATCGGATCATGAACGACAGGGGCAGATACGCAGCGGGGCTCCTGCTGGCCATGGCCGCGCTTCTCGGCGGCTGCGCCTCTCGTCCGGTTGGCGATGCCGGCGGCGCTGGCCAGGCGACGCGCCGCGCGAACCTCGATCCGCAGAAGCTGGAACTCGCGCCGCTGGACTACACCCGCTTCTGCCTGCGCCATGCCGCCGATTGCGAGATCGGCGTCCCTGATGCCGTCATCGAGATGACGACCGCGGTCGAAGCCGATATCCGGCGCATCAACCGGGAGGTCAACCAGCGCATCCGGCCGGTGAAGCAGACCTCGGAGTGGCAGATCGATCCTGCCGTCGGAAACTGCAACGACTATGTCGTCACCAAGCGGCATGAACTGCTGGCGGCCGGTCTGCCCGCCTCGGCGCTCTTGATCGCCGTCGTGAAGACGCCGGCCGGCGAAGGGCATCTGGTGCTGATCGTCCGGACCGACCGTGGCGATCTCGTGCTCGACAATCTCACCAGCGAGATCCGGCGCCGCGGCGACACTGCCTATGCCTGGCTCAAGCGGCAGTCGGCGCGCGACGGCGCACTCTGGGAACGGATGTAGTCCCGACGAACACTCGCCGGACTCCGCTCGCGCCGCCAGATGAACGGGAGCGAACTTTTCGCTTCATGAGCGGTTGTCGAGCGACGGCGCAGGTTCAGCGACACCGTCATCCCCCAAGGAGATTGATATGCGCAGACTGATTCTCGCCGCGACGCTGGCGCTTGGCCTGGGAGCAATCCCCGGCACGGCGTCCGCTGCGCCCGGTTTCGCGTCGCAGCCCGAGATGGCCGCGATGAGCGACATCGAACAGGTGCAGTACCACCGCGGCTACTATCACGGTCGCCGGGGCTATGTCGCTGGCCCGCGGTACTATGGCAGGCCCGGGCGTGGCTATGGTCGCTACTATGGCGGCCCGCCGCCACATGCGCGTGCTTATGGCCGACGCTACAATGATCGTCAGTGGGACCGCCGCTGGTGATGTGAGACCCCGCCGCCGGGTGTGCTTGCCCGGCGGCGATCCATCTCTTCCGCGTGGCGATCCAATGTTTCCTTCTGTTCGTATACTCCGGTCGCGGAACAGCAAATGACTCGAGATTCGCATAATGGAGCGCGCCGCCCGACCGATGTCCGCCCCGTCTCTGCACTGGTTTCGCGACGATCTTCGTCTCGCTGACAATCCTGCCCTGACGGCATCCGTCGAGCATGGTCCGACACTTTGCCTCTATATTCTCGACGAACCCGGTTCGCGCCGCGCGCTCGGCGGTTCCAGTCGCTGGTGGCTGTCGCGCTCGCTCGCGGCGCTGGCTGCTGCGATAGCGTCCAAGGGTGGTGAACTCGTGCTCATGCGCGGCGATCCGGCCGAGATCTTGCCGCGTGTCGTCGAGGCGGCCCGCGTCGATCTCGTCACCTGGAGCCGGCGCTATGATGCTGAATCGATCGAACTCGATAGCCGGCTTAAAACCGAGGTCGCAGCGCTCGGCGTCAAGGTCGCGAGCTTCAATGCGGCGCTCCTGAACGAACCCTGGCAGGTGAAGACGAAGACGGGCGAACCGATGAAGGTGTTCACGCCGTACTGGCGCGCCGCGCGCGCGCTCGGCGAGCCGCCCGCACCGATCCCCGCCCCGGACCGGATCGAGCCCTTGAAGCTGACGGACGGCATCCGCGAGATGAATTTGGCGCTGACCGATCTCGCGCTGGAGCCGACCAAACCCGATTGGGCTGGCGGCCTGCGCCAAGCCTGGACGCCCGGCGAGGAAACGGCGGCCGAGCGTCTCGGCGAATTTCTGTCCGGTCCCCTCGACGGCTATGGCGAGGGCCGCGATCGTCCGGACAAGGCCTCGACCTCGCGGCTTTCACCGCATCTGCGCTTCGGCGAGATCGGCCCTCGCCAGATTTGGCATGCGACCCGCAGCGCCATGGAGAGCGGCGAGGCCTCTGCGGGCTCAACCGATGCCGAGAAATTCCTGTCGGAGGTCGGCTGGCGCGAGTTTTCCTATCACCTGCTGTTCCAAAACCCTGATCTCGCGACCCAAAACTACAATCGACGTTTCGACGCCTTTCCGTGGCAGCAGGATGAGGCGGCGCTGAAGGCGTGGCAGCGCGGGCTGACCGGATACCCGATCGTCGATGCCGGCCTGCGCGAACTCTGGACCACGGGCTGGATGCACAACCGCGTGCGGATGATCGCGGCCTCCTTCCTGATCAAGCACCTGCTGATCGACTGGCGCCAGGGCGAGGCATGGTTCTGGGACACGCTCGTCGATGCCGATCCGGCCAGCAATGCCGCGAGCTGGCAGTGGGTCGCGGGCTCGGGCGCCGATGCCTCGCCCTATTTCCGGATATTCAATCCGGTGACGCAGGGCCTGAAGTTCGATCCGAAGGGCGCCTATGTGCGGCGCTGGATCCCCGAAATCGCCGCGCTCGACGGCGACCTCATCCACGAGCCGTGGAAGGCCGATGCCCAAAGCTTGCGCCGAGCCGGCATCGTTCTCGGCGAGACCTATCCGGCACCGATCGTCGAACTGGATTTCGGCCGCAGGCGCGCGCTCGATGCACTGGCCGCGACGCTGTCCGCCGAGCCCGAATGACGCTCAGAGCGGCTTCGCGCCACCTCGCCGGGCCGCCTTGCCGATCAGCCAGAAATAGGCCGGATAGGGCAGCAGGTTCAGCGCCTTCATCAGCCAGGACAGGCGGCGCGGGAAGGTGATCTCGAAGCCGCCGCGCGCGAAGCCGTCGACGATCCGCCGGGCTGCTTCGTCCTGGCTGATGATGAACGGCATCGGGACGTTCTTGGTCCGGGTCAACGGCGTGTCGACCCAGCCGGGATTGACGAGCTGCAGCCGGATGCCGCGCCTGTCGCAGGTGAATTTCAGCGTCTCGCAGAGATGGATCAGGGCGGCCTTCGACGCGCCATAGGCTGAAGCTCCTGGCAGGCCGCCATAGCCGGCGACCGACGCGTTGACCGCGATCTGGCCGCGGCCGCGCAACGCCATGCGTTCGATCGCGACGGCAAGGCCGCGCGCCGCGCCGACGAGATTGACGGCGATGGTGCGCTCGAAGGCGGCCATGTCGAGCGGGCCTTTCGAATCCGGCGCGATGCCCGCGTTCAGGAAGGCAAGCGCGATCGGCCCCTGAACACTCTCGATGCCGTCGATGACGGCCGTCATCGAATCGGCATCCGTGACGTCGCCGGCATGGGCGACGATGCGGCCGGGCAAGCCTTCGGCACGGCGCGCGACATCCTCGAGTTGGTCGAGGCGCCGGGCCGTGATCGCCACGGTCCAGCCGCGCCGCGCCAGCTCCAGCGCCACGGCCTCGCCGATGCCCGAGCTTGCCCCGGTGATCCAGGCGACACCGTCGCTCGGTTGCATGCGCGGCAGTGACATGGAACCTCCGGACTGCGGCCGGCAAGCTCCGCTGATCGGCCGGCAGCCTATCTAGGGCCTGCCTCCGGCTGACGGAAGGGCTGGTTTCCGACGACGCATGCACGACGGCGCAGCGCTGGCCGGATGAAAGCGCGGTGGCGCGGCCCGGCCGATCCGTGCAATCTCCGCTCCCTTTCCAGGAGGCCGGCGCGGCTGCGTCGGCATGACGACAGCGAGTCCAGCGACGATGGCGACCGAACTGCTCTTTCGCGACGATGCCTATCTGGCCGAGACGACGGCTACCGTCGAGGCGGTGAACGAGCGCGGCGGCATCATCCTCGACCGCACGGTCTTCTATGCCACGGGCGGCGGACAGCCCGGCGATGCCGGCGCGCTGCGGCGCGCCGATGGCAGCACGATCGCGATCGGTACCGCGGTCTACGATCCCGAGGACAAGAGTCGCGTGATCCATGTTCCGCTGGAGGGGCAATCGCTTCCTCTGCCCGGCGAGCGCGTGACGGCGATCCTCGATTGGGAGCGGCGGCTGAAGCGGATGCGGATCCATACCGCGCTGCATCTGCTCAGCGTCGTCCTGTCCTATCCGGTGACGGGCGGCGCGATCGGCGACGGCGACGGGCGGCTCGATTTCGACATTCCCGAGGGCGGGCTCGACAAGGCCGAGATCACCGGGAAGCTCAACGCGCTGGTCGCTATTAACGCCGATGTCAGCGAAAGCTGGATCACCGATGAAGAGCTCGACGCCAATCCAGGCCTCGTCAAGACGATGTCGGTGAAGCCGCCGCGTGGCTCCGGCCGCATCCGGCTCGTCGCGATCGGCGATATCGACCTGCAGCCCTGCGGCGGCACCCATGTCCGCAACACTGCCGAGATCGGCCTTGTCGCGGTCACCGATATCGAGAAGAAGGGCAAGCAGAACCGGCGCGTCCGGATCGCACTGGCCTGAAGTGACAACGGGCCGAAGCGCCCAGAGACAAGCCCAAAAGGAACCGTCCGATATGGCACGCGAAGACGTTTTCGTTTCGACCGAGTGGCTCGCAGAGCGCCTGGACGCCCCCGACGTCGTCGTAGTCGACGGGTCCTGGTATCTGCCCGTCCATGGCCGCGATCCGCATGCCGAGTATGCCGACCGGCGGATTCCCGGCGCGCTGCGCTTCGACATCGACACGATCAAGGACACCACCTCCGACCTGCCGCACATGCTGCCGCGGCCGGAGGCATTTGCGGCCGCCGTCGGCGCCATGGGCATCGGCGACGGCATGCGGATCGTCGTCTACGATGGGCTCGGGCTGTTTTCGGCGCCGCGCGTTCGCTGGACCTTCAGGACCTTCGGGGCGAAGGACGTCGTCATCCTCGAAGGCGGCTTCCCGAAATGGCAGACGGAAAACCGGCCGATCGAACATGGGCCGCCGCGCAGCCGGGCCGCGCGCAGCTTCACGGCGCGGCTCGATCATTCGGCCGTGGCCGATGCCGACGACGTCACGCGCGCGCTTGCCGACGGCACGGCGCAGGTGGTCGATGCCCGCCCCGGCGATCGCTTTCGCGGCGAAGCCCCCGAGCCGCGCGCTGGCGTCCGTTCGGGCCATATGCCGGGTTCGCTCAGCCTGCCCTTCCCCGCGATCGTGCAGGACGGCCAGCTAAAATCGCCCGATGCCATCGCGGCGGCCTTCGCGGAAGCGGGCGTCGATCTCGACAAGCCGCTGATCACGAGCTGCGGCTCCGGCGTCTCGGCGGCGATCCTGTCGACGGCGCTCGAGACGATCGGCAAGCCGGCCCGCGCGATCTATGACGGCTCCTGGGCCGAGTGGGGCGCCAGCGACCGCCCGCTGGCGACCGGGCCGGCAAAGAAGGGCTGATCGCGTGGTCTGCTAGCCGGGCTGATTTCACTCGGGAACACCCCGTCATCCTGGGCGGCCGCAGGCCGACCCGGGATCCATCGGAGGGCACCGAGATTGCTCTATGATGGATCCCAGATCTGCGTGGCTGCGCCGCTTGTCCAGGATGACGCGGTGTTTCCACGGCAAACCACCTTACTTGCATGGCCTTCGCAGCCGATGTGTTGACCGCGACGCTTTTTCGCTGTTATATTAAACTAATAAGTTAAGTGTTTTAGATTGAAGCGGCGAGGTGGCGCGATGGCGGTGCTGTCAGGCACTGACGGGCCGAAGCGTCAGTGTCCACCAGCGAAATCACCGCCGCGTCGCCTGGCTTCCCCACCGATCGGCAAGCGCCAAGCTTGAGACGGATGCAATGACGACCGCCGACGAAACGCCCAAGGCCACGCGACGCGAATGGCTCGGCCTGGCCGTGATCGCCCTGCCCTGCCTGCTCTATTCGATGGACCTGACGGTCCTGAACCTCGCCGTTCCGCAGCTCAGCGGCGATCTGAAGCCGAGCGCCGCGCAACTGCTCTGGATCGTCGACATCTACGGCTTCATGGTTGCCGGCTCGCTCATCACCATGGGAACTCTGGGTGACAGGATCGGGCGGCGCAAGCTCCTGCTGATCGGCGCGGCCGCCTTCGGCATCGCCTCGGTTCTGGCCGCCTTCTCGACCAGCGCCGAGATGCTGATCGCGACGCGGGCGCTGCTCGGCATTGCCGGCGCCACGCTGGCGCCATCGACGCTCTCGCTGATCCGCAACATGTTCCTCGATCCGCAGGAGCGGACCTTCGCCATCGGCGTCTGGATCTCGAGCTTCTCGGCCGGCGGCGCCATCGGCCCGCTCGTCGGTGGCGTGCTGCTGGAGCATTACTGGTGGGGTTCGGTCTTCCTCGTCGGCGTGCCGGTGATGGTTTTGCTGCTGATTCTCGGCCCCTTGCTGCTGCCCGAGTTCAAGGACCCCGATGCAGGGCGCCTCGACCTCGTCAGCGCCGCGCTGTCCCTGTTCGCGGTTCTCGCTGCGATCTACGGCATCAAGCACATGGCCGAGAATGGCGCGGGCTGGCGCGCGACGGTGGCGATCCTGGCCGGAATCGGGATCGGCACGGTGTTCGTGCACCGGCAGCGGCATCTCGCCGACCCGATGCTCGATTTGCGCCTGTTCCGCAACGCCGTGTTCAGCGCGTCGCTGGCGATTAACGTGCTCGGTTTCCTCTTCCTGTTCGGAAGCTTCCTGTTCATCGCGCAGTATCTCCAGCTCGTGCTCGGGCTGTCACCGTTGCAGGCCGGGATCTGGGGCGTGCCGTCGGCTCTCGCCTTCATCGTCGGTTCGCTGATCGTGCCGATGCTGGCGCATCGCTTTCCGCCGGCACTGGTGATGGGCTGCGGCCTGGCCGTGGCCGCGGCCGGCTTCGCCCTGCTGACGCGAATCGAGGCCGGTGACGGCCTGGCCGTCGTCGTGACCGCTTCCGTCATCTTCTCGCTGGGCTTCACACCCGTCGTCGCGCTGACGACCGACCTGATCGTCGGGAGCGCGCCGCCGGAACGCGCAGGCTCGGCCGCCGCGATCTCCGAAACGAGTCTGGAGTTCGGCGGCGCGCTCGGCATCGCCATCCTCGGCAGCATCGTCACCGCGGTCTACCGCAGCGAAATGGTGGATGCGGTGCCGGTGGGCGTCCCGGTCGACGCCGCGCGTGCCGCGGCGGCAACCCTCGGTGGCGCGGTCGCGGAAGCTGCCCAGTTACCGACAGATCTGTCGGTGAGCCTGCTCGTCCTGGCCCGTGCCGCCTTCGTCGAGGGCATGCAGCTTTCGGCGCTGATCGCGACCGGCGGCCTGATCGGCACGGCGCTGCTGGTGCTCCTGCTGTTGCGTGGCGCGCCACCCGGAGGGACGCAGAGCGCACTGGCCAAGACGGTTTCGGAGGAGGCCATCCTGCTCTAACGTGCCCGCACAGGAGCACGACGATGGCCGACCACGATCACGAACATCCGCACGATCACGATCATCATCACCATGGTGACGAGCCGCGCTGGAAGCATGACGGCGTGCGCGTCATCACCGGCGACAAGCTCGATTCCAACACGGCGCAGACGCCGGGCATGTTCCGGCAGGCGGCGATCAACCATGCCCGCGTCGGCGCGCAGAAGATCTGGGCCGGCACGGTCTCGATCCAGCCCAACGCCAAGACCGGCGTGCACCATCACGGCGAGCTGGAAAGCGTCATCTATGTCGTGCGCGGCAAGGCCCGGATGCGCTGGGGCGAGCGGCTCGAATTCGTCGCAGAGGCGGGCCCCGGCGACTTCATCTATGTGCCGCCCTTCGTGCCGCATCAGGAGATCAACGCCGACCCCGACAACCCGCTCGAATGCGTGCTGGTGCGTTCGGACAACGAGGCGGTGGTGGTCAACATCACCGATGTCGATCCGGTCGAGAGCCCTGAGTCGGTCTATTGGGTCGACCCGATCCACAAGCACCCGCCGGGCTAGCGACAGGGACCGAACGCGATGAACATCGGCGAAGCGGCGAAGCGCTCCGGCGTCAGCGCCAAGATGATCCGCTACTATGAGAGCATCGGGCTGATCGAGGCGCCGCCGCGGACGCAGGCGCAGTATCGCGTCTATGAGGCCGACGACGTCCACACGCTGCGCTTCGTCCGGCGCTCGCGCAATCTCGGTTTCTCGCTCGAGGAAACCCGCGCGCTGCTGGCGCTCTGGCGCGACAAGAGCCGTGCCAGCGCCGATGTGAAGCGGCTCGCCATGAGCCATGTCCGCGACCTCGAGGCGAAGGCGGCCGAATTGCAGGCGATGGCGGACACGCTGCGGCATCTCGCGGAGCACTGCCAGGGCGATGCGCGGCCGGATTGCCCGATCCTCAGTGACCTCGCCGCAGCGCCGGCCTCGACCGGGGCGTGCCACTGACCGCGTATCGGGCGGG
Source organism: Allobosea sp. (assembly GCA_036525085.1). Classification (GTDB taxonomy): domain Bacteria; phylum Pseudomonadota; class Alphaproteobacteria; order Rhizobiales; family Beijerinckiaceae; genus Allobosea. The sequence goes on from DATDBB010000301.1 coordinate 13,464, forward strand.
ACGCATGGGAAGCTCTGAAAATCAGCCCGGCCATGCGTGCGGCGGCTGGACGCAAGCGGGCTGCCTTGGTCATATGCCGGCCTGACCAAGGCAGGACCATCATGGACAATCGAAACGATCTCTGGCGCCACGTCGATGCGAACAAGGAGCGGCTGATCGCGCTCAGCGACCGGGTCTGGGGCATGCCCGAGGTCTGCTATACCGAGGTGCGCTCCTGTGCCGAACATGCCGCGGAGCTGGAGCACCAGGGCTTCCGCGTCACCAGGAACATCGCCGATATTCCCACCGCCGTGATCGGCGAGGCCGGCGAAGGCGGCCCGGTGATCGCGTTCATGGGCGAATACGATGCCCTGCCCGGCCTGTCGCAGGAGGCCGGCGTCGCCAGCCACAAGCCGATCGAGGATGGCGGCCATGGCCATGGCTGCGGCCACAACCTGCTGGGCTCCGCCGCGCTGCTCGCAGCCGTCGCGATGAAGGACTGGCTTGCCGAGAACAAGATTCCCGGCCGCGTGCGCTATTACGGCTGCCCGGCCGAGGAAGGCGGCGCCGCGAAGGCCTTCATGGTCCGCGCCGGCGCCTTCGACGACGCCGATGTCGCGATCTCCTGGCACCCGTCGAGCTTCTGGGAGGTGACGCCGCCGCTGGCGCTCGCCAACACCCGCGCCGATTTCGTCTTCACCGGCCGCGCCTCGCATGCCGCCGCCGCGCCGCATCTCGGCCGCAGCGCGCTCGACGCCGTCGAACTGATGAATGTCGGCGTCAACTACATGCGCGAGCACATGCCCAGCGATGCGCGCGTGCATTACGCCCTGCTCGACACCGGCGGCATCGCTCCGAACGTCGTGCAGGCCCATGCCCGCGTCCGGTACTCCATTCGCGCCCGCGACCTGCGCGGCATGCTCGAACTCGTCCAGCGCGTGAAGAAGATCGCCGAAGGCGCGGCGCTGATGACGGAAACCAAGATGGAGATGCGTATCGTCAGCGCCGTCTCCGACCTGCTCGGCAACACGCCACTGGAGCAGGCGATGCACGGCGTCATGGAAGAGCTCGGCCCGCCGCATTTCGACGATGCCGACCGCGCCTTTGCGCAGGACATCCGCAAGACGCTGTCGCCGCAGGAAATCGCCTCGATCTGGCGCACGATCGGGATGGAGGATTCAGGCGCGCCGCTGGCCGACTTCCTCGTGCCGCTCGACGCCAAGCGCAACCCGGCCATCGGCTCGACCGATATCGGCGACGTCAGCTGGGCGATTCCAACCGTGCAGGCCCACGCCCCGACGGTCGCTATCGGCACCCCCTTCCACACCTGGCAGGTGGTGTCGCAGGGCAAGTCGCCGGCCGCGCACAAGGCGATGGTGCATGTCGCCAAAGCGATGGTGGCGACGGGAGCGGCCGTGCTCCTCGATCCGGCGCTGATGGCGGCGGCCAAGGCCGACCACAAGAAGAAGCTCGGCGCGGAGGGCTACACCTCGCCGCTGCCGCCCGAGGTCAAGCCGCCGCTGACGATGTCGCTCGGCGGCTGATTTTAACCGGAAACACCAGGTCGTCCCGGGCTTGACCCGGGACGATTTGCGCTCCTCTGGAGACGACGCACGGCCTATCGGTCCGCGACCGCCGTCGTGCGGTGGAAGATCGTCGTGGTGGCGTAGAGCGGGATCTTGCGGACGAGATCGTCGACGATCTCGGCGCAGCCACCATAGTCGCCGACATACTCGCCGATATTCGGATCGAAGATGTGGAGCTTCGTATCCATTCCGTAGGGGCGCGGCTCGATCCGGCTGAAGCCTGCGATGGCGTGGCCGCCGCCGCCGGCGAAGCGCATCGACCATGTCGCGGCCGCACCGGGCGCGCGCAAATCGTCGGTGATCTTCTGCAGCATGCCAGCCCGGCCGCTATGCAGCTTCATGTCGACGAAGGTCTGCTCCTCGTAGTCGATGCCGACGCGCGCGCCCATATGGCGGCGGGCATCGTCGCGGCCGAGCGCCTGGCGCAGCTTGCCGTAGCGCCGCTGATGGCTCTCGGCCCGGCTGAAATCGACGGCGAGCGCCTGCAATCGATGGCGCGGCGCGGCGCCGGGGGCCTGAAACAGCGACTCCAGCCAGAGGTCGCAGAGCGCGACGCAGACGCCATCCCCCGTCTCGGGATCGCTCGCGTCGAGGAAATTCCCCTGATGGAAGCTCGTCAGCGTGAATGGCATCGGGCGGACTCCGTCTCGCGAAGCGATCATGCTTCGCGGGTTAGTCGCCGGAACAGGCCTCCGGGTTTCGTCTCGATACGAAATTTCTCGGTGCGAAACTTCTCGCTGCCGATCTTCTTGGCGCGGGCCTTCAGCGCAGCCCGTCCTCGCCCTTGATCTGATCCTTGGTCAGCCCGCCGATACGCGGCAGCGGCCGGCCGGAATCGGTGACGGCGATCGCCACCAGGATTTCGCCGGCGCGCGGTGCGTCGGTGACACGAACCTCGACCGCATCGAAATGCGAGCGCACGAACGCTGCATCCTTGTGGCCGAGCGGCACGTCGATCGGCGTGCCGAGCCCGCCGCGTTTCTTGGCGGAGGGGATCAGCGCCGGGCCCTTGCCGAGCGCGGCCCGCACCGGCGTGCCCATTTTCGGGTGCAGGATCGCGGCGGCATGCTCCAGTTCGCCACCCTCGCCCACGATCGCCGCCTTGCCGAAGCTCTCGGCCTGGCCGGGCTCGATGCCCAATGCCGCGAGGCAACGCTTCGTCAGCAGATCGCCGAGTTCGACGCCGATCTCGGTCAGTTCCGAGAGGTCTTCCTGGTAGCGCCCGGAGAAGGGGTTGGCGATCACGGCGACGGCGACGGCGCGTCGCGTCGGCGGCGCCACCGTCTTGCCGGCTTCGACAAGGGTTTCATCGACCTGCGTCAGGATCTTGCGGATGTTGGCGGGCATTCAACGAGCTCCAGCGGCGTCACTTAAGCGCGGGGAACCCCTCTCCTGTAAGGAGAGGGGCAGGGGTGGGGTGTCGGCCGTTTGACCAGTGAGACGCCCATTTGATCGGTGCTGCGGTAAGGGCACAGCCAAGGCGTCGAATGGCCGACCCCTCACCCTGCCCTCTCCCTCCGGGAGAGGGTTCCCCGCGCCTTGCCGGGCAAATGCGAAGCCCATCAGCGCTGGCCGTCCCAGACGCTGATCCGGTCGGCGCGCAGGCCGCCGACGCGCTCATGGATGCGCGCGCCTGTGGTCATCACCAGGATGAAGACCAGTTCGTCGGCCTGGGGCGAGCCGGGCACGCCGACCTCGACCGCGCCGAAATGGCTGCGCACATAACAGGCATTGATATGGGTCACGGGGATGTCGATGCGGGCGCCGGGCCCTGCGACCTTCTTGGTCGAGGGCACGATCGCCTTGGCGTTGCCGAGGATCTCGCGCATCGCG
>DATDBB010000302.1:0-10077 GCA_036525085.1 Allobosea sp.
CTCGGCCTCCAGCATGTCCTGCCCCTCGATGTCGAGATGGTTGGTCGGCTCGTCCAGCAGGTAGAAATTGGGTTCGGCCAGGCGCAGCAGCAGCATGGCGAGCCGGGCGCGCTGTCCGCCGGAGAGGCGGAGCGTCGGCGCGGTCTGCGCATCGCTGGCGATCCCGGCGCCGGCGAGCACGGTGCGCGCCGTCTGGTCGCCGAGGTCGCTCGACCGCGTCCCAGGGCGTGCGCCAGGCGTCGAGCTGCGAGAGCGCCTGATCGGAATAGCCGGCCTTCAGGCTGGCCACACCACGGATCTCTGGGTCGGCGCCCACCAGCGCCGCCCGCAGCCGCATGACCAACCGCGTCTTGCCGCTGCCATTGGTCCCGAGCAACGCAATCCGGTCTCCCTTCTCGATCCAGAGCGGCCCGGCCTTGAAGAGCAGCCGCCCGTCCGGCGCGGTCACTGCCGTCTCCTTGATCGAGACCAGCGCCTTGGCATGGGTGCCGCTGCCGGCCAGCCGGATGGTGCCAGCGGATCGCTCCTTGTGGCCGGTCTGCGCCCGTTCTTCCAGCTTGTCGGCCCGCTCCGACAATTGCTTGGTCTTGACCACCAAGAGGTCGGAGCCGGAGTTGATGCCGATATTCTTCAGCTTGGCGGCCTGCTGCCGCAGAGCCTTGACCTTGCGCATGTCGTTCTCGAACTGCCTGTCGCGTGCCGCGTCGCGTTCCGTCAGTGCCTGCAGCGCTCGCGAATAGGGCAAGGCGAAATCGGCGCTTTCCGCCGGGCGCAGGAACAGCGTGCGCGTGCTGACATCATCAAGGAAGGCGCGATCATGGCTCGCCGCGACCACGGCGCAGTCACGCGGCAGGGCAGCCAGGAAGCGCACCAGCAGGCCGATCCGTTCAAGGTCGAGATGGTTGGTCGGTTCGTCCAGCAGCAGGAGATCTGGCTCGGTCACCGCCGCCCGCGCCAGCAGCATCGTGCGCTGCCAGCCACCGGAGAGGCTGCGCACAGGGCGTCCGCGCAGGCTCTCCTCGACCATGAGGTCGTCGAGCAGCACGTCGACACGCCAGCTTTCGGTCTCGGCGGCCTCGGGATCGAGCGCGTCGCGCACGGCATCGGAGAGGCTCATCGGCAGGAGCCGCTCGGGCGGATCCTGCGGCGCGAAGGCGGCGACGAGGCCACGTGACCGGGTCACGGTTCCGCCGGTCGCCTCCTCGGCGCCGGCGATGATGCGCAGCAGAGAGGATTTGCCGCGCCCATTGGCGGCGACGAGGCCCAGGCGGTCGCCCTTGGCGATGGCGAGACCGAGGCCGGCGAACAGGGGCGCGCTGCGCGCGAGCGACAGGTCTTTCAGGGTGATCAGGGACATCGAAATCTCATGGAGCCGGGCATGCGCGCCAACGCGCGCTGAAGAAGGCTGACGATGAGACGGCGATGCGTTCCCGGTCAGCCCCGCGAAGTGAAGCGCGGGGCGCAGACAGGTCCGCGGGTGCGGCAATGGAAGCGGCGGCGCGGCGCCTGCTTCCCCTTCTGGTTCGGTTCCATGGCGATGATCATAGCAATGGCGAAGCGGATGAACAGCCCCTGTCCCCTCACACCGGCAAAATCGTCTCGCCCATCAGGTGCTTGTCGATGGCGTGCGCGGCCTGACGGCCTTCGCGGATCGCCCAGACGACGAGCGACTGGCCGCGGCGCATGTCGCCGGCGACGAAGACGTTCTCGGCGCTGGTCTTGTAGTCGCGCTCATTGGCGATGACGTTGGCGCGCTTGTCGACCGCCGCGCCCGACTGGGCGATCATGCCCTCGATCAACGAGCCGGCGAAGCCGATGGCGAGGAAGCAGAGATCGGCCTGCAGCACGAACTCGCTGCCCGGGATCGGCTTACGCTTCTCGTCGACGCGGGCACACCTGACGCCGGTCAAGCGGCCGTTGCGGCCTTCGAGCCCCAGCGTCGCCGCCTGGAACTCGCGCTCGGCTCCCTCGGCCTGCGAGGAGGAGGTGCGGAACTTCGTCGGCCAATAGGGCCAGACCGTCAGCTTGTCCTCGATCTCAGGCGCCATCGGGCGGATGTCGAGCTGCGTCACCGAGAGCGCGCCCTGGCGGAAGGCCGTGCCGACGCAGTCCGACGCCGTGTCGCCGCCACCAACCACGACGACATGCTTGCCGCCGGCCAGGATCGGCGTGATCTCCGAGATGTCCTCGCCGCCGGTGCGCTTGTTCTGCTGGGTGAGGTAAGGCATCGCGTAGTGCACGCCCTGCAGATTGGTGTCCGGCAGGCCGGGATCGCGCGGCGCCTCGGCCCCGCCCGTCATCAGCACCGCGTCGTGCTCGGCGGTCAGCGTCGCGAAGGGCAGCGTCACGCCGACATTGACGTTGTAATGGAAGGTGACGCCCTCGGCCTCCATCTGGGCGACGCGCCGGTCGATATGCTTCTTTTCCATCTTGAAGTCGGGGATGCCGTAGCGCAGCAGTCCGCCGGCCCGCGCCTCGCGCTCATAGAGATGCACCTCATGCCCGACGCGGGCGAGCTGTTGCGCCGCCGCCAAGCCGGCCGGGCCGGAGCCGACCACCGCGATCTTCTTGCCGGTGCGGATGGCGGCAGGCTCCGGAACGATCCAGCCCTCCTGCCAGCCCTTGTCCGCGATCGCCTGCTCGATCGTCTTGATCGTCACCGGCATGTTCTCGAGGTTCAGCGTGCAGGCTTCCTCGCAGGGCGCGGGGCAGATGCGGCCGGTGAACTCCGGGAAGTTGTTGGTCGAGTGGAGGTTGCGCAGCGCATCCTCCCAGCCGCCGGAATAGACCAGCTCGTTCCAGTCCGGGATCTGGTTGTGGACCGGGCAGCCCGTCGGCCCGTGGCAGAACGGGATGCCGCAATCCATGCAGCGCGCCGCCTGCTTCTTGATGTCGCGCTCCTCCAGCGGGAGCGTGAACTCCCGGAAATGGCGAATGCGATCGCCGGCGAGCTGATACTTCTGCTCCTGCCGGTCGTATTCGAGGAAGCCGGTGACCTTGCCCATGTCTTGTCTCTCGCCGTCCTGCCCAGCCTCGGGCCGGGCAGCCCCGTTTGCCCGGGGCACCTGTCCTGATGAGATCCCCGTCCGGAGGCTCCGGCCGGGGCTGACCTGTCGTCCTATTCGGCAGCCTGGAGCGTGCGCGCCTGTTCCATCTCGCGCAGCGCCCGGCGGTATTCCACCGGCATCACCTTGACGAACTTGGTCCGGTAGTCGGCCCAGTTGTCGAGGATGCGACGCGCCGTCGCCGAACCCGTATAGTCGACATGGTTCGTCAGCATCTGCATCAGGCGCTCCTCGTCATGGCCCGACATGTTGGCCATGTCGATCCGGCCCTTATGCTCGAGATCGCCGCCATGGTGGTGCAGCCGCTCCATCAGCTCCTCCTCCTCCTCGACCGGTTCGAGGTCGACCATGGAGAGGTTGCAGCGCGCCTTGAAGGTGCCGTCCTCGTCCAGCACATAGGCGATGCCGCCCGACATGCCGGCCGCGAAATTGCGCCCGGTTGGCCCGATCACGGCGACGACGCCGCCGGTCATGTATTCGCAGCCATGGTCGCCGGTGCCCTCGACGACAGCGACAGCGCCGGAGTTGCGCACCGCGAAGCGCTCGCCGGCGACGCCGCGGAAATAGGCCTCGCCCGCGATCGCGCCGTAGAGCACGGTGTTGCCGACGATGATCGAGCGCTCCGGCACGGCCTTCGAGGCCGGGTCGGGCTTGACGATCAGCTTGCCGCCCGAGAGCCCCTTGCCGACATAGTCGTTGGCCTGTCCGGTCAGCTCGACGGTGACGCCCGCCGCCAGGAAGGCGGCGAAGCTCTGGCCCGAGGTGCCCTTGAGCTTCACCGTGATGGTGTCCTCGGGCAGCCCGGCATGGCCGTACTTCTTGGCGACGACGCCCGACAGCATCGCGCCGACGCTGCGATCGACATTGCAGATCGCATGCTCGAGCACGACTGGCGTACCGGTCTCGACGGCGTCCTTGGCGCCCTCGATCAGCTTGCGGTCGAGAACGTCGTCGATCGGGTGCTTCTGAAGTTCGACATGGCGGATCGCGATGCCGGGCATGTCGACCTTGTGGAAGAGCCGGGTGAAATCGAGCCCCTTGGCCTTCCAGTGGTCGATGGCCTCGCGCTTGTCGAGCAGGTCGGAGCGCCCGACGATCTCGCCGAGATGGGTGAAGCCCATCTCCGCCATGATCTTCCTGACATCCTCGGCGACGAAGAAGAAATAGTTGACGACGTGCTCGGGCAGGCCCTTGAAGCGCTTGCGCAGCACCGGGTCCTGCGTCGCGACGCCGACCGGGCAGGTGTTGAGATGGCACTTGCGCATCATGATGCAGCCTGCCGCGATCAGCGGCGCGGTCGAGAAGCCGAACTCGTCGGCCCCCAGCAGCGCGCCGATGACGACGTCCCGGCCGGTGCGCAGCCCGCCATCGACCTGCAGCGCCACGCGCCCGCGCAGCTTGTTCAGAACCAGCGTCTGCTGCGTCTCGGCAAGACCGATCTCCCAGGGCGAGCCGGCATGCTTCAGCGAGGTCAGCGGGCTCGCACCCGTGCCACCCTCGAAGCCAGAGATGGTGATGTGGTCGGCGCGCGACTTGGCAACGCCGGCCGCGACCGTGCCGACCCCGATCTCCGAGACGAGCTTGACCGAGACATCGGCCGCAGGGTTGACGTTCTTCAGGTCGAAGATGAGCTGCGCCAGATCCTCGATCGAATAGATGTCGTGATGCGGCGGCGGCGAGATCAGGCCGACGCCCGGCGTCGAATGCCGGACCTTGGCGATCTTGGCGTCGACCTTGTGGCCGGGAAGCTGGCCGCCCTCACCGGGCTTGGCGCCCTGCGCGACCTTGATCTGCATGACGTCGGAATTGACGAGATACTCCGCCGTGACGCCGAAGCGGCCCGACGCGATCTGCTTGATCGCCGAGCGCTTGGAACGGCCATCCGCCATCGGCTTGAAGCGGATCGCCTCTTCGCCGCCCTCGCCGGTGTTCGACTTGCCGCCGATCTGGTTCATCGCGATGGCGATGGTCTCATGCGCCTCGCGCGAGATCGAACCGAAGGACATCGCCCCGGTGGCGAAGCGCTTCACGATCTCGGCGGCGGATTCGACGCTCTCCAGCGGCACGGGCTTGCGCCCGTCATCGGCTGCGAGCTTGAGCTTGAACAGGCCGCGGATCGTGGTCAGCCGCTGCGCCTCGTCATTGACCTGACGGGCGAAGTCCTCATAGCGATCCTGAGCGTTCAACCGCACGGCATGCTGCAGCGAGGCGACGACGTCGGGCTGCCAGACATGGTCCTCGCCGCGGATGCGGTACATGTACTCGCCGCCGATATCGAGGCTGTTGCGGTAGACCGGCGCATCGCCGAAGGCGTCACGATGGCGGCTGACGCTCTCCTCGGCGATCTCGTCGAGGCCGACGCCCTCGATCGCGGTCCCCGTGCCGAAGAAGTAGCGCTCGACGAAGTCGCTCCGCAGGCCGACCGCATCGAAGATCTGCGCGCCGCAATAGGACTGGTAGGTCGAGATGCCCATCTTGGACATCACCTTGAGCACGCCCTTCCCGACCGACTTGATGTAGCGCTTCACCACCTCATAGGCGTCGACCTCGGTCGGAAAGGCGCCCTGCTCGTGCTGGTCGAGCAGCGTGTCGAAGGCGAGATAGGGGTTGATCGCCTCCGCGCCATAGCCGGCAAGGCAGCAGAAATGATGGATCTCGCGGGGCTCGCCGGACTCGACGACGAGGCCGACCGAGGTGCGCAGCCCCTTGCGGATCAGGTGATGATGCACGGCGGCCGTCGCCAGCAGCGCCGGGATCGGGATGCGATCGGCCCCGACCTGACGGTCGGACAGAATGATGATGTTGTAGCCGCCATGCACGGCCGCCTCCGCGCGCTCGCAGAGCCGCTCCACCGCCGCAGCCATGCCGGCCGCGCCATCGCGCGCCGGATAGGTGAAATCGATCGTCTTGGTGTCGAAGCGATCCTCGTAATGGCCGATGCAACGGATCTTCTCGAGATCGTCATTGGTCAGGATCGGCGTGCGCACCTCGAGCCGCTTGCGGCGCGAGGTACCCTCGAGGTCGAGGATGTTCGGCCGCGGCCCGATGAAGGAGAGCAGGCTCATCACCAGCTCCTCGCGGATCGGATCGATCGGCGGGTTCGTCACCTGCGCGAAGTTCTGCTTGAAATAGGTGTAGAGCAGCTTCGACTTGAGCGAGAGCGCCGAGATCGGCGTGTCCGTCCCCATCGAGCCCACGGCTTCTTGCCCCGTGACCGCCATCGGCGCCATCAGCAGGCGGACATCCTCCTGCGTGTAGCCGAAGGCCTGCTGGCGATCGAGCAGCGGCACGTCGGTGCGCGACGCCCGCGCCTCGACCGGCGGCAGGTCCTCCAGCACGATCTGGGTGCGCTTCAGCCAGTCCTTGTAGGGATTGGCCTGGCACAGGCTCGCCTTGATCTCGTCGTCGCCGATGATGCGGCCCTCTTCGAGATCGATCAGCAGCATCTTGCCGGGCTGCAGGCGCCACTTCTCGACGATCTTCTCCTCCGGGATCGGCAGCACGCCGAACTCCGAGGCGAGCACGACGAGCCCGTCATCGGTGACGAGATAGCGCGCCGGTCGCAGGCCGTTGCGGTCCAGCGTCGCGCCGATCTGGCGCCCGTCGGTGAAAGCGATGGCGGCGGGGCCGTCCCAGGGCTCCATCAGCGCGGCGTGATATTCGTAGAAGGCCCGCCGCTCTTCGTTCATCAGCGGGTTGCCGTTCCACGCCTCCGGCACGAGCATCATCATGGCATGGGCGAGCGAATAGCCGCCCTGCACCAGGAATTCGAGCGCATTGTCGAAGCAGGCGGTGTCGGACTGGCCCTCATAGGAGATCGGCCAGAGCTTCGAGATGTCGGCGCCGAACAGCTCGGAATCGACGCTAGCCTGCCGCGCCGCCATCCAGTTGACGTTGCCGCGTAGCGTGTTGATCTCGCCGTTATGGGCGACCATCCGGTAGGGATGCGCCAGCCGCCAGGACGGGAAGGTGTTGGTGGCGAAGCGCTGATGCACGAGCGCCAGCGCGCTCTCGAAGCGCGGATCGAGCAGGTCCTTGAAATAGGTGCCGAGCTGGGTCACCAGCACCATGCCCTTGTAGACGATGGTGCGCGCGGACATCGAGACCGGGTAATAGGTCGCGGTCGCCCGGTCCTGGCGCTGATAGACCTTGTTGGAGACGGACTTTCTGAGGACATAGACCTTGCGTTCGAAGTCGTCCTCGCTCTCGACCTCGGCCGGGCGACCGACGAAGAGCTGGCGATGGGCCGGCTCGGTCTCCAGGACGGCTTGGCCGAGATCGCTGTTGTCGACCGGCACGTCGCGCCAGCCCAAGAAGATCAGCCCCTCCTCGGTGACGGCTTGCGCCACGATCTCCTCGCAGACCGCGCGATCGGCGGCCTCCTGCGGCATGAAGAACTGGCCGATGGCGTAGTGCCCAGGCTCCGGCAACGCGATGCCGAGCCGCGCGCATTCTTCCCTGAAGAAGCGATGCGGGATCTGGGTGAGGATGCCGCAGCCGTCGCCGAGCTTGGGATCGGCGCCGACGGCACCGCGATGGTCGATGTTGTGCAGGATCTGCAGGCCCTGCGCGACGATGGCGTGGCTCTTGCGGTTCTTCATGTCGGCGACAAAGCCAACGCCGCAGGAATCCTTCTCCATCGACGGATCGTAGAGACCCTGGCGCACCGGCATCGCCGGATCGCGCACCTCCGGGAAACGCTCCATAGGCTGGGCGCCGGCCATGATGGCACCGCTCGACTGGCTGGTTTCGCTCATCGTCAAACCCCGCTTGCCAATGCCCTGCCAGCTTCCGCCGGGAGGCACCTTTGAGTCCATATAAACCTTCCGCCGTGCCGGGCCGTCATCATTGCCCTCCAGCCCTCGGGAGCCGGCAGCAAAGATGGGGCCAACAGGGCCGCAGTCGTCGTTTCGGAGGTTTGCTTGCGCTATTCTCGGGCGCCCGCGTCCTCCGCAGGCGCTAGGGCTTTTCGCCCTGCCGCGCCTGTTTAGGCCGCCGCTTTACGGGCGGCGCGCGTACGGATGGCTTTGGCGTGTTTGGCCGTGCCCTTCGTCATCGCTTCGCTCCGTTGCGCTGGCGTGGCCGCCAGCTTTCTGGGCTGCGGCCGTCGCGGTGAAAAATGGGACAGCAACACTGTCCTATTGCGATGAACTTGCCAGAATTCTAATCTCTGCACAAGAGCCGATTTCGCGCCGCAACGACATTTTATTGCGATATGCCGGAACGGCCGGACATATCCGGCACGAAAGGCCGAGCAGACCCGCACGGTTCTTGTTCTGACCGGCCTGCAACGCCCCCCTCGCGCCCAGGCGCTTGGCAGGCCGGCATGGCGCCTCTATCGCAGAGGCATGAACTTCGTCAGCGACAACACCGCCGGGGCGAGCCCCAACGTCATGGCCGCCATCGCCGCCGCCAATGACGGTGCAGCCTCCGCCTATGGCACCGACGTCTGGACGCACAGTGCCGAGAAGCGTTTCGCCGAGATCTTCGAGCACGAGGTCGCGGTCTTCCTGGTGACATCAGGCACCGCGGCGAACGCCTTGGCGCTCGCCAGCATCACCCGTCCCTGGGGCGCCGTGCTGACCCATGAGGAAAGCCATGTCGCCGATGACGAATGCGGCGCGCCCGAATTCTTCAGCGACGGCGCCAAGCTGATCGGCCTGCCCGGCGCCGGCAACAAGATCGCGCCCGATCTGGTCACGCAGACGCTCGGCAGGTTCCGCGAAGGCGCGCTTCATCAGGTCCAGCCGCAGGCGCTCTCGATCACACAGGCGACCGAGTGCGGCACGATTTACAGCCTCGACGAGATCCGCGCCCTGAAGGCAGCCGCCGTGCCGCGCGGGCTCACCTTGCATATGGACGGGGCGCGTTTCGCCAATGCGTTGGTCACGCTCGGCTGCAGCCCGGCCGAGATGACGTGGAAGGCCGGGGTCGACGTGCTGTCCTTCGGCGGCACCAAGAACGGCGCCTGGGCGGCCGAGGCCGTGATCTTCTTCGACCCGGCCAAGGCGGGCGAAATGAAATGGCGCCGCAAGCGCGCCGGCCAGACGCTGTCGAAGGGCCGCCTCATCGGCGCGCAATTCGACGGCCTTCTGGCGGACGGGCATTGGCTCGACCTCGCCCGCCACGCCAATGCGATGGCGTTGAAGCTGGCGGCGGCGATCGAAAAGAGCGACGAGGCGCGCATGGCCTGGCCCTGCCAGGCCAATGAAGTGTTTCCGATCTTGTCCGCTTCGCTGCAGGCACGGCTGAAGGCCGCAGGCGTCGGCTTCCTGGCATGGTCGGATCGGGCGCTGCCGGAGGGCGTGACGCTCACTGAAGGCGAGGTCGTCGGCCGTTTCGTGATGTCCTTTGCGACGCGGGAAGAGCAGGTCGAAAAGCTGACTGCGTTGATCGCCGCCTGAGAAGGCTGGATTCCCTCCCGATTCCAGCCCCAAGCATGCCGCAATCCCTACTGAAGACTGAAGCTGGATTTCAGTGCTTGGAAGGGATGACTCTATGGCATTTCGTTCGCCCGCGCCGAAGCGCGCCGTGCTGATGGGGCTGGCTGTCGCCGGCGCCCTCGCCGGCACGGTCGGCGCCGCATCGGCGCAGCCTTATCTTTACGAGGAAGACGCTCCCTATCTCGAACAGCGCTTCGGCTACGGCTATCGCTACGCGGCACCCCGCCCGCCCGCGCAGATCCCGGCTCGCGCAGCCATTCGCCTCGCGGCACGCGACTTCGGACTCGCCCAGGTCGATCGCACGGTCCGGACAGCTTCCGCCTATGTCATCGACGGCCGAACCCGGTCGGGCGCGCGTGTCAGGCTGATCCTCGATCCCTATAGCGGCGACCTCATCGACGAGATCGTGCTCCAGGCGCCGCCCCGCGCCGCGCCGCGCGTCGCGCGCGTCGATCCCCGCGACGAGGCCAGGCCGCCGCAGCCTCGCCCCGTGCCGCGTCCGCCAGAACGGCCGCCCTCACTGAAGCCACCAGGCCAGGCGACGGCGCCCGCGACCGCAATTCCGCCGT
>DATDBB010000303.1:0-22369 GCA_036525085.1 Allobosea sp.
GGGCTGATGGCCCGAACCCGCGCCGCCCCAGGGGTTCTGCGAAGCCTGGCTCATGAAGCCGCCGGCATTGCTGCCGATGCCCATGGCCCGGGCCTGCTCCATCAGCGCGGCGATGCGATTGCCGGTGTCGGGGTGTGTCGAAAACAGGGAATCCATGCCGCCGCCAGTCAGGGGATTGATGATGAACATATGCGCCGTAGCAGGCTTCGCCTCCGCCGTCTCGTTCGGCGTATGCGCGACGCCGCCGGCGATCTTGGCGAGCGCGTCGGCGAGCCAGGCCGGGTTGCCGCAGATTTCGCCGCCGAGCTTGTCGGCCTCGTATTCGCGCGAGCGCGAGATCGCCATCTGGATGACCATCGCCGCCATCGGCGCCAGGATCGAGAGCAGGATCTGGACGACGAGGTTCGGCCGGTTCTCGCGCGAGCCGAACATCATGCCGAAGGTCACCAGCGAGGAGATCGCGCCCGCCATGGTGGCGGTGATCGTCATCGTCAGCGTGTCGTGGTTCTTGATGTGGGCCAGCTCATGCGCCATCACGCCGGCAAGTTCCTCATAGCTCAGCGTGCGCAGGATGCCGGTCGTCGCCGCGACCGCCGCGTTCTGCGGGTTACGACCGGTGGCGAAGGCGTTGGGCTGGTCCTCGTCGATCAGGTAGACGCGCGGCATCGGCATGTTCGCGCGGGCAGAAAGATCGCGCACCATGCCGTAGAGTTCCGGCGCGGTCGCAGCATCGACCTCGTGGGCGTTGTACGCGGCGAGCGCCAGCCGGTCGGAATTCCAATAGCTGAAGAGATTGGTGACGGCGGCGAAACCCAGCGCCATCAGCATGCCGCCGCTGCCGCCGAGCAGGTAACCGACCGCGCCGAACAGCGCGGTGAGGCCGGCCATCAGCATGCCGGTGCGGACGTAGTTCATCATCTTCCCCTTGTGCGCGCTGGCGCGGATCGCGGCGACATGCCTCTCCCCGAACGCGGATTTGCGCCTTATGTGGTGAAGGCGATGCCGATCCTGCAAGAGAGTGCGAGCCGATGAGCCGGGAGAACGAGACGAGCGCCGCCGCGGAACCGGCAAAGGCGCCGGCCCGCAAGCTGACGCCAGCGGCGGAGCGTGCACTGGCTGAAGCTGCTGCCCGGCGCGCGGCGATCGACGCCAAGGCCTCGGACCTCGCCGGGGAACGTGAAATCAACGGCCGCGGCGGGCTCGATCCGGTCCGCTACGACGACTGGGAGGTCAAGGGCATCGCCAGCGACTTCTGAAGCGTGATCGCCATGGCTCTGGAGGCGATCGATCTGTCCTCGTCATTCCGGGCCAGCGACGCGCGGACCCGGAATCCATCATAAGGAACTGCGCCCTACGATGGATTCCGGATCGGCGCCGCTTCGCGGCTTGTCCGGAATGACGACGCGTTGAAGCGCTCGGGGCCGTCCCCGCTTATTTCGTCCGCTTGGAGCCGACCAGTTCGTCCCATTTGCGGAAGGCGACGACCATCTTCTCGGGCTTCAGCGGCAGCTCGATCGGATTGTTGGCGATGAGATCGGCATATTCCGGGCGGCCGAATTCGGCGATGACCTTCTGGCTCGACTCGGGCGCGAGCGAGAGCGGCACGTTCTTCACCGCGGGGCCAGGATAGAGATAGCCCTCGTCATAGGAATAGGCCTGCATCTTCGGCGTCAGCACGAAGGCCATCATGTCGAGCACCACGGCGAGGCGGTCGTTGGGGACGCCCTTGGGCACGCACATGAAGAAGGCGTCGGAGACCCAGTGGAAGCCCTTCAGGGTCTGGATCTTCGCCTCCTTGGGCACGATGCCGAGCGCGCGCGGGTTGATGTCCCAGCCGGTGGTCGAGATGATGATGTCGCGCGAGCCGTCGCCGAACTCCTTCATCGTCGCGCCGGTGCCTGCGGGGTAATATTCGATGTACTGCCCCAACTCCTGCAGATAGGCCCAGGTCTTGTCCCAGCCGCCGACAGGATCCTGCGGGTCCTTGTCGCCGAGGATATAGGGCAGGCCCATCATGAAGGTCCGGCCCGGGCCCGAATTGGTCGGGCGAGCATACATGAACTTGTTGGGGTTGGCCTTGGCCCAGGCGAGCAGCTCCTCGGCCGTGGTCGGCACCTGCTTGACCCGGGCGGGCATATATTCGAGCAGCGGGCCGGAGGGGTAATAGTTCACCACGACGCCGAAACCGTCGCCCTGGACCTTGTGCAGGTTGAGTGCGGCCGGCTCGTAATTCGCCTCGATATTCGGGAACTTGTCGGCGAAATCGGGCAGGATTTTCTGCCAGAGCTTCTGGTCGAGGCCCGCCGCCAACCCGTCGCTGCCGGTCAGGACGAGGTCGAGATCGGCGCGCCCGGCCTCCTGCTGCGCCTTGATCTTGCTGGCGAGCTCGGGCGCCGGTGCCTTCACGAAGGCGATGCGCGAGACCAGCTTGGGATTGGCGGCGCGATAATCCTCGAAGGCCTTCTGCATCAGGGCGAGAGCGCCGCCGACATCGATGACGCTGATGACGACGGGTGAGGAGGGCAGGGGCGGCGAGGCGGCGAGCGCGCCGCCGGTCCCCGTCGCGATTGCAGTCAGGCCGCCGAGCACGGTGCGACGATCGATGGCGGTGCGGTGGTCGAGGCCTGTCGGATTCCGGCTCATCTGATGTTCTCCCCTTTTGTGGTTCAGGCGTTGTTGGTTCAGGTCGTCTGGGCGTCCGGTCTGGCGGCGTGAGCGAAGCGGCGCTCGATCGAGCCGAGCCGGACGCGCGTGACCAGGAGGTCTTCGGACCAGTCGATCTCGCCGCGATCGGGCGCTGTTCGACGCGCGCGCAAGGCCGGCTGCAGCGCGGCGAGTGGATGGTCGGAGGCCATGGCGACGGCCTCGGCGGCGGAGGCAAGCCCCCAGGCGACGAGATTGCGGACGGCCTGGTCGAGGCAGAGCGCGGAGCCGGCGAGATTGGCCGCGCCCGGCTGACGCACCGAGCCGTCGTCGCGAAGATCCACACTCATGCCGGCGAAGGGATAGGAGCCCGGCCGCGACGCTGCCGCCGAAACCGCATCGGTCACCAGAATGGAACGATCGAGACCCTTCGCCCGCAGCAGCGAACGCAGGGCCTTCGGGTGAAGATGGATGCCATCGGCGATGAAGCTCGCCCAGAGTCGGTCCTCGGCGAGCTGGGCGAAGATCGGATTGACCAGCTTGTGGAACTGCTGCGGCATGCCGTTGCCGAGATGCGTCGAGAGCGTCGCCCCCGCATCGGCGGCTGCGGCGACCTGGTCGAAATTGGCGGCGCTGTGGCCGATCGCGACGATACGGCCAGCCTTGGCCAGGGCGGAAATGAGCGCCTGTGCGCCTTCGATTTCGGGTGCCAGCGTCACCATCAGGATCGGCCGCGCGAGGCGACTTTCCAGCCTGTCGACGAGGCCGGGGTCCGCCGCTGTCATGGCTTGTGGCGGATGGCAGCCGGCATAGCCCGGGGATGGGTTCAGGAAGGGCCCTTCGAGATGGTAGCCCGGGCACATCAGCGGGCCGAGCCGGCTCGCCGAGATGGCTGCATCCAGAGCCCGGAATCGCTCGTCGAGCTCCGACGGATGGGCCGTGATGATGGTCGGCAGGCACAGCGTCACCCCGGTCGCCAGCATCGCCTCGAACGCATGGTCGATCTCGGCCGGCGTCACCGCGCCGGAATTGAAGTCGATGCCGGCGAAACCGTTGACCTGGATGTCGATGAGGCCGGCTGTGCGCATCCCAAGGCCTCCGCTCAGGCGCTCTTCAGCAGCGAGGCGGCCGGCGGATCGATGAAGAGCACGGTATTCTTGTGCGTCTGCAGGATCGAGGCCGGGTGCAGATTGTCGATGGGGCCCTCCAGAGCGTCCTTCGTCGCCTGTGCCTTGCGGGTGTCGGAGACCGAGAGCACGATCAACTCGCTTTTCAGGATCTGCCGCACGCTCATCGAGATCGCCTTTTCGGGCACGGCCTCGAAGGACGGGAACCAGCCTTCGCCGAATTGCTGGCGGCGGCAGCCTTCGTCGAGAGCAACCACGATATAGGGTTTCTCGGTCTCGAAATCGGCCGGCGGGTCGTTGAAGGCGATGTGGCAGTTCTCGCCGATGCCGGCGAAGCAGACATCGATGCGCTTGCCCGCGATCAGGGCGTTC
Source organism: Allobosea sp. (assembly GCA_036525085.1). Classification (GTDB taxonomy): domain Bacteria; phylum Pseudomonadota; class Alphaproteobacteria; order Rhizobiales; family Beijerinckiaceae; genus Allobosea. The sequence continues at coordinate 4,143 of DATDBB010000303.1, forward strand.
AGGCGCTGCGTCTCGGCTTCGGCGTCACCCTCGCCATCGACCGGCACGAAGGCCGGAGCATTGTCGAGCGGGGCCATGAAGCGCAGCCGCAGATAGCGCCGGAAGCTCGCCGGATGCTCCTCCGAAAGGCCGACATATTCGTCGAGATGGAAGGCTGTGACCCTGGTCCAGTCGATGCCCTCGGCCGTGACGAGGTTCTGCAACAGCTCGAACTGGCTGGCGCCGGTGGCGACGATGATGTTGGCATGGCCGAAGCGCGCCTGCGCCTCGCGGATCGCCTTTGCGCCCAGCGCGGCGGCCTTTGCGCCCAGCGTCGCCTTGTCGGGGACGATGCGGATATCGACCATGCGATTTTTGAACCTTTGCCTATGTGATTGTTTTTTATATCATCTTGAGAGCTTATGGGCCTCACTTCGAAAGGCAACAGCTATTTTTGAACATTCGCGTTCGAATAAAAGATTGGGCAGAGCGTGATCCTCGCGACCTTCGACGATAGCGGCTTCGCCGCGGCCCATGACCGCGATTGCGCCCGGGTCTACCGGCTGGTGCTCGGCGGCCTCGCGCATTCCCGTAGCGAGATCGCTCGCCAGCTCGGCCTGCGCTCGACGACGACGTCGCGCGTGGCCGCCGATCTCGTCTCGCGTGGGCTCCTGCTGGAGACGATGGGCGAGATTGCGGGGAGGGGGCGGCCGGCGGCCGTGCTGCTCGCCAATACGCGGCGCATCGGGGCCTCGGTGATTTATGTCTCGAGCCGCTCGCTGTCGGGCGTGCTGGTCGATCTCTCCGGTCATCTTCTGGCGGAGCGGACGATCATGATCGACGGCGAGGCCGACAATGACGCGATCGCAGCCGTGATGGCCGAACTCGCCCGGCACCTGCTTGCGCATATGCCGGCCGGCATGAGCCATGCCGGCACGGCGGTGTCGCTCTCCGGGCTGGTCGATCTGCCGCGCGGGCAATGGCTGATGGCCTCGCGCTGGCCGCGCATGCGCGGTCTCGACGTTGCGGCCGAGCTGGCGCCGATCGCCGGCCCGGTCGAGATCTGCCGCAATCTCGACGCGGAACTGCGGGCGCGGGCGGTGCGCGAACCCGAACCGTTCGCCGGCGGAACGTTGCTGCTGCATTGGGGCTGGGGCATCGGCCTGTCCTATGCCGTGGACGGACGCCCCTTTGCGCCCGCCGGCTCCTTCGGCGAAATCGGCCATTGGCGGCTCTCGGCGCTGGCGGGACGGCGCTGCGGCTGCGGCAACACCGGCTGTCTTGAGACGGGGGCGGCGCTGTGGTCGCTGCTGCCAGCCCTGCGAAGGCGCTGGCCCGATCTGGAGGAGGATGAGGCCCGCCTCGCCCGGCAACTGGCCGGGCGCGACCTCCTCGTCCTGCCGGAGATCGACGAGGCGGCGCGGCTGCTGGCGCGGGCGCTGGCGAATGCCTGCCGCATCTTCTTTCCGACGAGGATCGCCGTCAGCGGCCCCTTCGCCGTCAATGCCGGGCTCTGGGCGCATTTTGCGGCGCTGCTGCGGGAGGAAGGCACGATGGATGGGCTCGCTTTGCCGCTACTCGCAAGCGTGCGCGCCAGCCAGCTTCATGAAATCCACGGGGCAGCGGCGCCGCTGATCGGCCGCGCCACCGAAGAGTTGCTGCGGCAGCAGGGTTGAGAGCGCCCCTTTTCGGCTTGCGAAGTCGGGCGCGACCCGCGTCCAGCGCACTGGACGCGCGCTTTTGTGGTGCACTAGTATCCCAGCCCAAGAGCCCGCAGCCTGCATTTCGCAAGCTTGAAGAGGTCTCGATCCAGGGAGACGACATGACCAACCTGACACGCCGCAACGTGGTTGCCGGCGCGGCCGGCCTTACGGCTCTCGCCGCCAGCCGCGCCTACGCCCAGAACGCGCCCGTCGCGCTCAACATCATCGACGTCGCCGGCAACCTGCAGTTGACGCAGGCGGCGATCGAACGCTTCGCCAAGGACAACCCAAAGCTGATCTCGCGGCTGAACTTCTCGCGTGCGCCCTCGCCGGAACTGCCGGCCAAGATCAAGGCGCAGCAACAGGCCAATCGCGTCGATATCGACCTCGTGCTGACCGGACCCGGCGCGATGTCGGACGGCATCCAGCAGGGACTCTGGATCGACGTCTGGAAGTCGCACACCGCCAGTTTGCCCAAGGCCGAGGAGGTCTATCACGAGCAGGCGCTGATGATGCAGCGCAATTTCGGCCAGAACGAAGGCGTGGCCGTGGCCTATTCGCCCTCGGGCCCGCTCTTCGAATATGTCCCGGCGCGCCTGAAGACGGTGCCGAAGACGGCAGAGGAACTGCTGGCCTATGTCAAGCAGAACAAGAACCGCTTCACCTATGCGAGGCCCGTCAATTCCGGCCCGGGCTGGACCTGGCTGCAGGGCCTGCCCTACATCCTTGGCGATGCCGATCCGTCCGACCCGATGAAGGGCTGGGACAAGAGCTGGGCCTATCTCAAGGAACTCGGCTCCGGCGTCGACTATTACCCCGGCGGCACGGCCGCGACGATGAAGGAACTCGGCGAGGGCACGCGCGACATCATCGTCTCGACGCTGGGCTGGGACATCAACCCGCGCGTGCTCGGCATCGTGCCGAAGGAGGCCGAGGTCTTCGTCCTTGCCAACACGCACTGGATTCCGGACACGCAGTTCATGTGCATCCCCAAGGGCGTGCCGGCCGACAAGGTCACGGCGCTGCTGGCGCTGATGTCCCACATGCTCAAGCCCGAAGCGCAGGCCGCCACCTACGACAAGGGCTATTTCTACCCCGGCCCGGCGGTGAGGGGCGTGACGCTCGCCATGGCGCCGCAGGAGAGCCGGGACGTGCTCGCCGAATATGGCCGCCCGAAATATGACGAGCTGATCCGCACCCTGCCGACCAGGCCGCCGTTGACGCCGGAGCGTCTGGTCGCGGCCTTCCGCCGCTGGGACCAGGAGATCGGCGTCGGCCACGCGCCGAAGTAAGGCGTGTCCAGATGCGGTTTGCAGCCATCGGCCTCGACCATCGCCACATCTACCACATGGTCGCAGGCCTGCTGGAGGCCGGCGCGGAATGCGCCGGCTTCGACCCCGAAACGAGCGACGAGCGCGTGCTCGCCGGCTTCCGCGAGCGCTTTCCGGATCTGCGTCCGGTCGAGGCGCAGCGTCTGCTCGACGATCCCTCGGTCGACCTGATCGCCTGCGCCGGCATCCCGAGCGAGCGCGCGGCGCTCGCGATCAGGGCGATGCGGGCGGGCAAGGACGTCATGGTCGACAAGCCCGGCGTGACCAGCTTCGATCAGCTCGCAGCGGTCGAGGCGGCCGTCGCGGAGACCGGGCGCATCTTCTCGGTCTGCTTCTCGGAGCGCTTCGTCGTGCCGGCGACCATCATTGCCGAAAAGCTGGTCGCGGACGGCGCGATCGGCCGCGTCGTCCAGACCGTCGGGCTCGGGCCGCACCGGCTGAACCGCGCGATCCGGCCGAAATGGTTCTTCGATGCGGCGTTCTATGGCGGCATCCTGACCGATATCGCCTCGCACCAGATCGACCAGTTTCTCCACTTCACCGGCTCGGAAAATGCCGAGGTTATCGCCTCCGGCATCGGGCATTTCGGCGAGCCTGATCTGCCCGATTTCCAGGATTTTGGCGAGATCCTGCTGCGCAGCGACCTGGCCGGCGGCTACATCCGCGTCGACTGGTTCACCGCTGACGGGCTTTCGACCTGGGGCGATGGCCGCCTGACGATCCTCGGAACGGAGGGTACGATCGAGCTGCGCAAATATGTCGATATCGCCGGCCGGGCAGGCACGGACCATGTCTTACTCGTCGACAAGTCAGGCACGCGCCATATCGACGCCTCGCGCGAACCGCTGACCTATTTCCGTAACCTGATTGCCGATATCGGCGCGCGCGGCGCGACGGCGATGGCGCAGGCCCATGTTTTTGCCGTGTGCCGCCTGGCACTGGAGGCGCAGGCCAAGGCTGTTTGGCTGCCGGCTGGGGCGCGTCGACAATGATAACAGTCGCCCAAACGCGCCGTCATCCCGGGCGACCGCAGGGAGACCCGGGATCCATGCCTGAGCCTCACCGGTCTTACGCTCCGGAATGGATCCCGGGTCTGCGCTTCGCTCCGCCCGGGATGACCGCGCGTGGGTAAGATGACCGATACACGCTTAAGGCCGCAGGAGTGCTTCCCATGACACGCAAGCTCGGCATCGCCGTGATCGGCCTCGGCCCGGCGTCCCTGCCGCATTCGAAGAGCCTGCTCGACCTCACGGATCGTGCCGAGGTCAAATTCGCCGTGAGCCGCTCGGCGGGCCGTGCGCAGGCTTTCTCAGCGCAATTCCCGTTCCCGACAACGACGGATATCGACGCCGTCCTCGCCGATCCCGCCGTCGAGGCCGTGATCGTGCTGACGCCGCCGAGCAGCCATCTCGACGTCTCCGCCCGCTGCCTGGAGGCCGGAAAGCATGTCCTGGTCGAGAAGCCGCTGGAACTGACCAGCGCGCGCGGGCAGCAACTCGTGGATACGGCACGGCGCACGGGCCGGGTGTTCGGGGTCGTGCTGCAGCATCGCTTCCGTCCGGCGAGCCTGCGATTGAAGGCGGCGCTCGATGCCGGCGAACTCGGCGGCATCGAAGCGGCGTTCCTGAGCGTGCCGTGGTGGCGGCCGCAGAGCTATTATGATGAGCCAGGTCGCGGCACGCTGGCGCGCGACGGCGGCGGCGTGCTGCTGACGCAGGCGATCCATTCGCTGGACCTGTTCCGCTCGCTGGTCGGCGTCTCCAGGGTCGTCGCGGCGCAGGCCCGAACGACCGGGCTGCATCGGATGGAGACGGAGGACTATGTTTCCGCGCTGCTGGAGACCGGCAGCGGCGCACCGGCGACGCTGGTCACGACGACGGCGGCCTATCCCGGCTATCCCGAGCGTATCGAGATCACCGGGACGAAGGGATTCGCTTCGTTGATCGGGGGCCGCTTACGCCTCGCCTTCCTCGACGGACGCGAGGAGATCGTCGAGGCGGAAGGTTCGACCGGCAGCGGCGCCAACATCATGGACTTCCCGCATGATGCCCATCGCGCCGTCATCGCCGACTTCCTCGATGCGGTCGAGACGGGTCGCGATCCTGTCGTCACCGGCGAGGAGGCGCTCGCCTCGCAGCGTCTCGTCGACGAGATCCTCGTCGCCGCCCGCCGGAGCGCTTGACTTGTATCAGATTTGTATCTTCGATGGCGCGTCCCCGGTGAGGCCGCCCCTTGGTTCGCTACCACGACATCGCTCGCAGCCTCGAACTCGCCCTTGCGGTCGATGGCGGCGATTCCAGAGCCGTTCCCTCCGAGCACGAGCTTTGCGAGCGCTATGACGCGAGCCGCACCACGATCCGCGCCGCTCTGAAGCAGTTGCAGGACCAGGGTCTGATCGAGCGTCGGCAGGGCAAGGGCACCTTCTATCGGCCGCGCCATATCGCCAAGGATCTCGGCAGCATCACCGATTTCCACACCGAGGCGCGGCAGGCAGGGCGCGTGCCGACCACGCGGATCCTGTCCTGCGACAGGCGGCCGGCCAGTCCGGTGGAGTTCGCCTTGTTCGGCGCCGATATCGCCGCGGACGGGATCGTCGATCTGACGCGGCTGGGCTATCTCGATGACGAGCCTGCGGTGCTGCAGCATTCGCGGATCGGGCATGCGACCCTCGGCGAGCTCGATGCAGCGGCGCTCGTGCAAAGTTCGCTCTATCGCTATCTGGCGGATCGCCGCGACATTCATGTCGCCACGGTCGAGGAGACGCTGGAGCCTCATAATGCCGATCCCGAGGAAGCCGCCCATCTCGCCATCGCGCCGGGAACGGCGGTGTTTCGTTCGCAGCGCATCTCGCGCGACCGTGTTGGCGCAGTCGTCGAGGTCAGCGTCAACCTGATCCGCGGCGACATGTATCGCTTCACGACGCGCCGCGAGGGGCCGGGGGGTGCTCCATGAGCGTCGTCCTCGCCTGCGATCTCGGCGGCACCAGTTTCCGCGCAGCGCTGATCGACAAGGCCGGTATGACCCGTGCCGAAAGCATGATCCTCGGCCCGAGCGCCATCGACCGCATGGGCTGGTCCGAGATCGACGCGACGGCATGGTGGCGCATCCTGGTCGAGGCCACCGGAAAGCTGGCCGAGGCCGAGCCCGAACTCTTCGGCACGACCGAGGCGGTGGCGATCTGCGGCGTGACGCGCACGCAGGTCTTCATCGGCCGCGACGGGAGCCAACTGCGTCCGGCCATGACCTGGAAGGACACTCGCTCGGAAGCCGCCTCCGGGCGGCTGCGCGAGAAGCTGACGGAGGCTCATCCGGAAAGCGCGCGGATCAACGCCTTCCACCCGCTGGCCCGGCTCGCCTGGCTGCGCGAGGAGGAGGAAGCTGCCTTCCGCGAGCTCGCCTGCGTGCTGGAGCCGAAGGACTATCTGAATGCCCGCCTCACGGGCCGGCAGGCGAGCGACCCGGTTTCGATGGCCCGGCTGCTCGCATCTCGCGAGATTGTTGGCGGTATCGATCCCTTCGCCGCGATAGGGCTGCCACCGTCGATCCTGCCGCCCGTGCTGGAGCCCTGCGAGCCGGTCGGTCCGGTGCTGCCTGGCCTGCCGGCGCCGCTAGACCGAATTGCGGGCGTGCCGGTGTTCTGCTCGTCCAACGACACCTGGGCCGCGGTCGCAGGCCTCGGCGCGCTCCGTCCGGGCTATGCCTACAACATCTCCGGCACGACGGAGGTGCTCGGTGCTGTCGGCTTGGAGCCGGTCGAGGCGGAGGGCCTGCTGACCGTCGACTGGCGCGGGCTCTGGCAGATCGGCGGCCCCAGCCAGAATGGCGCCGACACGGTCTCATGGCTGCTCTCGCTGCTCGGGCGGGAGGGTGGCGAGCCCGGCTCGGTCGGGCGCGAGATTGACGCGCTGCTCGCCGGCCGGCGCCATCCGCAGCCCCTGCTCTTCCTGCCCTATCTGCAGGGCGAGCGCGTGCCCTACTGGAATCCCTCCCTGCGCGGCGCGCTGATCGGGCTCAACCGCCAACACGGCGCGACCGACCTCGCTTTTGCGGTGCTGGAGGGCGTCGCCTTCCTGAACCGGGTCGTGCTGGAGCGGGCGGAAGCGGCTCTCGGCGGCCCTGTCGCCGAAATCCGCTTCGGCGGCGGGGCGGCGGCCAACCCGGTCTGGAGCCAGATCAAGGCGGATATCTGCGGCCGGCCGGTCGTCGTTGGAGCCTCCAGGGAACCCGGCCTGCTCGGCGCGGCCATCGTCGCCTGGACCGGGCTCGGACGCTTCGCCTCGCTGGCGGAAGCGCAGGCCGAACTGGTCGCGCCGGCCGCGCGCTTCGAGCCGGAGCCTGCGCACAAGGCTGGCTATGATGCGCTCTTTGCCCTGTTTCGCCGTAGCGAGGCGGCTCTCGCGCCGATTTCGGGCGACCTTTCCGCATTCGGGCGCGATCCCGGTTCCCTGCACGGCATCGCCACGCTCGCGCCTTCTCCTTGAGGATCGTTGCCGATGAGCGCCGCCCGCATTGAAGATCGCCCCAGTCCCGTCAGCCTTGTGACGGGCGCCTCCGGCGGCATCGGCGGCGCGCTCGCCCTGATGCTGGCGGGGCAGGGACACCGGCTGATGCTGTCGGGGCTCGAGCAGGCCGGACTCGACGCCGTGGCGCAGGCGATCGGCGCGCGCGGCGGCGAGGTCGCGACGCTGGCCGGCGATGTGCGCGAGCGCGATCTGGCCCAGGCTTGCGTCGATCTCGCGGTCTCGCGCTTCGGGCGCCTCGACAACCTCGTGACCGGGGCCGGCGCCTCGCGGCCCGTGCCGCTCGTCGAGATGGAGGATGCCGAGTGGGACAAGCTCGTCGACATCAACCTCTCGGCGGTGTTCCGCATCTCGAAGGCCGCTTCGCGCCGGATGATCGCGCAGGGCGAGGGCGGCGCGATCGTCCATATCTCGTCGATCGCCCATGCCAATGGCGGTGCGAACCTCGCCTATGGTTCCGCCAAGGGCGGGGTCGCGACCCTGACCTACGGTATGGCCCAACAGCTCGGGCGACATGCGATCCGCGTGAATGCGGTTGCGCCCGGCATCATCGATACGCCAATGGTGCGTGGCGGCTTCGCCCAGCGGTTCGACGCGCTGGTCGAGGGCGCGTCCGTGCGCACGCCGCTCGGACGTTTGGGACAAGCTGAGGATGTGGCTGCCGTGATCGCCTTCCTGCTCTCGCCCGGTGCGGCATTCGTCACCGGGGCGCTGATCCCGATCACCGGCGGCATCGAGATCCTCCAGCCGATCTCGGCGATCGCGGCGGGAGCCTGACGCGGATGGGCCGCATCGATCTGCGCACCCTGATCGGGCACTACGGCACGGCGATCGCTGGCCTCGCGCTGATCCTGTTCTTCCTGATCTTCGCGCCGAACTTCGCCAGCACCACCAACATCATCAACGTGCTGAAGGATACGAGCTTCCTCGCCATCCTGGCGCTGGGCTTCGCGCTCGCCTTCACCGTTGCGGAACTCGACCTCTCGATCGCCGAAATGGCGAGCCTTGCGGCCGTCGTCTGCGGATGGATGGTGCATTCGCAGTACCCGCCGGCGGCGGCGGTCGGCGCCGCGCTTGGCGTCGGTGTCGTGCTCGGCAGCCTGAACGGCTACGGCGTCACCGTGCTGCGCATCCCTTCGCTGATCATGACGCTCGGCACGGCCGCCATCGCCAAGGGCCTCGCCTTCATGATCACGCAGGGCGTCGCCTTCACCGGGCGCTGGCCGGTCGGTTTCACCGGGCTGGCGCGCGGTTACACATTCGGCATTCCCAATCTCGTGCTCTGGATGACGGCGGCGACGCTGTTCGCCTGGGGGCTGGTGAAATGGACCCGCACCGGCGCACATATGGTCGCGACCGGCGAGGCGGACGAGGCGGCGCGGCTCGCCGGCATCGCCACGGCCAGGATGAAGCGCATCGGCCTGCTGCTGGCCGGGGTTTTCGCCGGTATCATGGCGGCCCTGCTCGCCGCCAACCTGTCCTCGGCCGCGCCCAACATGGCCGGCGATTATCTGCTCTACGCCATCGCCGCCGTGCTGCTGGGCATGACGATGTTCGAGCCCGGCAAGCCCAACATCCCCGGAACGGTCTTTGCCGCGCTGGTGCTCAAGGTGCTCGGCAATGGCTTGGTGCTGCTGGGCGCCCCCTATTACATTCAGGACATCGTTCTCGGCGTCATCATCATCGGTTCCGTGGCCTTCTCGGCCAGCGCGATGAAGAAGGCGGCGTTCAAGGTCTGACGCTTTCGCCAGCAATCAAAAACAAGGGGAGACATCATCATGCTCGGTTTCAGGAAAATGCTGGTCGCGGTGGCCGCGCTGGTCGCAGCCTGCCAGTCGGCGCAGGCCTTCGAGGTCGGCATCATCGGCTTCCAGTTCTCGTCGGAGACGCATGCGCGCGTCGCCAACGCCGCTGCCGCCGCCGCCAAGGCGAAGGGCTGGGGCGTGACGCTGCTGAACTCGGAGGGCGCGCTGCCCAAGCATGCCGAGCAGTTCGACGCGCTGATCGCCAAGAAGGTCGACGCGATCATCATCGCCATGGGCAAGCCGGTCGAGGCCGACGCCCAGTTCAAGGCGGCCAAGGATGCCAAGATCCCGGTCATCACCGTGCAGTCGGGCTCGAGCCCGCATGCGTTGTTCGACATCCAGACCAATGAATACAAGGTCGGCGCCGATGCGGCGCTCTATCTGCTCGGCCAACTCGGCTACCAGGGCAACATCGTCACCGCCCGCTTCGACCTCAACGTCGCCTCGCGCATCCGCGGCCGCATCCTCGACGCGGTGCTCGCCGAGAACCAGGCGGTGAAGGAACTCGGCAAGTTCTCGATGGCCCGCACCCAGAGCTGGCGCGACGACGTCCGCGCCGGCATGCAGGCGCTGCTTTTGCAGAACCAGGGCAAGATCAACGGCATCTGGGCCTCCTTCGACGGGCAGGCCTACATCATCGACGACCTGCTGCAGGCTCAAGGGATCAAGAAGGGCCAGATTCCGCTGATCTCGGTCGATGGCGGCAAGGAGACCTATGCCCGCATCGCCGACCCGGCCTCGACCTTCCTCGCCACCGTCGCGATCCCCTTCGAGGAGATGGGCAAGCAGGCGGTCGACGCGATCCAGACCATCGTCGTCGAGAAGAAGCCGAAGGAAACGGTGGCGAGCGGGCCGTATGTGTTCACGGATGCCGTGCTGGTCGACAAGACGAATGTCGAGAAGTTCCTGAAGTGAGCTCTCGACCTTGCCTTCCCTTCTCCCCTCGCGGGAGAAGGTGGCTCGGCGAAGCCGAGACGGATGAGGGGGCGCAGTGCGCTGTCCATCCATGTCGTATTGCGGGGGCTTGCCGGATAGGGCACGGCGCCCCCTCACCCCAACCATCTCCCGCGAGGGGAGAGGGGGCAGGTCGCGGCCCGTCCCCATGCTGAGCCTGCCTCGGGAGCCTGAGCTATGAGCACGCCTCCCCTTCTCTCGCTCCGCGGCATCGGCAAGAGCTACGGCGCGGTCGTCGCCGTGCGCGAGGTCGATCTCGACATCTTCCCCGGCGAGGTCGTGGCGATCTGCGGCGACAACGGCGCCGGCAAGTCGAGCCTGATCAAGGTGATCTCGGGCGCCGAGGAACCCACAGCCGGCGCGATCAGCATGCGCGGCAGGCCGGTCTCCTTCGGTTCGCCGCATGACGCGCTGGAGCATGGCGTAGCCACCATCTACCAGGATCTCGCGCTCGCGCCGCGGCTCTCGATCGCCCAGAACGTCTTTATGGGCTCGGAGCTGACGCGGCCGCTGCTGCTGCCCTTCCTGCGCGTGCTCGACAAGAAGAGGATGATCGCGGAATCGCGGCGCTACCTCTCGCAACTCTCTGCCGCCGTCACCGACATGACGCGCCCGGTCGAACGGCTGTCGGGCGGCCAGCGCCAGGCGGTGGCGATCTCGCGCGCCCTGCGCTGGAACGCCGAGATCATCATCATGGACGAGCCGACAGCCGCGCTCGGCGTCAAGGAGAGCGCGCTGGTGCTCGACCTGATCCGCAAGCTCAAGGCCGATGGGCGCACGGTGATCCTGATCAGCCACAACATGCGCGACGTGGTGGCGCTGGCAGACCGCGTCGTGATCATGGGGGCGGGCCGGAAATATGTCGACCGGCCGCTCGGCGATCTCACGGCCGACGACATTGCGCACATGATCATGGCCGGCAACGCCAAGGCGGCGTGACGATGCGCCAGCCGATCATCATCGACACCGATCCCGGTCAGGACGATGCGGCCGCGTTGCTGCTCGCCTTCGCGGCCGGCGATCGGCTCGATCTGCTGGCGATCACGACCGTCGCCGGAAATGTCCCGGTCGCGCAGACCACGGCTAATGCACTACGTATCCGCGATCTCGGCGGGGCGGCGGCGGTCCCTGTCCATGCTGGCGCGGCGGCCCCGCTGGTCTTCCCGCTGGAGACAGCCGAGTTCGTCTGCGGGCCGGACGGGCTCACAGGCGCCGACCTTCCGCCACCGGCCAGCACGCCCGCGTCCGGCCACGCGGTCGAGGCGATCATTGCGATCTGCCGCGCCGCGCCCGATGAGGGCATCACGCTCTGCCTGCTCGGGCCGCTGACCAATCTCGCTCTGGCCTTCCGGCTGGCGCCGGACATCCTGCCCAAGGTCAAGCGTATCGTGCTGATGGGCGGTGCCATCGGCCTCGGCAACATGACGCCCGCCGCCGAGTTCAATATCCATGTCGATCCGCATGCCGCCGCGATCGTTTTCGATTGCGGCCGGCCGATCGTGATGTTCGGCCTCGGCGTCACCCATCAGGCGATCGCCAGCCATGAGCAGATCGAGCGCATCGGCGCGCTCGGCAACGCCACGGGTGGGGCGCTCCACGGCATGCTGACGCGCCCGCGCCCCGGCGGGCTCGGCACGGCGGGGCACCCGATGCACGACCCTTGCGTGATCGCCTTCCTGCTCTGGCCGGAGCTGTTTTCGGGGCGCGACTGCTTCGTCGAGATCGAGACCGGCGCGGGCCCCTTGCGCGGCCGCACCACGATCGACTGGAACGGCCGCCTCAAGCGCGAGCCCAACGCCCATGTCGTCGCGACGGTCGAGGCGCATGAGCTGTTCGAGCGCATGATCGCGCGCTTTGCGACCTTGCCCTGAAGCATCAGCCCGAAAAGTGGACTGCGGTTTTCGGGAAAGCTGATGCAGAAACAATGCCGTAAGGCCTGCTGACGGAGATCGCCATGCCTCATTTCGTCGATGCGCTGCAGCAGGAGGCCTCAGTCGCCATCGCCCGGATGCGTGAGAGTGCGATCGAGGCCCGCCGCCTCCATGCCCGCGCCGAGTTGATGCGCCATATGCTGACGACGGCGCGCAAGGTGAAGGACAAGCCGAAGGCCGAGGCGGTCGAGACCGTCGTCACCGAATGGATGGACGCCTGGAATCTCGGCCGCAGCGACTGGCCCCATATCGCCCGCGAGATGGAGGCGTTCACGCAGGCCTTCCACGACTATGCGAACGATCCCAGCGACGCCAACGACGCCCGCGTCGCTGCGGGTGCGGAAGCGCTCGACGCCGCGCTTTCGCGGGAAGGCACCTCGATCTGCGAACAGATGGCCTTCCGCTCGCAATGCGCCCATGGCTGGTGGGAGCTGGTCGCGCCGACGCCGGCCGATCTGCCTGGCCGCAAGCCGCGCCCCTCCATGCCGGCGCCGCGCACTGACGCGCCGTTCTGGGAAGCCGGTTGCGCCGATTTCTGCAGGTAGGCAATCCTTTCTCGCTTGGAACCTCTCCGTCATTCCGGGGCGCCCGAAGGGTGAGCCCGGAACCCATGACCACCGTCGGCTCAGGACAAGGCAACCGCGCGACCGCGTCATCCGAAATCTGCTGCGGTTATGGGTTCCGGGCTCTTCGCTTCGCGAAGCCCCGGAATGACGGCGTATTTCCGAGCAAGGACATAGGGTCTACCCGCCGGGCAGGAAGGCCACCCGGCCATCGCCATCCGTCACGGTCTCGATAGCAACGCCATAGAGCTGTTCGAGCCGCTCGGGGGTCAGCAACTCTGCGGAGGTTCCGCTTGCCAGCGCCTGCCCGTCGCGGATCATCATCACGCGGTCGGCATGGCGCAGTGCCTGGTTCGGATCATGCGTCGTGAACAGCACGCCGAGGCCTTCGGCCGCGAGCCGCCGGATTTCGCGCATCACCCGGCCCTGATTGCCGAAATCGAGGCTGGCTGTGGGTTCGTCGAGGATGACATAGGCCGGCTCCTGCGCGAGTGCGCGGGCGATCAGCACGAGCTGACGCTCGCCGCCGGAGATCAGGGTGTAGGGTCGCTCGGCCAGCCGATCGATGCCGAGCCGCTCGAGCATCGCATGCGCGACGGCATGGTCATTGGCCGACGGCGCGGCGAAAAGCCCGCCATGTGCGCTGCGGCCCATCAGCACGACCGAGAGCACGGTGAAGGCGAAGGTGCCGGCATGGGCCTGCGGCACATAGCCGAGCGCTCGGGCCCGCTGCGGCGGCGAGAGCGTGGCGATCGGGACGCCGTCCAGCGTCAGCGATCCGCCACGGGCCGGGAGCAGGCCGAGCAGGGTCTTCAGAAGGGTCGTCTTGCCGCCGCCGTTCGGACCGAGCAGGGCCAGCACCTCGCCACGTTCGAGCGCGAGCGCAATGTCGCGGCCGATGACGCGCTCGCGATAACCATAGGCGAGGGCGCTTGCGGCAAGGCTCAAGACCAGCCTCCCCGCGTCGAAGCCAGGAGCCAGATGAAAAAGGGCGTGCCGATCACTGCGGTGAGGATGCCGAGCGGCGTCTCGACCGGGCCGGCGGTACGCGCCAACGTGTCGATGACAAGCAGATAGCCGCCGCCGAGGATCGCCGCGGTCGGCACGAGCTTGCCGAAATCGGGACCGACGAGGAAGCGGGCGAGATGCGGCACGACCAGCCCGACCCAGCCGATGATGCCGGCCGCCGCGACGCTCGCGGCCGTTACCAGCGTCGCGGCTATGACGATGGTGAGCCGCAAGGGGCCGGTCCTCAGGCCGAGAGCCCGCGCCTCCTCTTCCGGCAGCGACATCGCATTCATGCGCCAGCGCAGCGCGACCAGCACGGCCGACCCCAGCAGAACCGGGCCGAGCAGCGGCACGAGGTCGGAGCGGTCGGTTCCGGCGAGACTTCCGAGCAGCCAGAAGGTCATGGCGGGAAGCTGATTGTAAGGATCGGCCCAGTATTTCACGAGGCCGATGCCGGCGCCGAGCAGTGAGCCGACGACGACGCCGGTCAGCACCAGCACGAGGACGGGATCGCCGCGCCGGATCGTCGAGCCGACGAGGTAAACCGCTCCCACCGCCACGAGCCCGCCGACGAAGGCGGCAAGCTGGATCGCGAACAGTCCGAGCGACAGATAGATGCCGAGGACCGCGCCGAGTGCCGCGCCCGACGAAGCGCCGAGGATGTCCGGCGAGACGAGCGGATTGCGGAACAGTCCCTGAAAGGCCGTGCCGGCCACGGCCAGCGCTGCGCCGCAGAGCAGGGCGGCCAGCACGCGTGGACCACGGATGTTCCAGATCACGGTCTCGACCTGTGCCGGCAGCCCCGATGGCTGGCCGCTCAGGCCGGACCAGAGCAGGCGCGCGAGATCACCTGGACCGATGGGAAACCGCCCCAGCCCGAAGGCGAGCAGGATCGCGATGGCGAGAAGCGCGAGCGCGATGGTGTTGCCGCGAAAGGTGGAGGGCTGCATCGGGTCAGGGACGCGACAGGCGGCGGGCGGTCAACTGCATCACCCCCGCCCCGCGAGGATGCGGTCGAGCTGCGCCTCGCTCGGCGTCACCTGGTAGAACAGCGTGTGGAAGTCGCGCGCGATGGCGCGGATGTCTTCCGGGAAGGCGTCCGGATAGAGCAGCTTGGCGAGCCACCACAGACCGGCCATCCGGTTGACCGAGGGTGGGAAGTCGACCCAGCCGAAGGGCAGTTTCGGCGAGAGATGGACGCGGCCGGTCTTCACGGCCCTGACATCCGCCCAGGCAGGATCGCTGCGCACGGCTTCGGAGAAGGCGAGGTCGATCGTGACGACCACTTCGGGATCCCAGGCGAGGACCTGTTCGAGCGAAACCTGCGCCAACCCGCTGCCCGGTTGGTCGGCGACATTGCGGGCGCCGAGGAAGGACAACGTCTCGACATTGATCGAGCCGCCAAGACCCGTCTCCAGCCCGCGCGGGCCACGCGCATAGTAGACCGAAGGACGCTTCTCGGCTGGAATGCCGGCGATCCGCCCCCGGATCGTCGCCATCGCGGTTTCGCACCAGGCGGCCAGCGTCTCGGCGCGTTCGCTGCGGCCGGTGAGCCGCCCCAGGATGCGGTAGCTCTCGGGTATCGCGGCGAAGCGGCCGTCGAGCAGGGCGTAGGGGATGCCGGTCTGGCCCTGCACCCGCTCGGCCAGTTCGACATAGGTCCGCCCGGTCGAGCCGGCATCGACGATCAGGTCCGGCTTCCATTGCAGCACGGCTTCCAGATTGGCGCTGTTGCCGCGCCCGGTGATGCGGCCGACCTCCGGCCGGTCGCCTATGCCCGGCAGCAGGAATTCCAGCTCTTCCGCGCGGTTGGCGCGCGGCCAGCCGAGCAGCAGATCGGGCGCCAGCGTGTAGAGCTGGATCGCGGCCGGCGGGCCCGCCGGAAACACCCGCTCGACCTTGCCGGGAAGCGCGATCTCGCGCCCGGCGCCGTCACGAACGGTCGCCGCGCGGGCGATCCGGGGCGCGACGATCACCGATCCGAGCCCCGCCAGGACGAGGCGGCGGTCAGGCTTGCGCATGGCGATCGTCCCGATCCTGCGAGCCATGCGGGCAGCGATGCGGCTTGATGTCGAGCAGTGGCGTGCCGTCGAGACAGTCGAGGCCGCGCACCAGCAAGACGCTGTCCTCGACGCCCAGCAGCTTCACCCGCGACAGCGCGATCGGGTTCGGCCTGACCGGCGAGCGCAGCGCGAAGGTGCCGAGCGGCCGGCCGTCGCGCGGGGTCTGGGTCACAAGGTCGCGCCGGGCCTCATGCATCCAGTAGAGCAGGTCGAGCTGCTGGAACTGGTCGATGCCGGTGAGCGCGGCGCGCCAGGGCTCTTCGATCTCGACGCGGCAGACCGGGCCGTTCTCCGCATCGCCCTGCCTCGGGCACTGATCGCGGGAGGCGAAGGGTGTGCGCAGGCGGCCGATGAAGACGAGATGCGCGTCCTGCCGGTCGGGCAGGGGCGCGGAGGTCTCGCCCGGTCGTGTCGCCTGCCAGTCCAATGTCGTCTCCGTTCAGCCGGCCTCACGCGGCAGCGCCGGCGCAGCGAAGCCGTGCCTGGCCAGGATCGCCTGCCCCTCCCGCGAGAGGATGAACATGGCGAAGCGCCAGGCATTTGGCGAGGCCCCGGTCATGACGGTGAGCCCGTAATCGGCGCCGACCGCGAGCGTATCAGGCAGGCGCACGAGCCGGATGCCGGGCTGTTCCTTCGCGATCGGTGCGGCGTTGGTGCAATAGGCGAGGAAGAGGTCGGCCTCGCCGCTCGCGAGCTTGTGTCCGTAGGTGTTGACGCCGCCAGGCGCGGGCAGGCTCGTCGGCCCGCCCGTGAGTTGCAGCGCCTTGGCTTCCAGCGCCGCCTGCGCTCCGGGCTTCACGGTTTCGGCCCGTGCGAAGACCTGGAAGGCGTAGTCGCCCGAGGGGTCGGCGCGCGGCGTCGAGGTGCCGAGCTTGATCACAGGGTCGAGCATGCGTTCCAGCAGGGTCTCCGAAGTCACTGCGATCTCCGGCCGCGCGAAGGCGCAGAGCTCGTTGCGGGCGAAGAGCACGGCCGGGCCGGCGAGCCCCGCCTGAGCCAGCGCGCGCGGGTTGCCGAGATCGGCCGAGGCGAAGACCTCGGCCGCCTCGCCCTTGGCGATGCGCTCCTTCAGCAGGCCCGAGGCGCCGAAGACAGGCTTCACGGCCAGATTGCTCTGCGCGGTGAAGGCCTGCGCGACCTCGGTCAACGCGGCCCGCAGGCTGCCCGCGGCATGGAGGAGCACGGGCTCCTGCGCTTGCGCGACGGGGGCCGTGGCCAACCCGGCCATCACGAGGAGCCCGGCGAGAAGGGCGCGGTGCATCGGCTCACGCGCCGGCCTGCGCCGCGTTCGCGAAGAAGAGTTGCTGGCCCTCGATCTTGTAGTCGGCGATCGCCTTCTGGCCCTCGGGGTCGACGAGCCAGTTCACGAAGGCCTGTCCGTCATTGATCTTCACATGCGGGTGCTTGGCCGGGTTCACCGCGATGACGCCGTACTGGTTGAACAGCCGCCGGTCGCCTTCGACCGCGATGGCGAGGTCGCCCCGGTTCTTGAAGGAGATCCAGGTGCCGCGATCGGCCAGCACATAGGCGCCCATGCCGCCGGCGGTGTTGAGCGCAGCGCCCATGCCCTGGCCGATCTCGCGATACCAGGCGCCCTTCTTGGCTTCGAGGTCGACGCCGGCGACCTTCCAGAGCGCGAGTTCGGCGGAGTGGGTGCCCGATTTGTCGCCGCGCGAGACGAAGGGGACGCCCTTCTCCTGGATCGCCTTGAGCGCGGCGGCGATGTCCTTCGTGCCGGAAATGCCGGCCGGGTCGCTCTTCGGGCCGATGAGCACGAAGTCGTTGTACATGACCGGCTTGCGTTCGAGCCCGAAGCCATCGGCGACGAATTTCTCCTCCTGCGCCCGGGCATGGACGAAGACGACGTCGGCATCGCCGCGGCGGCCGGTGTCCAGCGCCTGTCCGGTGCCTTGCGAGACGACGCGGACCTCGATGCCGGTCTTCGCCTTGAACAGCGGCAGGATATGGCCGAACAGGCCGGAATCCTGGGTCGAGGTCGTCGAGGACACCGTGATGAAACGGCTATCGCCGGCTGCCGGCGCGGATGCGGCGGGCGGCGTCGCCGTGGTGGTCTGGGCGAGGGCGAGGCCGGTCAGGGCGGCGGAAAGGCCCGCAGTGAGCAGCAGGCGGCGGGTCGTGGTCATGGATGTCTCCCTGGTTTTTTCGTTGGATAGGGCTGCGTCACCAGATCAGCTCTCCGGCGAGGAAGGCTTTCGCCTCGGGTGAGGTCGGGCCGGCGAAGAAGGCTGCGGCGGGCGCGTCTTCGATCAGCCTGCCGCGATGCAGGAAGAGCACGCGCGAGGCGAGGCGCCGGGCCTGGCCGAGATCATGCGTCGACATCACCACCGTGATGCCCTCGGCCACGAGTGC